>CAYNXO010000019.1:3448-11864 GCA_964401205.1 Candidatus Undinarchaeota archaeon
GTTGTATTTTTTGCGCAGGCTCTGCATTTCAGCCCCTATTTTTCTCAGTATAGCAAATTGCTCCCTTTCCTTGAAAAAAACTTCTTCAATTTTGTATCCAAATCCTTTCAGAAGAGTTGCATATTTTTTTGTATGGTGTGCACCACTTATTATGAGAACATTCTGCCCATGGCTAACAGCTTTTTTTGCAGCAGACAATAGCCTTAGCATTGCAGGCCATTCCCTAAAAGCTCCCCTTAGCCATCCCCCTCTAAACGCTTTTATTCCTACTTCCCGTGCAATTTTGAATTCAAGGGGCTTTGCCTTGTTGTATATTTTAGCATAAGCATTGTACAATTTTATCACTTTTCTTATTTTTTCAGCAAATTCCCCCCAAACAAGCGACTTGTGCTCATTGCCATAAAATTCCAGCCTCTCTTCTGAAATTGATTCCAAATCTTCCCCCTTCACAGCTTTTTCAACCAGCACGTTGCACCCTTCAAATTTATTTAAGTAAGCAACTTCTTTTTCCAAAACTCCTATGATAAAATCAAGCACGATGTTTATTTGTTCAACAATTTTTTTTATCTCCTTCTCCTCAGCCCCGGCGTTCCAAATTTCCAATAGATCATTGGAGACTGCTTCAATCATCAACAGTGTGTTAGTAGGATGCACATCTGCTATTATCACAATCTGCGGCCCTTTTTTCATTTTCTGCTCACAAACTTATTTTCGTTTATGTAATATCTCCAAAGCTTGTCTGCATTCTCCCGTATCCCTATCCGTGTCGCTTTTCTTATTTTAACCTTCTCTTTTGAATCCAAAATCACAAAATTCCCTTTAGTTAAATCCGTTCCATTCAGTTTTTTGTCAATTCCAAAAGCCTTGCAAAGCTTTGCGGGCCCGTTTGTTTCTCTTTTAATGCCCTTAATTGGCTCAACTGCCCTTATTAAAACCGCCTCGGGAATTCCCTCTGGCTGAGTAACTGCATTAAAGCAGTGGTGCATTCCATACGTGAAATAGACATAGGCGTGCCCGGCAGGCCCGAACATAATTTTGTTCCTTTCAGTCATTCCTCTGCTCGCGTGGCACGCAGAATCATTTTTCAAATAAGCTTCTGTTTCAACAATTCTGCCTTCTTTGTCTTTGTATTTCAAAGTCTTTCCGAGCAATTCCTTTGCAACTTTCAAAGTCGGCTGTTCATAAAAACTTCTTTGCAAAATTTTCATTTGCTTAATATCTTGCACCCGTTCTTTGTGACTAAAACATTGTCTTCAATTCTGACGCCGAATTTGTTTTTTAAGTAAATCCCCGGTTCAACTGTAAAAACCATACCCTCTTTCAAAATTTCCTTTGATTTAGGGCTTATTGAAGGCTCCTCGTGTATTTCCAGCCCGATTCCATGCCCAGTCGCATGCTCCAAAATATAACCATTCTTTTTCAAATAATCGCGGCAAATTTTATCAATGTAGCTTGCTTTTACGCCTGGCTTTATTTTGTCAATTGCCATTTCCTGCGCTTCTTTGCAAACCTCATAAGCTTTTTTAATTTCAGAATTTTTCCAGTTCAAAACAAAAGTTCTTGTCATGTCTGAGTAATAATTCTTGTAAATCGCGCTCAAATCAACCATTAAAACCTCTTTGCCTTTTGAATTTGTCGGCTTTGCATGCGCATAAGCAGCATTTTTGTCAAAAGCAATTATAGGGTCAAAAAACTTTGCCCCGAGCCTTTCGCATTCAATTCTCAAATCAGCTGCTATCTTATTTTCGCTTTTCGAGAAATTAACTTTTTTATAAAGTTTGTTTGTGATTTTGCAGGCTTTTTTTATTCTTGAAATTTCCTCGCTTGTTTTTAACATCCGCAGATTTTCAAGGCCTTCTGCAAAATTCTGCATTTTTATTTTGTTTTTCCTGAGTTTCCTGTAAAGGCCAAGCTGAAGCGCCTTTTCATCAATCCCGACTTTCATCCCTTTCAATTCTTTCGCAATTTTTTTAAGAATATTTTTTTCAAGAGGCACAACTTCCCTTATCCAGCTTTCCCCTTTCGCGCGGCGCACCTCAAAAGAAGGCACAATAAGCGTTTCAAAATCCCGGCCAATAATCAAAAAAGAACTTTCAAAATCCTGGCATCCTGTAAAATAATAGAAATTCTGGTCAAATGCCCCGAATCTTAAATTTGCCAGCAAAACCGCGTCTAAGTTTTTCTTTTCAAGTTCCTTTTGCAAATTTTTAGTCTGCTCTTTTCCGTATTTCATTCTATCTTCTCAGGCACATCACCGCACTTGCATTTCAATGTAAGCGCACGAGATTGTTTTCCCAGGTCTACGAGCGCTAGCGAGTAGACAACACGAAACCAAAGGTTTCGTGTGCACAAAGGAACAGCTGTTCCTTTGTGTGCTCGTAGAGCATTTTTGCGCCCCTTCCTAACTACGATTTGCTTCGTGCGCAAAAAGCTGATGCGGGGGATCGGATTTGAACCGACGAACTCGCTAGGAGACAAGACTCTGAATCTTGCGCCTTTGACCAAACTTGGCTACCCCCGCGACCGTAGGGAGCGGGTAGCGAAACGAATTTATATATAGGTTTCGCCTGACCGCAAATATAGTTTACTAATAATAGAAAACAAGCAATTATAATTACCTTATGCCAGCGTCATCGCCTCTTGGGTTACACTGCTTATGTTCTTCAGTTCATTCAGCATTTTTTCTATTCCTTCAAGCCCTGTTGTCTTTACCTTGTCATCCAAGATAAAAGTTGCAAAAATCTGGTTCATTCCGAACATGAACGGCTTAATCTCCAATATGTCAAAATGCGGTATTTTTTTTATTTGCTCAATTATGCCATCCAGATTAGTTTCAGGGCTTTCCGGCTTTATGCTGTAAATTAAAATTACCTTTCCCATTGCCTTAAAATAAACTCAGGGACCTATGAATCCGCAGCTGCACTTATATTCCCTGCTTAATTTCTTGCATCTTCCGCATCTGCCTATTCTCACTTCAAAGCAGGACGGGCAGCCAAACTCCACACTGAGCTTGTCTGACTGCAATTCGATTCCACATGAAGTGCATTTTGTTTCAGCCACAATTCCCTCTTTTTAAATCAAACTGCTTATAAATATTGTGCTAGCCACTTTAAAATTAATTTCAATAAAGTTTTAAATACCGCCTGCCTAAAAGGGTATAGCAATCGGGAGAATAATGGCACTGATAGTGTTGAATTTTAAGACATACAAAGAAGCTATGGGAGAGGGCTCTATCAAACTCAGCCAGATAGCAAAGGAGGTTTCACAGCAGACTGGCGTAAAAATAATAGTTGCGCCTCAGGCAACAGACATTTTCAGGACTTCAAAACTAATTGAAACCTTTGCCCAGCATATTGACAACATTGAGCCGGGCGCAGGAACCGGCTATGTTCTTGCAGAAAGCGTTTTGCAGAATGGCGGAAAAGGCTCTTTATTGAACCATTCAGAGCACAGGATTCCGGCCGAAGAAATTGAAAAAGCAATCATCAAACTGCGAAAATTAGGCCTCAAAAGCATTGCCTGCGCAAAGGACGATGAAGAGGCAAAAGAGCTCGCCTTGCTTAATCCTGATTTCATTGCAATTGAGCCGCCTGAACTCATCGGCACCGGGATTTCAGTTTCAACAGCACAGCCAGAACTGATTAAAAAATCGGTTTCAAATATACATGAAGCAAATAAAAAAGTTAAAATACTATGCGGTGCTGGTATCTCCAGCGGAACAGACTGCAGGCAGGCAAAAAAGCTCGGGGTTGAAGGAGTTCTTCTTGCAAGCGCATTTGTAAAGGCAAAAGACCCAAAAGCGGTTTTGTTTGATATTGCAAAGGGGGTGAAATAAATTAAGGCGATGAGCAATGAGCCGTGAGCAGTGGGCAAGCGCCCAAGGCTCAAAGCCCAATGCCCATAGCTGAACCAATTTCACAGAAATGGCAAATGAATTTTACACAATGGATGACTTTGACTTTAAAGGCAAAACCGCACTCGTAAGAGTTGACTTGAACTGCCCGATAGACCCGCAGACAGGCATCTTTTTGGATGACCGCAGAATAATACGGCATGCAAAAACAATCAGGGAACTTTCTGATAAAGGGGCAAAAGTTGTTGTTCTTGCGCATCAGGGAAGGGCAGGCGATGAATACGAATTCACAACACTTGAAAAGCACGCCGAAAGGCTCTCAAAGCATGTTGGCAAAAAAGTAAAATATGTTGCAGACATTCTCGGGCCGACTGCAAGAGATGCCATAAAAGGGATGAAGCCAGGCGAAATCATTTTGCTTGAGAATGTAAGATTTCTTGCCGAGGAAAATCTAGTCAGGCCGGCTGATGCCCAGGCAACAACCCTTTTTGTAAAGATTCTTGCGCCGCTTGCAGATTATTTTGTGCAGGACGCATTTGCAACAGCCCACCGCTCCCAGCCCTCGCTTGTCGGCTTTACAGAAGTAATGCCCTCAATGGCCGGAAGGGTTTTGCAGGAAGAGATTGAAAAGCTTGGCAAGGCAATCAAGTCAAAGGAAAGGCCCTCAATATTTCTCACAGGCGGGGCAAAGATAAAGGATTCATTAAAGGTGATTGAGCAGTTTCTTGTAAGGAAAATTGTTGATGAAGTCCTTACCTGCGGGCTTATAGGGAATCTTTTTGTTGTTGCAAAGGGCTACGAGGTAAGGGGGCTTGAATACATAGAAGACTATGACAAGCTTCTTGAAAAATCAAAGAAGCTCCTTGAGCGTTTCCCTGACAAAATAATAATACCGCAGGACGTGGCTGTTGACAAGTACAACCAAAGAACAGAAGTTCTGCTTGCAGAGCTTCCGCAGCCATACAGGCTCGCTGACATAGGCTCAAAGACAATAGAATTTTACAAGCAAAAAATCACCTCTGCAAAAACAGTGATTGCAAACGGGCCAGCAGGAATGTTTGAATTAAAGCAGTTTGGGAAAGGCACAAATGAGCTTGTAAAAGCACTTGCCGATTCAAGTGCATACACTGTTGTCGGCGGCGGCCACATTGCGACAGCAGTGATAAATCTTGGGCTTGAAGGAAAAATTTCGCACGTGAGCACAGGAGGAGGGGCATGCATTCTATATCTCGCAGGAGAGCCGCTTCCCGCAATTGAGGCTTTAAAGAAAAACAAGCAGAAATTCGCTCTAACGAGCGTCTCTCACTCACCAAGGAACTATGTTCCTTGATGCACACGAAATCTTTGGTTTCGTGTTGTCGTTCGAGATCCAAAAAATAAAACTTCAGAGGAGTTGATAAAATGACCGTAAAAGTTGGCATCAATGGCTATGGAACAATAGGAAAAAGAGTCGCTTTTGCAGCATCAAAGCAGGACGACATGAAAATAATAGGCGTTGTTAAACACACACCTGACTTTGAGGCAAGGATTGCTGCTGAAAAAGGCTTTGATGTTTATGTTTCAGGCGAAGACAGGCTGGAAAAGTTTGCAAAAGCAAACATTCCTGCAAAAGGGACTGTCCGCGATTTGCTCGGGAAAGTTGATGTTGTCATTGACGCAACACCAGAAGGGACTCCTGCGGAAAACAAGAAGAACTTTTACCTGCCTAAAAAATTAAACGCGATTTTTGAAGGCGGAGAAGAACCCGAAATCGCAGAAACAAGCTTTGTTGCACAGGCAAACTACTCAAACGCCCTTGGCAAAAAATACATAAGATGCGTTTCCTGCAACACAACAGGCCTTGTAAGGGTTTTGAATGCAATTGACACGAGTTTCAAAATTAAAAAGGCGCGGGTTTTCCTTGCAAGAAGGGCAACAGACCCGCATGAAATCAAGAAAGGGCCGATAAACGCAATTGTCCCTGACCCAATAACTATTCCAAGCCACCACGGCCATGATGTGCAGACAGTCCTGCCGCAAATAGACATTACAACACTTGCAATAAGAGTTCCTACAACAATAATGCACCTGCATGCGATTTGCGTTGAAATTGGAAAGAGTGCAGAAACAAAGGACATTATTGATTTGCTGGAGCACACACCGCGCATAAAGCTGCTTCACTCCAAGGACGGAATACATTCAACAGCAGGAATTATGGAGTACGCAAGGGAGATTGGAAGATACAGAAATGACTTGTATGAAAATATAGTTTGGGAAGACTCAATAACAGTCAAAGACAATGAGGTTTTCCTTTACCAGGCAATACACCAGGAAGCAGATGTTGTGCCTGAAAATATTGATGCAATAAGGGCAATGTTCCAGCTTGAGAAAGACCCGTTGAAGAGCATAAGGAAAACAGACAAAAGCCTTGGAATACGAACTCCTGTTTAAAAATAGTTTTTAAACCTTTAGCTCAGCAAGGTAAACAAACGAAGCCCCGCTTTCTTTTATTCTAGTGTAGCTCATGTAGAGCTTTCCATCATATTCTGCAATTGTTGGCTCATCAACATTTCCGGTAAGCAGCTTAATTGGCGTGCCCCAGGCATTTCCTATCTTTATGCTGGCATAAATGCTATCGCCCGCAGTCCATATTGCATAAATCTTGTCGTTGTACTTTACAATTCCGCCGGTGCTCTTGAAAGCAGTTTGAATATCTCCGCTTATTTTCTCTGCTCCGCTCCATGCATTGCCATTGTAAGTCCTGGCGTAAATCTGACTGCTCTCTGCATTTCCTGCAAAACCCTCATAAATCATGTAAATTGTCTTATCCTCTGCGAATACCTTTCCGTTCTTCTCATTTACGTTTTCCACGCTCACTTTTATAGCATCAAGCCAGAATCCTCCGTCAAAATACTGTGTTCCTATTGCGCCGCGCTCATTCGGTCTGCCCTTCATCCAGAAAAGAAGCAGCTTGCCATCATATGCGACTCCAGTCTGGTTGTGCGGATACCAAATATCTACGAAATCATTCGCTTTGTTTTCACTATTCCATGCGCTGCCATTATAGGATTTGAAGTAAATGTTTGAGCTGTAGCCAGTGGAGCCGATGCCAACTTTTGTATAGAACAGGTAGAGCTTTCCCTTAAACTCAGTCAGGCTTGGATTTATCTCATTTACAGCCCCAGTCACAGCATTTATTGCGGAAGAAATTCTCCCGCCGTTATAAGTTGCGTAATAGACGTCATCTGTTGAGCCCGCGTATCTCTGGTAAGCAATGTATAGATTTCCGTTATATTCAGCAATAGCAGAAGCCCTGCCGTTTCCAACATACAGTTCATTTTCAAGTTTCAGTGTTTGAGTTACTTCTTTGCTGATATTTTCAGAAATGTTTTTCTGCTGTTCAACAACAGGTGTTTTATTTTCCAGTTCAGGCGCTTCCTTTTCAGATTCTTTTTTCTGGACTGCAACACATCCGCTGACTAGGACAAATATGAGCAAAAGGGCTATGAGCAGCAATTTTTTCATCAACTATTCTTACATAAACACTAAATATAAATCTTATTGTCCTTATTGTTACTGCATATGGAATACAAGCAAGTCATTGTTGTGCGCGAGGACTTGGAATTAAGCACAGGGAAAACTGCTGCGCAAGTTGCGCATGCATCCCTTTCTTCCTACTTGAAGGCAGGCAAGCTCTTGCACGACCGGTGGGAGCGCGAGGGAGCAAAGAAAGTTGTCTTAACTGCAAAGTCAGAAACAGAGCTCAAAGAGCTTTACGAAAAGGCAAAACGCCGCGGCTTGCCATGCGCTCTAATAAGAGATGCCGGCCTTACTGAAATCCCTGCTGGCACAATAACAGCGCTCGGCATTGGCCCTGAAAAAGAAGAATTAATTGACAAGATTACAGGAAGCTTGCCACTACTGGACTAATTATGGATTTTTCCAAAATAGGCATTTTTAATTTCGCGACACAAACAGATGGAATCGGCGGAATAATTAAGCAGAACCCCGAGGATTTTGTAGTCCAGGAAATTTTAGTGAACGGCGAAGCTGCAAGCTTGAAACCAAAGCCGGATTTAATTGAAAACAGTTCTGACTACACTTGCTTTACGCTGGTAAAACGAAACTGGGACCAGGCAATTTTGCTCAAGAAAATAGCAGACAAAACAGGGGCGTCAAAAAAAAGATATCATTACGCAGGCACAAAAGACAAATTCGCATTAACCAGCCAGAGAATTTCTGCATGGAAAATTTCTCCTGAACAATTGGTCCGCGTAAATATAAAAGACTGCACAATCGGCGATTTTTCCGCTTCAGACAAACAGCTTGAGCTTGGTGATTTGTGGGGCAATCGATTTACAATTTTAATCAGGAATTTTGATTTAAGCGAAAAAGAGCTTTCCAGCAGGATTAAAAAATTCGTTTCTGAAATACAGAAGCTCGGCGGGATCCCAAATTTCTTTGGCGGGCAGCGCTTTGGCATGCGCCAGAACAATCATATTATTGGAAAAGAACTTTTGAGAGGAAATTTGGAAAATGCAATTAAAAGCTTCCTTACAGACACAATTGGCACAGAGCTTGAAG
>CAYNXO010000020.1:0-10366 GCA_964401205.1 Candidatus Undinarchaeota archaeon
ACAACAGGCATTTTTATTTTTTCAGGAAGCCATTCTGGCTGGCCTTCCCTTTTTTGGGCCCATTTCCAGCTTCCCTTGAAAACATGTATAGTGACTGTGCTGTCTGCGTTCTTTTTCCCTCTTTCGCGGAACATGAATTCCTTAAAGCCGCGCTTTGCAGCTTTCAGCGCTGCCTGCCGCGGGGAAGAACCTGTGAAAACATGCTCTGTGTCTTTTGAGTTCTTCGGGTTTTTGCCTGAGCGGATAATATAATATTTCTTTATCATTGGTTCAGCTTGACGCTTGACGTTTAAAGCTTGATGCCGCGTCCAGCGTCAAGCATCTAGCGTCGAGCTTAGTTTATTTTAATTTTTTCCTTAATATAGGTATCTTCCCTGTCAGGCCCGAAGCTTATCAGGGATATCGGCGTCTTTGTTTGCTTTTCAATAAATGAAACGTAATTTTTAATTTCCTTCGGCCATTTTGCAGAATCGCGCCATTCATCTGTGCTTAGCCCTTTCCACCCTTTCAATGTTTCGTAAACCGGCTTGCACTCGCTCAAAACTTTTAACTCAGGCGGAAACTCTTTCAAAATCTTTCCTTTGCAATCATAAGCTGTGCAGACTTTAATTTCGTCCAGGCCTGAAAGAACATCCAGTTTTGTAATAGCAAGAGTATCAATCCCGTTCAGGCGGATTGAATAATTAAGCATTACCAAGTCAAGCCATCCGCATCTTCGCGGCCTTCCTGTTGTTGTCCCGAATTCAGCTCCCTGCTTTCTTAATAGTTCCCCTGTTTTATCAGAAAGCTCTGTCGGGAAAGGCCCTGAGCCGACTCTTGTTGTGTATGCTTTTGCAACGCCGATTATCAGATTAATTTTCTTTGGCGAGACTCCTGTTCCTGTGCAGGCAGAGCCTGCAATTGTATTGCTTGAAGTTACATAAGGATATGTTCCAAAGTCAATATCCAGCAGAGTTCCCTGCGCGCCTTCAAACAAAACTGTTTTTTTCTTTTCAAGGGCATTGTTTATTTCTAGGGAAACGTCTCCTATGTATTTTGAAAGCTCCTTGTAAAAATCAGGATAGATTGAATTCAAGTCAGCGATTCTCAATCCGGTGCGGGAAATCTTGTCAGCATAAGCAGGCCCTATTCCGCGCTTTGTTGTCCCGATTTTTGAGTCCTTTGCATCAATCTCCTTGTTCCTTTCTGTTATGATGTGGGCAAGGGGGCTTATTGTCAGTTTTGGCTCAATGCCCCTCTGCTTCAGGCCGTTAATCTCTTCAATTAAAACTCCGGGGTCAATAACCATCCCATTTCCGAGCAGGCAGTGCTTTTTCTGTATAACTCCGCTTGGAACATGATGCAGCTTGAATTTGTCATTGCCAACAACAACTGTGTGGCCTGCATTGTTTCCGCCCTGAAAGCGGGCAACTAAATCAACATTCAAGTGCTCAACTAGGCAGTCTACGATTTTTCCTTTTCCTTCGTCGCCGAATTGCAAGCCAACTAAGATTATTCCGGTCATATTTGCGAGCGCGCAAAGCGTGCGAGCCAGCCTATTTGGGGGTTGCGAGTTCAACTATAGCAAAGAAACGAGCATACCCCAATGTAGTCTTTTTGATCAACCTTTATTAAAGGTTGCCATGCTCCCGCTAGGTAATAAAATACGAAAAAAGTTTATATGCTTTCCTTATTAGATTTGCAGACTTAAAATAGCTTTCGCAATATCCCCTTTGTTTTTCTCAAGAGCTTCTTTTGCCTTTGCGTTTGGCACTTTTGCCTGTTCTGCAACAAGGCTTATGTCCTCTTCAGAAATTTCAGCAGCAACTTCAGTGTTTTCGTGCGCAGTTCCCATTACCTGATAGCTTTCTCCCTGGCCTGGAACTTTCATTTTCTGCACCTGCGGGTTTTTTATCTTCAGCTCTTTTCCGTCAGGCTGCTTGATTATGACTTCAACAGCAGGAACATCTTCCATGTCCATTCCCATCTGCTTCATCATTTTCTTTATCGCACGCGGGTCAAGCCCGCCCATTCCTGGGAACATCTTCAAATCGGAGCGTAAGCTCTATGTTTTGTATTATAGCTCCAACCTCCTTTATTTGTCATTTGATTATTAAGCGACGATTTGAAGAGCCTAAAAAGCATCAACAAATGCACCGCTTTTTAGGATTTTACTTCACTGCTCCTTTCTGGTGCTCCTCAACAACCCTTCTTAAGTAAGCTGTTTCAAGCACATAAAGCCCTGGCTTTCTCTTGAGGAATCTCGGCTTTTTTCCGCCAATAAGGTAAGTGATTCCCTTTGCAGCTGCCTCGTTTGCAAGAGTCTGGTCAATTTCACCGTCAACAACAAGCGCCTCTGCTTTTCCCTCCTGCATATTTTTCAGCACATCAGAGAGGTCTGTTTTCGGAACCCTTCCGACTTCCTTGAAATTTGTCCCGTGCTGCTTGAGCAAAGCAACTTGACCTGTTCCCATTATTGAGCTTGCCATTTTTGAAAGGTGCTCAAACTCATCCCTGTATTGCAGGGTTGTTTTTGTGTAAGCAGGCCGCTCTCCTCCGCTGTATGATGAAGCACTGCCTCTTGAATAGCTTCTCCTTTCCCTGCTGTATCCGCGTTCTCTTGTGGCTCTGTTTTCCCTTTGTGTCTCTTCTCTTTGGGTAATCTGCAGGTCAAGTGACTTTACAGCATCGTCTTTTGGAACTTTCAGCCTGAGTGCTTTCAGGATTTCCTTTCCGGTTAGCTCTTCAACTTCCCTTCCAATTGGTGCGCGAGCAACATAGTTAACATCAGTTATCTGGAGGACTTCTCTTAGAATTAAATCCCCTCCCCTGTCGCCGTCAATAAAAAGCGTTACTTCCTTTCCTGTACAGAAGTCTTTTATGCTGTGCGGAATGGAAGTTCCGCCGACTCCGATTACATTGCCAATTCCGTGCTTTACAAGATTCACAACATCTGCGCGGCCTTCAACAAGAATTATCTCAGCAGCTTTTTCTGCATTAGGGCCAGCAGGAATCTTGTCAGGGCCTAATTCAACGACCTCTGCGAGCCTTACTTTTTCCTTTACCATATCAGTAAGCTCCTGTGATTCAGGAGTGACTTTTCCCATGTCGCCGAGAATTGACTTTGCGCGCTCTATTACAAAATCGCGCTTCGTTGTCCTTACGTCCTCAACTGCCTGGACCTCTATTTTTGCGTCGCAGGGCCCGATGCGCTCAATTGTTTCAAGGGCTGCTGCTATCAGTGCAGTGTCCTCTTTGTTCAAAGAAGTGGGAATTTCAATAATCCCTTCTGACTTTCCCTCGGCAGAAGTTACATTGACTTCGATTCTTCCGATTCTTCCTGACTTCTGTAATTCTCTTAATTCTAATTCTTCTCCAAGCAGGCCTTCTGTCTGCCCAAAAACAGCTCCGATTACATCCGGCTTCTCAACAACCCCTGTTGCAGTGAGCTTTGCCTTTATGATGTATTTTGTCGCTGATAATCCTATTTTTCCCATGTATTATCACCTTTAGTAATTTATTTTGCAAAATAAAGTAAATTTTAGCATCTAAACCCTATACTACTGTTGCTCAAAAAATAATGAGCATGAATTTGTACGTATTGAGATATGATGTTGTGATGTGATTTTACTTTATTTATGTGAGAAAAATTCCCTAATGGAATTTCTCTGCGTGATCTCAAAATCGGGAACCTATATCTTGGGCCGATTTTGAGAGTAACACACCGCACGGTTTGCACCGGGTGTGTCTGATTTAATTGAGTTCTGTGATTTGTGACTCAGTTAAAGTGTCCTGCACAATACTAACCCCCAGTTTTCAAAGGAATGAGTAAGCTCGTCCTCGGCTGGGTAACCCTGTATTGGGAAGGACACTATATTAGGCAATGATGTGCTATAAATAGGTTGCGAATTTTAATTAAACAGAGACTGCTTTTAGCAAATCCCTTTCAGTAATGACGCCGACAAGCTTGTTTCCTTTTACAACTGTTAATCCGCCGACGCTGCTCCTGTCCATTAAGTCAGCGGCGTTTGAAACTAATTCATCAGGGGAGATTGTTATTGGCCGGTTCATTATTTTTGAAATCTGGGTTTCAAGCAAATCAGACCTTGGATTCTCTGAAAATGCCCTCACTATGTCAATTGTTGCAACAATCCCGACAAGCTCATCCTCCTGTATTATCGGCAATCTTCTGAAGCCGTTCCTGATCATGACTTTTGCAACATCTCCGATTGTCATTCCGTCTGTTCCTGTTACAACTTCCCTGCTCATGTAATCAGAAACTTTTGCATTAAAGTAGTATTTTGAAATAAGAGGAATAAAATCGCGCTCTGTTACAACACCGACTACCCTGTCATTGTCGACAATCGGGAGAGCTCCTACATTTTCCGTGTACATTTTAATGAGCGCATCTTTCATTGAGCTGTTTGCTGGAATTGATTTTACTTTTTCAGACATAATTAAGCGAACATGCTCATTTGCGGCAATTTCAAGGAATCCATTATGCTTATTTTTCACAATTTTGTTCAGTTCCCCGCCGCCGATGAAATCAACAATGTCTGTTGCGCTTACAACGCCCTCAAGCTTCTTTTTTGCATCAGTAATGAACAGCCGCCTCACCCGGTTTGCTGCCATTTTATCTGCCGCATGCTTTATTGAAGCTGTTTTTGGGGTTGAGATTATTTCCCTGTGGGAAATATTCAGCACAGAGCCGTGTTTCTTTGAGTGCTCGTGTGAAAATTCACGGGGTCCGAAATCCATGCTGCGCACTTTCTGCGCAAAAGCTTTCATTTTTGGTTTTGTCTTTGGCCTTGTTTCCATTTTAACCTGTTAAATTGGTTCAGCGTACTCGCGGACTAGCGGACTAGCGGACTAGCGGACTAGCGTACTAGCGAACTCGTACGAGTACGCGAGTCATCGAGTCCGCGAATCCGCTTTAATTTATTTCATCTAAACATAAGCCTTTAATAAATCCTTTCTTGTCACAATTCCTATCAGCTTTTTGACATTTTCTGCTACCATCAGGATGCTTAAATTCTCGTCAAGCATCTTCTTTATTGCCTTGTCAATCGGTGAATCTGGGGGGACAATAAATTTGTGCTCCTGGCCGATGATTATGCGCATAATATGCCCGACTTTTGCTGGGTGTTTTATTGTTTTGCTTTCGCGCTCAATGCGCGCGCTTTTTGAGTCAAGCAGTTCTCTTGTTGAAATTACCCCGATAATTTTTCCAGACTGAACAACGGGAAAAGCGGAGTGCTCTGTGATTGAACTCCAGATTTTTGATATGCTTTCATCAGGAGTTGTCATTTTTACGCGGGAAGTCATAATGTCCCTTACTGCTTTCTTTTTGGATTTTATTTTGCTGTCAAGAATTGCCTGCAGGATATCAACATCCCTTACAAGGCCGAGATACCTGCCTTTCTCCAGTATTGGAATCTGCTTCAAATCCTCCTTTAGCAAAATTTTTGCCGCATCAAAAATGCCGCTTTCCGAATCTATTGTGAGGAGAGGTTTCCATAAAAGCCCGCCGACTGTTATGTTTGACTTTGTTGAGGTTATCTTGACAAGGTCGGAGCGTGTTATGACTCCGGTTAATTTATCATTGTCAAAAACAGGCAAAGCTCTTACTGAATACTGCCTCATCAAAGCTCTTGCCCTTGTAGCAAGGTCATTTTTAGAAACAGATGGCGCTTTGGTAAATGCAACTTCTTTAACTTTCATATTATAAGGTAAATATTAGACTTCCTCGTCTTCCTCTTCTTTTTCATCTGATTCCCTGCAGTCGCTGCAGACAAAAGTTCCGTCTTCAAGCTTGTATAAATAATCGCTGTAATTTCCGCAGGTTTCGCATTCGCCTTCTGTGCCCTTTTCAGAGAATTGTTCAGCTTCTTCCCTTACGTCTTCATTCTTTATTGCAGCAAGTTCAAGGAGCAGCTCAATTTCCCTTGGAGCAACTTTAACAATATCCTCTGCAGTAATTATCCCGACCAGCTGCCCCTTGTCCTTTACAGGCAGCTTCCTGACTTTTTTCTTTGTCATTAAATGAGCTGCATCAAGAATGCTCTGGGCTGGGCCGATTGTAATTAAAGGAGAGGACATTGAGTCCTTGACTTTTGTTGAAAGCGGATTTTTGCCTTTTGAAATTGCAATTGTGAAGTCTTTTTCAGTAACAATTCCAACTGGCTCGCCTTTCATTTCAACAACCACTCCGCCTATATCGTGCTTAATCATAAGTTTTGCAGCATCTTCAAGAGTTTCGTCTGGAGAAATCGTAATTACCTTTGAAGTCATTACATCTCTTACAGGAATTTGGCTTTTCATTTTAGTCCCCCTCGCCAAGAAATGCTATGTTTGCCGTATATAAAAATTTAACTATACTTTCCCCTTGGATAGTTTCTTGATTCTCGTGTCGCCTTTTATCTTTAAAATGTATTCAAAAACGGATTTCTGGACAGAATCTTCCCAGGGCTTGCCCTTTGCGATCTTTCGCCTGATTAATTCGCCTTTGTAGGGCGCAAAATACAATGTGCCGTGCGTTTTAACTCCTTTGTACTGGAAGCAGTATTTCGTCAATTCATTGTTAGTATATGCAGCCTCAAACTTTCCTGCGGCTTTGAGTGCCTTCTCAACCCACCCAATATCATCAAAAGTGTCCGGAATTTTTACAAAAGTAAATTTCTTCAAATCAATTCCAGCTTCCTTCAGCCCCAGTTTTATCATCTGGATTCTTTCAGGAGCTGAAAAGGGGTTTTCTCTGGTGTTTTTTTCCTGCGAGCTTCCTATCTCTATTATAATATTATCATAGGATTTTAGAATTTCCATTATTACCGCAAGATGCCCTTTGTGAAACGGCTGGAATCTTCCTACGAACAAAGCGGTTGTCATAAGAGTATATTTATTAGGCAGAGTTTATATTTTAGAGCTATGATACTCGGGAGCGGTGAAATAAGAAAGCTGATAAAAGAAAAGAAACTTCTTGAAGGCCATCTTGATGAAAACATTGAGGGCGCGGGGGTTGATTTGAGGATTGATAAAATATTCCGGCTGAAAAGCGGGGCGCGGCTCACTGTCTCTGAAAGAGTCCTGCCAAAGCTTGAAGAAGTGAATGAAAAACAGTTTGTTCTTAAGCCCGGGGAGTATGTCCTTATCCAGACAATTGAAAAAGTAAACATTCCTTTGGAGTTGTGCGCAAGAATGCTGCCGCGTTCAACACTGCAAAGGTCAGGGGTTTATCAGTTCCACTCTTTTATTGACCCTGGCTACAATGGAGTTCTGACTTTTGGAATGAAAAACCTCGGCAAATATGATTTTGAATTTGAAAAAGGGACAAGAGTCTGCCAGATAATTTTTGAAGAAGTAAAAGGGGATGCAAAAGCATACAACGGAAAATACCAGGGCGGAAAAACATTTTAAATTATTTCTTTCCTTTTACAGCAAGTGCAATGTCCTCTCTTGTTATTGTCTTTCTTTTTGCGTGCTTTGTAAACTGGTTTGCTTTTGAGGCAACTTCAATTGCATATTCCTCAAGAACTTCCTGCATTTTTCTCTTGGCATCCTCTGAGACTCGCTCTGCTCCTGCTTTTTTTATGATTCTTTCAAGGGGTGCTAAAGGCAATTCGGCCATATATTTCTCCAACTTCGGAAATAAGGTATTTCACGCCTTTTATAAATAAGTTTCGCATTTTAAATATTATTTGACAGAAAGGTTAATAATTGGGGAAATAAATAACGAGCTGGTAGCTAATAGCTGATAGCTTGTAGCGCTACTGGCTACGAGCTATTAGCTACAAGCTGAACAAATTTCACAGATAAAAATGGTCAGCCCTGGACTGCTTGCATTTGCAATTGCGCTTAGTGGAATGAGCATTGCCAGCTATGTTGATATACAAAAAAGGGAAGTCCCAAACAGGATTTCATTCGGCCTTATAATTTCAATGATTGTGCTTAGGTTTGTTTATGCCTATCAGACGCACAACATATACAACTTCTGGTTTGCTCTTGCAGTAGGGGCGGGATTCTTGGGATTGGGCTTGCTGTTCTTTTACGCGCAGCAGTGGGGCGGCGCTGATGTGAAACTGCTTGTTGTCCTTGGAATAGGGTTTGCGACAATTTACCCTGAGTTCAGCCCTGTTTTGCCGGTGAGCTGGCCATTTTTCCTGACAATACTTACGAATTTCCTCTTTATTGCAGCCGCTTATTCACTGCTCTACTCTTTCCTGCTTGCTTTTTCAAATAAAAATGTTTATACTGATTTGAAGGCTTCGCTCGGCAAATATGAGCTTCTGCTTGGAGTACTTTCAATAATAACAATTTATTTCATAGGCCGCAGCTTCTCGAAGTTTTTTTACGCATTGTACCTGATTCCGTTTTTCTGGTTCTTGATGAAATATTTGAAAGCAATTGACAAGAACTGCATGTACCGCATTGTGAAGGCAGATACACTTGTTGAGTTTGATGTGCCGCAAAACAGCGTAAAGGTTGGAAATAAAACAGTTGTTGACGCAAAAGATCCAAACGGAATGACTATCGGCCAGATTGATCAGATAAAGAAATACATCCATACAGGAAAACTGAAAAATGAATTCAAAATAAAATGGGGAATTCCCTTGATTCCGGTTTTTCCAATAACATTAGTTGCCAGCCTTTATTTTGGGGACATATACTTTGCAATAATAAGGTGGATTATTTTTGGAAAAATCCTGTTCTAGTGGGTGATTGTTGTTCCTGCTTTTCCTTTTAGTGCAAACGCGGCTTTGTCTATTGAGCAGATAACTGCTTTCTCACCGCCTGCTTTTAAAAAGTTAATTGTTGCCTCTATCTTTGGGCCCATGCTCCCTGGCGGGAAATGGCCTTCTTTCAAATATTTTTCTGCCTCTTTTAAGCTCATGTGGCTCAAATTCTTTTGGTTTGCCTTTCCGTAATTAATTGCAACTTTTTCAACATCAGTCAAAATTAAAAATATATTCGCGCCTATTTCCTCGGCAAGTTTTGCACTTGCAAGGTCTTTGTCAATGACTGCCTCAATGCCCCTATATTCTAATTTCTTCTTTATTGCAGGAATCCCGCCCCCTCCGCAGGTTACAACTATAAAGCCTGATTTCAAAAGTTCCTTTATCTTATAAGCTCCAACTACCTTTATTGGTTTTGGAGATGGGACAACTTTTCTCCAACCTTTTGCAGTTTTAACGAAACCAGGTTTTTTGTTTTTGTAAGCAGGTCCGATTGGTTTTGTTGGATTTTTAAAAGCAGGGTCTTTTTCATCCACCTGAACATAAGTTATGAGTGTGGAAAGGAGAGGGTGCATCACGCCAGCTTTCATAAACTCATTGTCAAGTGTTTTTTCTATCATATACCCAATCTGCCCCTGTGTTTCCGCCACGAGAATTTCAAGAGGCATTTCTGGAACTTCCTTGCAGGAACTCTGCTGGAGTAAAAGGTTTCCAACTTGTGGCCCGTTTCCATGAGTAATGACTATTTTGTATTTCTTGGAGAGTCTAACAATTTGCCCGATTGGGGCTGCCAAATTTCTCATTTGTTCGTATGCTGTTCCTTCCTGCCCTGGCTCAATGAGGGCGTTTCCTCCGAGCGCAACAATAAGTGTTTTTTTCATAAAATCAGATTTTCCCGAGCAAAAACAGCATTAGTGCTTTCTGCGCATGAAGCCTGTTTTCTGCCTGGTCAAAAACTATGCTCTGCGGTCCGTCTATTACTTCTGCTGTTTGCTCATAGCCGCGCCTTGCAGGAAGGCAATTCATAAAAATTGCGTCTGGCTTTGCCAGTTTCATAATTTCTTTTGTTATCTGATAAGGCATGAAAATTTCAACGCGCTCTGCTTCCTTTTCCTTTGGTATGTGATAGGACATCCATGAGTCTGTGTAAAGGACATCAGCGTTTCTTGCAGCTTCTTTTGCATCATGGGTTATTGTAATTTTAGCGCCTGATTTCTTTGCAAGACGGATCCCTTCATCAACTACTTCCTTTTCAGGGGCATATTCACTACCAGAAGGGCATGCAACTGCAATCTCAAAGCCGATTAGTCCTGCCGCGCGCATTAAATCATAAGTGACATTGTTGTGGCCGTCCCCGAAATAAGCCAGCTTCATTTTCTCCATATTCTTTCCTTTTTCCTTCATTGTCTGCAAATCGGCAAGAATCTGGCATGGATGCGCAAAATCATCAAGTGCATTTATCACAGGAACGCTTGAATGCTTTGCAAGTTCCCTTACATCCTCTTTTTTATTCACACGCGCCATTATTATGTTAACAAAGCGCGAAGCGCACTTTGCCGTGTCCGGGATATTTTCCTTTTTCCCAAACGGTGAGTCCTGTATGCTGTAGAAAATCGCGTGCCCGCCTCATTTCTTCATGCTTGCCTCAAAAGAGAGTC
>CAYNXO010000021.1:0-682 GCA_964401205.1 Candidatus Undinarchaeota archaeon
ATTATGCAGTTCCCGCTATGATGTTGACTGGAATAATGACGGGAAAACCGGCGAGGATAATCAGGAAACTGCATATACCTGCTCAAGCTATGTTGATGTAAGTGATATCTGCCCCACATAGAGAATACTGATGAGACTTTTTTCTAACAAAAAAGGAATTGAACTTGCTATTGGAACAGTTGCAATTATTGCGCTTGTTCTGCTTGTTGTTATTGTAATAATCGGCTTTTTCCTTGGAGCTTTTGGCAAAAGCGGCCAGTCCTTAATTAATCTGGGAGAGCAGGGCGAAAAAGGGGTTTCAGGAATAAACCTTGAGCAGAAGTGCCTTGGCGGAACAGCCTGCAAGGACTTAACCAAAGATGAGTGTAATGCACAAAGCGGGTGTTACTGGGGGTTCGGGCAAAGTGATTAAATCAAAAAAAGGCATTGAGCTTGCTTTAAACACAGTTGTAATAATCGCGGTTCTGCTTCTTGTTGCAGTTGTAATAATCTCTTTTTTCCTCGGTGCAACAGGAAAGGTTTTCGGCCCGATTTCCAATTTGATCAGCAGCAGCATTAATCAGCTCGGCTTTGGCGACGGCTCTGGCAGTGGCGGCGGCGGTGGCGGCGGAGGCGGAGGCGGACCCCCTGGCACTAATTGCCGTGGCAATTATGGTGGCGATTGCATTTCCAAAACCTACTG
>CAYNXO010000021.1:692-10290 GCA_964401205.1 Candidatus Undinarchaeota archaeon
GAGGAGGAGGCGGAGGGGGTGGCACCACTCCATGCGAAACTGCAGGATACAGCTGTGTGAATGACTGCCCAGATGAAGACAAATCTTCCCTTTCCTGTCAGTCTGCGCTTCTGGTCTGCTGCAAGAGTTAATTATTTAATCAAATAAAAACTAGCCCTTTCTGTGAAAAATTTCAGGCACAACAAGGCACAGGTTTCAACTGCTCTGAATTTCCTGCTAAAACTAATGCTGTTCCTTGTCATAACAGGAAGCGCTGTTTATATTTTTAATAATGTTGCTCTTGCAGATATAAGGGCGCAGAATGCTGCCAGGGATTTGGGTGCGGCTTTTAACGTGCTTGCTCTTTCAGCAGGGGATGTAACACTTGAAGCTGAATGCCCGAGCGATGTTGAATACACTATTGACAGCGCAAAGATAACTGCCCGAATACAGTCTATGCTTGGCAGCGGGTTTGCCTCTTACAGCTATGCTTACGAGTCTGATGCCACGCTTCCTTCAGCGAAAATAATTTCCTGCAGTTCTGGCCAGAAAATAGAGATAGCAAAAACTTATGATTCAAACTTAAAGCCAGTAATAACTGTGAAATAAATTAAGTTGCATAACTTTCAAAAACATGAAAAACAACAAGGGCATTGCCGGACAACTGCTGATATTTGTCATAGTTGTGGCAATAGCAGCTGGCTTTGTCTATTTTATCTACAAATCAGGGAATCAAATAGCAGCAGAGGCATATTTCAATGATGACTTGAGCTCAATCTCGCTGATTGCAAATGCTGTTGTTAATTCACCGAGCTGCCTGCTGTACACAGAGGCATACACGCCTGCAAAAGGCAGCCCGTTTTTCCTTTTTAACAGGTGGGTAATTGACTGGTCAAAAATAGGGGATTCAAAAAAAAGCTGCGTTAAAAAAGGCCCCTATATATGGAATGCTGCTGTTGAGGACAGCACTGACAGCTCAAAAGGCGAAATAAAAAGCTATGACACCTCAACCTGCAGCGAACTCGGCAAGCGGTCTTTTCCAGTCATAATCAAAAAAAGCGGTGCGGTGCATAATGGGAAAATAACTGTTTCAGTTGCGTCAAAAGACGCAATTGCAGCATTTGCAAAATCAGGAAAGGAAGTAAAAATTACACTGCTCAACTCAGGGACCTGCACTTCTTTTTTCACAATTTCAGCAAAGATTATAAATGAAACATCAGGCAGCACAATTCCAGGCGCAGAAGTTTCCTGCAATCCTTCCACTACTGCCTCGCTAATGCCAAAGCAGAGCAGCGAAATTGTCTGCTCAATTCCTGATATTGGCGTTTCAGCTTATGCCCTGAAAGCTGGAATAAGCCCTGAAGGAATGGATTATTATTCAAAGGAGTATATTGTACCTTTATGAAAAAAATTCTGAAGTCAGCAAAAGGTGATTCAGGCCCTGTTTCAGCACCAATGGCATTTATAATCTTTTTGATTATGGGAGTTATTTTCATGGTTGCGCTTATTTATGCTGCTGGGCTTCAGACAAATTTCCTGTGTGCTTTCTCAGGCAGCGGATGCTCGCTTTTTGGCTCAGGCGAGCAGGCTGTTGTTGCTTCTGCTGGTTTGTCTACAATATCTAAAATCCATTTCATTTCCGGGCTGCTCACTCAAAAGCCAAAAGTCTCTGACCCATATACACCTGAACAGCTTGTGGGCAAGCAGATATCTCAAATTGCCGTTGGCAATTTCCGCGGCAATGGTAATGAGGTTGTTGCAGCAACAACAGAAAATGAGATATGGGAAATTTTCCCCGATGAGTTTAAAATTGCCAGCGGCCTTGGCCTTGAAGGATTAACTTGCGGTGTTGCAAACATTTTTCCAATGACTCTTGACAAAAGCAGCGGAAAAGAAGATCTTTTTGTGTTTGTTGGGTGTGTTGATAACTCAAATAAACTTCAGCTTCCTCTTTACAGGATAACAAAAATTACAAAGTACGAGAGCAAGGCAACTGAGTTTGACAAGGATTTCCTTTTGCACGGCGGCTATGTTTTGAATGGCGGCTATGTATTTGCTTCAGGCGATTTCGACCAGGATAAGGACGGAAAAACAGACATTGCAGTTGCAAAGAAGGATGGTACAGGGATTACAGTCTTTTATAACATTGACCCTGATAAAAAAAGCTACGACACAAAAGACATCTCCCTCACTGGCATAAATTTGCCGATAACTGCTATTGCTGCTGGCAACTTTTCAGGCAAGGAATTAGGCATGCTTTTTATAACTATGGATAACAAGCTCTATCTGCTGAAAACTCCATTGACTAAACCTGAATTAAAAGAAATTGAGTTCATGCCAGGAGTTGGCATTTCCAAGTACTACATAATCTGCGGCAATTTTGACGGAAAGGGCAAAGATGAAGCAATAATTTTTGGAAAAGGCGGGGGCAAATCTGTTTTTCTATACTCGGTTACTGGGCTGAATTCAGAAACCCCGAAAAGCGAAATATTGCCAATCAGCATCGTTAGCAGTTCCATACCAATAGACGAATACACAGTTTCAATTGCCGCTGGCAAATTCATTTAATTGCATGAGAAGATTGAGAAACAGGAAAGGACAGGAAGAAATCGGAATGGGAATTGCTGCACTTGGGCTTATACTGATTCTCGGGGTTTTTTCGTTTTTTTATCTTGTAGTCCTTAAGGGCCAGGTTACAAAGCAAAGCGCAACCCCATTTGCAGAGCGCGAATATGCGCTCTCAACAACGAGTTACCTATCAACCCTGCTCAGCTCTGAAGATGAATACGGCATAAAATTTTCAACAATAATTTCCCTGGCAACAGGAAGCCCTGGTTCCATTCACCCGAGCGGTGAAAAATATTCAAATTATTTTGCAAATCAAATAAGCCCTAAAATATGCAGCTGGCTCAAAAGCAGCTTAGATGAAAACACCTATCAGTTTTTCATAGACAAAGGCACTGGCCATGAATCTGAATGCGGTATTGAGCCAGTGAATGAGCAGACTTTTGCTGACATACAGTACCTGCCTGCTGCTGGCAAAAAAACAAAGGTGGTTTTAGTCACATGGCCGCAGTCTTAAAAAACAGAAAAGCTCAATTGGAAATCGTAGCTCTTGCATTCCTTGTCGCAGGAGTTGTGACTGTTTCATCAGCAGGGCTTCTTGGCGTCGGCGGCGGAGCTCAGGCAAGGTCTCAATTTGCCCAGAACTTCATTTCCCTTGAAAGCAAAATCGGCGAGGTAGAGATTTTTTACAATAACATGATTAACATTGCAGCGCGGAATGCCCTGGCAGCAAAGGGCTATGACTTGGACAATTTCTGCGCCGCGTCCGTAAAAATTGACGACAGCCTGAAAAATTCAATAATTGATGAGAGCGGGAAGCTAATCTCGCAGTATGTGGATTATGACGGCTCTGCCCTGCCTAAAATGAAAACAGAGCAGAAAACAGGGATTCTTCAAATTAATAAGGCCGGTGGAGTGACCATAACAAAAGGCGAAGGCGCCTCTTATTCCTACCAGGCAATAGTGGCTTATGACTATCCTGCTGAATTTTATGTTAGAGAAATAACAGCTTCTGTCACAAGGGGCGGTGAAACTCCAACTGGCAGCGAAATAATTGTTTCTGGCTCTTCAGTCACTGGCAGCACTGTTTGCGAGCACAAATTCAGCATTGGCTGGGACCAGTCGCACAAAAAAAAGACAGAGACTTTCAGCTGCAATGGTAAAATAAAAACAATATCTGCCTATGTCAGCGATTACCCTGCCCATTATGTTGACGAGTTTGTGGCAAAGACTCCAACTCTTTCCTACCTTGAAATCAGCGGTGTGCCTGCTGAAAAAATACTGCTGAAGGAAAAGAAGATGTCAATAAGCTCAACCGGCTTTTTTTCTACAAAAATCCCCTCAACAGTGAAGGACTCAAAGCCAAACCTTGTTGTTGACTCCATAATCTTCAACAATGACCCCAATTTCAAGGAGGCAAAAGAAGGCGACACCGTCAATATAGCAGCCATTGTAAAAAATTCAGGCTGCCTGCAAACCGGAGTTTTTAAAGTCCAGATCCTTGAATCAGCGAATGTACTCAGCGAAATCGGCGGTGACTTTGAGCCTGGCAAGGAATTTAAATTTTCAGCTGATTTCACCCCGAAATCAGCAGGGACTTATGCAATAAAGGTAAAAGCCGATAACGAAAACAAGGTTTCAGAGACAAACGAAAACGACAACGAGCAGACTGCGAGCCTCAAGGTAATCAAGAAGGAATAGAAAAAGAATAATATATGCGCATCATTTAACAAACTATTATGCTAAAGGCAAAGCTGTTTGACATTGATTTCAGCGAGGCAGAGATAATACTTAATAATGAAGATGCCCGCGAACTTGGCTTAAGGGCGCAGGACAGGGTCAAGGTCATAGGCAAGCACGGCTCAACAACTGCGTTTGTCAACACAACAGGCACTTTTATAAAAAGAGGGCAGGTAGCTATTTTTTCAAAAATAAAAAAAGAGCTTGGCCTTAAGAAAGGCGACCTCCTTAATATAGAACTTCTTCACAGGCCGATAACTGTTGAATATGTGAAGAAAAAGCTGAAAGGCGAGAAGCTGAGCGACGATGAAATAAAGGCAATTGTCTCTGACATTGTCAATAAGAATCTTTCCTCAATTGATTTAAGCGCGTTTGTTTCTGCATTGTTTGTGAATGGCATGGAAATGGACGAAGTTGAGCATCTGACAAGGGCCATGACTGCCGCAGGGCAGTCTTTAAAATTTTCAAACTCTGTTTATGACAAACACTCCCTTGGCGGGGTTCCCGGGGACAAAACAACTTTGATTGTTGTTCCAATAGTAGCTTCTTACGGGCTTACAATCCCAAAGACATCATCAAGGGCAATAACAGACCCTTCAGGCACAGCAGACAGGATGGAAGTTTTTGCCCCTGTCAGCCATGATATAAAGGATATTGTCAGAATCGTCAACAAAACAGGCGGATGTATTGCCTGGGGAGGTGCAGTTGACTTAAGCCCTGCTGATGATTTGCTTATTCATGTTGAATACCCATTAAGCCTGGACCCAAGGCCGCTTTTGCTTGCAAGCGTAATGAGCAAAAAATTTGCAGTTGGCGCGAACTTTGTCGTAATTGACATTCCAATGGGCGGCACAAAAGTCCCTGACACTGATTTCGCGCACAAGCTTGCATCTGATTTTATTGAGCTCGGAAGAAGGCTTGGCATGACTGTTGAGTGCGCGATTACCTACGGCGGCCAGCCAGTTGGCAATGCAATGGGCCCTGTGCTTGAAGGCATAGAGGCATTAAGAATACTGGAAGGCTCAAAGGAGCCCAATTCCATTCTTGAAAAGGCATGCTCAATTGCAGGAATTCTTTTGGAGCAGGGAGGAGTCGCAAAAAAAGGCGAGGGTTTTGCTAAGGCGCTTAAAGCCCTTGAAAACAAGTCTGCTCTGAAAAAATTCAAGGAAATAATCAAGGCACAGGGCGGGAATCCAAATATTACAGTAAGGCAGCTTGAGAAGAGAGTCGGAAAATACAAGTGCGTTGTCAAATCCGATAAAGAGGGATACATTACTAAAATAAAAAACCACGAAATAGCCCTTATTGCAAGAGCTGCCGGCGCTCCGTACGACAAAGGAGCAGGAGTTTTGCTTCACGCCAAAGGCGGGCATGAAACAGACCCGGGAAAACCTCTTTTCACTATTTATGCAGAGAAAGAGCAAAAGTTTGAGTATGCCAAATCCCTTTTAGCCAAATTAAATCCTGTTGTTGTGGAAGGAATGCTTTTG
This sequence comes from Candidatus Undinarchaeota archaeon, assembly GCA_964401205.1. Classification (GTDB taxonomy): domain Archaea; phylum Undinarchaeota; class Undinarchaeia; order Undinarchaeales; family Naiadarchaeaceae; genus CAYNXO01. Next base: position 6,467 of record CAYNXO010000021.1, read on the forward strand.
GAGGAAATTCCTGCAACAACAATGCTGAGCAGGCACTAGTAAATGAAATACATCCTTGTTGTTTGCGACGGAATGCCAGATATCCGCGGCAGGCGCGGAATGACACCGCTTGAATATGCCGAAACCCCGAATTTTGACTCGTTCTGCAGTGTCGGCCAGAGCGGAACAATGGATGTTGTGAAAAAAGGAGTTGCCCCAGGCAGCGACACAGGCCATCTTTCCCTTTTCGGGTATGATTTGAAAAAACATTATCCCGGCAGGGGGCCTCTTGAAGCAATCGGCGCCGGCTTAAAATTAAACGAAGGCGATGTTGCTTTCCGCGCTAACATTGCAACTGTTGACAAAAAATTTAATGTGATTGACAGGCGTGCAGGAAGAATAAGAGGGGATTTGTCTGAGCTTGAAGACGCTGTTAATGAAATTGACATCGGAACTGATTTTGTATTTAAGCACACTATTGACCACAGGGGAACTTTAATCCTGCGCGGTGCAAAATCAAAAGTTTCTGACACAGACCCACATAAAGAAAGGGTAAAAGTTCTCAAAGCAAAAGGAAACAAGAAAGTCGCTGCTGCGGTAAACCTTTTCACAAAAAAATGCTATGAAAAATTGAGCAAGCTTGAATTAAATAAGGAAAGGCAGCTGCCTGCAAACATGATTTTGCTCAGGGGCGCAGGGCTTTACAAGAAAGTTCCCTCTTTCTACGAGATGCATAATTTGAAAGGAGCCTGCATTGCAACTGTTGCGCTTGTGAAAGGAGTTGCAAAATTCTGCGGCCTTGATGTTCTTAGGGTAGAAGGGGCAACAGGAACCGAGGACACGAACATTCACGGAAAATTCAGCACAGCAATTGACTCTCTTGAAAAATATGACTTCGTCCTTGTTAACATAAAAGCAACAGACAATTTCGGCCATGACGGGAATTTTGAGGGAAAGGTAAAGATGATTGAGAAAATAGACTCTGCTTTTGAAATTTTCAAGGGAATTCTTAGCGATTCAATAGTAGTTTTGACAGCAGACCATTCAACCCCTGTTGAAAAGAAAGTCCACACAGCAGACTCTGTGCCAATATGCATTTCAGGCAATGGAATAAAGCCTGACCACACAGAAAAGTTCAGCGAATATTCATGCGCAAAAGGAAAGCTGAAAAGGATGAGGGGAAATGAGCTTATTAAAAAATTAAAAGAATTTTCGGATTGATTTTATTGTTCCGGCATTAAGTCAGCAAGCAGGACAGGATAATATTTTTTCTCAGGCATTACGTGCCTTGTGCTTTTTGGCGGCATAGGAGTTTTTGTCTCAGCAGTTTCAACAACCCGCTTCTTTGTCATTATCGGAGTTATTATTGCCATTGTCGCTTCCCTGCTCTTCAGCTTTGTCATAATTTCCTTTTCATCAGCAACATAATCAAGCTCTTTTTGCCTGCTTACAATATCAATTGCGTCTTTTATGATTTTCATCGTATCATCATAACTTGCGTTTTCCTTGTGAGCCATGTAATATTCTTCGTGCTCATTCTCAACAATCATTCCGATGCTTGCCTGCTCCAGTGTCAGGACAATTTTCAGCACATCCTCGTTTTCAACTTCTTCAATAATAAATTCGTTTTTTGACAATGCCTTAAAAACAGCCTTTACCTCATTTCTTGTTTTTACAAGCGGGCACCACCGCTCAACCTTAATGTGCGGATCGTAATAATCAACAATATGCGCAGGCGCATATTTGCAGCCAAGGTCTTTTAAGGAATAAAACCTGTGATGGCCGTCAAGGACAACATTGGAATATTTGTCAACAATTAGCGGATACTTTACTTCGCCATCGCGCCTTATCTGCTCGCATAGTTCCTTCTGGTACTTTTGCTTAATCTGCTCGTGGTCGTGCAGCTTGTCAATTTCCAGAAGGGCTATGACACTCCCGTCATCAAAGCGCTCAAGGATTTTCATATTTTTTTTACGCTAGATGCCCGATGCTTGATGCTAGATGCGCTACTAAGCAATGCGTCAAGCGTCTAGCTTCCAGCATCTAGCCTGTTTTTAAAAAACAATATAAGCTCTGTTATTTAAATATGCTTACTCATGGCCAAACTCAGGGCAATTTTAGGCCCGTATCCGCCACCATACAGGGGTGTTGAACTTCAGGCAAAAATGGAGTTTGAGGCAAGCAAAGGCAGAAGCCTCTTTATCGGGACAAGCGAATCGCCTACAAGCTCAAAAAACCTTATTCTGGTCAAGCGCGGCTCTTTTTTCAAAAATTGCCCGCAGTTGTTTTTTAAAATCCTGAAGCACAGGAAGGAAATTTCCGAAATTAATGCTCACTATCTCACGACATTCGGCTTCATTGCAGCTGTTTCAAAATTTTTTTTTGGAATCCCCTACACAGTCACCTGCCACGGCAGCGATGTTTTGGTTAATATGAAAAAGCCGTTTTACAGGATTTTCAACAGCATTGCCCTGAAAAATGCGGAAAAAGTTTTCGTTGTGAGCAAATCGCTTGGAGCTGAATTAATTGAGCATGGCTTTGACCACAAAAAAATTGCGCTCAAGCCGAACAAAATTAACAGGAAAATTTTCAGGGACATGCACCTGAAGCGCAAAAACCAGATTTTGTATGCCGGTGCTGTTCAGTATTCAAAAGGGACTGATTTGCTTCTTAAGGCCTTTCTTGAAATCCGCAGCCGCTTCCCAAAATACAAGCTGGTAATTGCAGGCCCTGAAACAGATTCTGGTTTCAGCAGAAATCTGCGCCCAAAAAACGCGGCAGTAAGCTTTGTCGGCGAGAAAACCCCTGAAGAAATTGCAAAGCTGATGAACGAATCAAAGCTATTTGTAATGCCCTCGCGCTCAGAAGGCTATGGCATGGCGCTTGCAGAGGCGCTTGCCTGCGGATTAAAGGCAGTTTCAACAAATGCAGGCGGATTAAAAGAAGCTGGAAAAAATTCAAGGAAATGCGTTTTTGTAAATCCCGATGTAGATGAATTGGCTGATGCAATTGCAAAGCAATTATCTCATGCTTAAAATCAGATAGTAAAATCCTTTTATGGTTACTGCAATCCCAAGATAATAAACAAAAGCCTGCGGAATATTCAAAACAAGAAACGAAGCCGCTATTTCTTTGCTGCCGATTAAAGTCAGCCCGACAATCAAGTCAATCGCAGAAAAAATAATCGCGCCTATCTTGTTTCTTGTGAAAAAAAGGACTGAAATTGCCAGAATCACTACAAGTGCAACTGTCAGGAATGAAGATAGCGCCATTAGCTTGCTATCACCCCGTAAGCTATTGAATAGACACCTTTCAAAATTACTGCGATTGCGAGCAAAAGCACAATGTCAGGAGTAATTGAATAAACAAGCATTTTATAAAGCGGAGCACGCATGCTGAGCAAGACTAATCCTGCTGTCATGTCAACACTGCCCAACAGCAAAAGGTCTGGGATCATAGTTCGTTAAGAATCCTTAAATATCTATAAATAGTTTTTGAAAAGTTTTCAGCTCAGTGCGTTGTGTATGTAGCTGAGCTTTCGTTTTATGCCGTTCAATGCTTCAAGCAATTTGTCAAGAGTTTTTCCATGTACATCATCATGTGGCAGGCAACTTCTTATATCATAAACCTTCTCATCAACTTTCTCAGCCAGTTTGCCAATTTCCTCTGCCTTTGCCGCCACCTCCTTCCCTTTCTTTTTCATATCTTTGTCTTTCAGCTTTTCAACACTGTGCGCAAAATTGGTTGTGCGGCCAAGCAAGTCTCTTGACGGATCTAGTATATCAACAAGTGTTTTTTTCTCCCTCTTTATGCAGTCTGCTGCTGTTACTACTTCTTCCTTAAGC
>CAYNXO010000022.1:0-2844 GCA_964401205.1 Candidatus Undinarchaeota archaeon
CTTGCTTCAGAGAAGTATCATGATTTCAAAGAAAAATATTCGGAATTCTGCAAAATAGGGATTTCAACAGGCGAGTTTGATTCAGAAGGCACTAATCTCGGGAATTTTGACCTTTTGATTTTGACTATTGAAAAAATGGACTCTTTGATGAGGCATTCCCCTGACTGGGTAAAGGAAATCGGGCTGGCAATAATTGACGAGGTTCATTTGATTGATTCTGCAAATAGGGGGCCTGCGCTTGAAATTGTTGCAACCCAGCTGAAAGATTTGGGGGCGCAGATACTTGCGCTTTCTGCAACAATAAATAATTCAGACGAGCTCGCTGGCTGGCTGGGCGCGAAGCTGGTTGAAAGCGATTTCAGACCAGTCAAGCTGAGCAGGGGAATTTTTCTTAATGGGGAGATTGATTTCATGGAAAAGCCGGATTTGAAATTGGATTATCACGGCAAAAAAGATTCTTCAGTCCTGATTGCAACAGATATTGTAAAGAAAGGGGCACAGGCGCTTGTTTTCACAAACACAAGAAAGGGCGCTGAAAGCGAAGCTGAAAAAACTGGCATTGAGATTTACAAACTTCTTGATACAAAGGAAAAAAAGGAGTTGCAGAAAACTGCGCAGAAAATTCTTGATGTTTTAGATTCGCCGACAAGGCAGTGCACGAGGCTTGCTGACTGCGTGAGGCAGGGAACTGCTTTTCATCATGCAGGCCTTCACTCGAAGCAGAGGGAGCTTGTTGAGAAAAATTTCAAGGAAAACCTGATAAAAGTAATCTGTGCAACACCTACATTGGCAGCAGGGGTTAATCTGCCTGCAAAGCGCGTTGTAATAAGGGATTACAAAAGATTCGGGACTTTTGGCCAGGAGCCAATTCCGGTTCTTGAAATTCACCAGATGTTCGGAAGGGCAGGAAGGCCGAAGTATGACAGCGAGGGGGAAGCGGTCCTGATTGCAAAAACAGATTCTGAGTTTGAGCAGCTCTGGGATTTGTACATAGACGGAAAGCCAGAGGACATCACTTCTAAGTTAGGGGTTGAGCCGATTTTAAGAATGCACATTCTAGGGAATTTATCGCAGTTTCAGAAAACAAAGCAGGAGATTTATGGATTTTTTGAAAAAACTTTCTATGCTTACCAGTATGAAAGCATGGAAGGCCTTGAAAGCATGATTGACAGGATTTTAGACCAGCTTTTTGAATGGGAATTCATTGACTATGGTGAAAATAATAAATTCAAGTGCACAAAACTTGGTTTAAGGGTTGCACAGCTCTATATTGACCCTTTAACAGCGCACAATTTAATTGAAATGCTGAAAAAAGAGGAAATTGATGATGTTGTCCTGCTTACAATACTTTCTGACACTGCTGAAATGAGGCCGCTTCTTGAAATAAGAAGCTCAGAAGAGCTTGATGTTTTTGAGCAGTTTGAAAAATATGATTTGGAGGAAGATTTGCTGCGCGCATTTAAAAATACAATGATTTTCCTTGACTGGATGGATGAGAGGACAGATGACGAGATTCTTGAAAAATACAACATGCCGCCAGGGACTTTAAGGACTAAGCTGGATATTGCAGACTGGCTTCTTTACTCAACTTCTGAAATAGGAAAAATTTTAGGCAGGGAGAAGCTTGAAACAAAAATTATTGTTCTGAGAAAGAGATTGAAATACGGAATAAAGAAAGAGCTTCTGTCATTGGTAAGAATGAGCGGAATCGGCAGGGTAAGGGCAAGAAGGCTTTTTGATGCAGGCATAAAAAACGTGGAAGATATTCAAAAATCAAAGCCGGATGTTTTGGCTAAAATAGTCGGGGTAAAAGTCGCGCAGAGCCTTGTTGAAAAACTGGAAATTAAAAAAGAGAGAATAAAAGGCGGGCTTGAGAAATATTCAGAATAAATGTGAGATGCGCGACAAAGAGATTCGAGACACGAAACTCAGACATAAATACCTCTTGACGAAATTATGTAAGAGTCCCTTGTCCAGTGTCTCGTGTCTTAACCAAGTATTCTGCTCATCCCTCGTTTCGGGCATATTTTAAATTTTTTCCCGCAGAAAAAGCATTCGGTGCTCCAGGCTTCCTTGTTGCCTGTCATTGGGAGAAAATTCTTGTCCCTGTTGCAATTCGGGCAGCGGACTTTTATTGGGTTCATTATTAGTAGACAAATCACCTTCTTAAAATTTCTTTCCTGCAAAAGGCGAATCATTCAGTTTTTCTTTCTCTTTAATAAGCGCGGCTCTTACTCTTTGCCTGTTAATACCTGTGCTTTCTGGAATTAAATCAACAAACTTTTCAAGCTCATCAAACGCGGAAATGATACAAATTCTGCGCATCTCACAATATTGAATTAGGTCGGGGGGTGGTATAAAATTTACAACGAGGGCAACTTTTTCAGCTCGCGGTGTTTTTATGAGAATTGGCTTACCAATAGGGTGCACGTGGACGAAGGGGTGGCTATATTTTTGAAAAGCGAGTGTAGAGTTGAGGTATTTTTCCTCAACTCTTCTTGCTTTGTCTTTGATTTTTAATTTAGCTCGCGTTGCAAAAACTTTGTTGTCATTTGCGCCGTTCGTGGCACGCCAAGGAGATTTGATAAAATATTTTATTTCGATGGGAAGGTAAAAATTTTTGCCAAGAAAATAAGCATCTGGCTCAGACACACATACAGAAATGTTATTAAAGTTATTTTTTGATTTCTTTTTTACCGCAACATATTTTCCAAGGCCCCCTGGCGTCTCTATAAGCTCGTGAGTATGCAGTCTGCACCTTTCGTGCAGGAATGCATTTTTAAGGGAGCGGATTACATATTCTTCAAATTTTTTTGGAATTTCCATTTTCTTTGACGGAGTGCA
>CAYNXO010000022.1:2854-10260 GCA_964401205.1 Candidatus Undinarchaeota archaeon
TATTTTCTCTTTATCAAATGCTCTCTTCAATGCCCTTATAACTGCATCTTGAAATTCTAGTGCTCGATCCATTTTATTAGGAGTGCAGGGAGCTGGATTTGAACCAGCGAAGGCGCTAGGCCATTGGAGCCTAAATCCAACCCCTTAGACCGGACTTGGGTATCCCTGCGAACATATAGCACAATATTGTAGTTAAAAACTTATTTATTCCTGCTGTTTTTATGATTTCATAATGGTAAAGCTGTCAATTATCATACCAACTTTAAATGAAGAAAAGTACCTGCCTAAACTGCTTGATTCAATAAAATCACAGACTTTTAAAGATTATGAAATAATTGTTTCAGACGGGAATTCCAAGGACAAAACAAGGCAAATTGCGAAAAAATTCGGCTGCAAAGTTGTTAAGGGAGTAGGGCTTCCTGCTGTTGGCAGAAACAAAGGGGCAAAAGCTGCCCGCGGAGAGCTACTGCTTTTTTTGGATGCTGATGTTATTCTGCCTGAGAAGTTTCTTGAAAGTACGCTAAAAGAATTTGAAAAAAGAAAGGCAGATGTTGCGTTTTGCGTTCCTGTGCCGATTGGGGGAAAATTAAGGGACGTGATTATGCTGGCTGTTTATGATGTTTTTGTAACAATTGCACAGTACATAAAACCCTTTGGCTCTGGCTTCTGTATTCTGGCAAAAAAAGAATTCCACAAAAAGCTGCGCGGCTTTAATGAAAAAATCCCCTATCTGGAAGATATTGACTATATACAGCGCACTGCAAAAATCGGCAAATACAGGGTTTTGAATTCATGGGTCTTGCTCTCAATGAGAAGGTTTGAGAAAGAAGGGAGGTGGCACACTTTTGCAAGGTATTTGCGCACATACATCAGGAGAATAAGGGGAAAGGAGGTGAAGGGGGAGCTCGCAAAGGACAAGAATTTCTACTACAGATATGACTACAAAAAATAAGCCGCAATTATCTATTGTAATTCCTGCGTATAATGAAGAGCGATATTTGCCAAAATTGCTTAAATCAATAAAAGGCCAGAATTTCAAAAACTATGAGATAATTGTTGCTGATGCAAAATCAAAGGACAAAACAAGGCAAATTGCAAAAAAATTCGGCTGCAAAGTTGTTGCAGGAGGACTGCCTGGCATCGGGAGAAACAGGGGCGCTGAAAAAGCAAAAGGGGGTTTAATTTTGTTTTTGGATGCAGACGTAATTTTGCCTGAAAATTTTCTTGAAAATGCAATAAATGAGTTTGAAAAAAGGAATTTAGATATCGCGCATTGCAACCCTCTGCCGATAGAAAAAACACTAAAAAACCGGATTGGGATTGGAGCAGCTAATGCTTTCAACAGCGTGGCCCAGTACATAAAGCCGTTCGGCGCTGGTTTCTGCATATTTGTAACAAAAGAAATTCACAAAAAAATCAACGGTTTTAATGAAAAGATTCCCTATTTAGAGGACATAGATTACTTCCAAAAAGCTTCAAAAATCGGCAAATTTAGGATACTAAAGCAAAAAATAAATGTTTCCATGCGGCGCTTCGTAAATGAGGGCTGGTTCTACTCATTCTATAGATATTTCAATGCATATGTTTACATGCTTCGCGGAAAAGAGCTGACTGCTAAAATTGCAAAGCGTAAAAAGTTTCGCTACAGTTTTGATTATAAAAAATAGTTATCTTTTAGTCTGCTGCCTGAAATTTTCGTTTTTTCAGCGAATGTATTTGAGATTGACATAGGCCAGTGCGAGGTATCCAAAGCCGTATGTTATAAGATAGAATGAAAGCCGGCTTATTAAAGTCACTGCGCCTGCGATTCCTGCATTTATGCCAAAAAAATTAAGCAGAAGTATCATGCTGCCCTCTGCTGCGCCTGTTCCGCCTGGAATTGCTGAATAAAACCCTATAAACCCTGAAATTATCACAACAACGAGCATCTGCATAAAGTTAATTTTCGCCCCAAAGCTGTTTGCAAGCATCAACGTTCCTGCAACATCAACCAGTATCAGGACTGCTGAAATGCAAAGGGCTGCAGAAAATTCGGCCTTTGTTGCATAAAGCCTGCGGAGCATAACCATGAACTCAGAAAAGTTCTTTGTGAGCTCTGCCTTAAAATGAGCATATCCTGAAAACCTGTTGCTGAGCATTTTAAACCTGAAAAAAAAGCCGAGCACCTTGTCTATAAATGCGTGGTCGCGTTTTCTTGAGTAGAAATAGTAAAGTGTTGCGATGGCTATGGCAAAAGCAACAAGGACTATTCCAAGGAACCAGCGGATTATTGGAATTGGAATGTAAAGAAAAACATATGCTGCCGAAAATGCAAAAAACCCAATAAGCACAAGGGAAAAGGTAATGCTGTCCATAAGTGCTGTTGCAAAAAAATGAGAAAACTTCTTGCCCGTCATTTTGCTCAGGTAATATGCCTTGACTGGCTCGCCGCCGAAGCCAGGGCCAGGAATTAAATTGTCAAGTATCATTCCGCTGAAATACACAGGCAAAAGCCTGGAAAAGCTGATTTTTTCAACTTTGTCAACAAAAATTTTCCACCTGTAGCTGCTTAGCAGGTAAATGGCTGCCCTTGAGATGGCAAAAATTGAAATTATCACTGGGTTCACTACATACAAGGTCTGCATCGTTGCTGAAAAACCGGCATATTTGAAAGCCAGAAGCAGGATGATTATTCCGACTGCCAAGAGAAGCAGGTGTTTTGGTTTTATTCTTTTTGCAGATTTGGTTGCAGTGCCAATTGTCATTATGCTTAACTATGCATATTTAAATAATATAGATTTGCTAAAAGGAGGGTGTATGGAAAAATCAAACAACCAGGGAAGCGCAGACAATCTGGCAAAGATAACAAAGTATTTTTTCGCTTCACCTTCAAAGAAACTGCTTGTTTTCGCAATGCTTTTTGCAGCACTGCTGTTCCCGTTTGCAGGAAATGACATATTCTCAAAAACAGGCTATGCTATATTCCTTATTGTGCCTGCAATACTCGCTTCTGTCCTTGGATGGAGGGTAGCGGAAAAAGCAGGCGGCTATTTTAAGCCAAAACATTCCTATTTCATAGCAACAATTTCCTTGTTTGTTGTAGCAGCGACGCTTGCGGCAGTTTCCGTAATTGAGCATTTTTATGATTTCCAAAAATGGAATTCCCTTGATTTTCTTTTCATAGCGCTTGCAGCAGTCTTCATGCTGCAGCTGCTTGTCTTTGCTGCTGTTGGAGGGATTTCGCTTTATAAGGCGGCACTGCCGGCTTCACTTTATGTCCTGTTCTCCGCAATGATACTATATACATTCAAAGTTGTTGCTGTGAAAACACTCGGCAGGTTCTTTGCACTAATTTTCATTTCATTTGTTTTAATATGGATATTTGTTAAGATGACAGACGCCCCTTTCAAGAGAACGCTTGGAATTTCGACATTCAACTTAATTTCGCTCGCAGTGAGGGAGTATGTTGACCCTGCAACAATAAGTGCAAATCCTTTTGAAAACGCAGGCAGGGAAATGAAGATTCCTTTCCAGGGGCTTAAATTTGAAACCAAAAAAAGCAAATTTATGTTTGCTTTGCCGTGGCTGCACCCGGGGCCAACAGAAAGCATAGGCGGAAAACTCCCAAGCCTCCTTTCAGCAACGTCCAAGAAAGAATTCAAGGAAAGTGTTTTTTTCCACACTTATGTTGACCATTCACTAAACCCAATTTTTACTGAAAAGGTTGCAGCTGATTTGTGCAAAATTGCGAAAACAGAAAAAGCGTATGGGAAACCAAGCCAAAAAGCAACAAAGTTTGTTGAGGTAAACAAGTCCGGAATTAATGTCATTGCGCAGAAAATCGGAAAAACATATTTTTTTGTAACAAGCTTTGCGCCTCAAATGACAGAGGACATTTCACCTGCGGTGGGGCAAAGCCTGCTTAATTCATTCAGGGAAAAGGCAATTTTTGTTGACGGCCACAACTCTTTTTCTGAAGGGGATTCTGTTGAGCCGGTTATGTTTGGGGATGAGCGGGCAGACAGGCTGATACTTGCAATAGAATTCGCAAAGAAACGGCTTGACAGGGAAAGGCAAAGGAATTTCAAAATTGCTGTTGAAACCTCACAAAAGGAATTTTCAGCTGAGGGCATAAGGGGCATAAGCGTTGTGGTTTTTGGAATAAACGGGCAAAAAACTGCCATCGTGTCTCTTGATACAAACAACTCAGCGCCGGATTTCAGGGAGCGCATAAGAAAGTCGCTGAAAGATGCTGGCTTTGAAATATCTGAAGTGACAACAACAGACTCGCACTTAGGGGATTTAATAATAAAGAAACACGGGATGGTAGGGCAGATAAACCCGGATATTCTTGAGCGGGAAATCTTGGCGTTGGCAAAGAAAGCAATTGAAAATGTTGAGTCTGCAAAAGCATCTTACCTTTTTGCTGAATTCAAAACAAGGGTATTCGGAGAAAAACTTTTTAACCAGCTGATTGCAATAGGCAGCTCACTGATTCCTTTTGCGAAATTTGTCGCGATTTCCCTTTTCGTGGCTTTTCTCTTTGCCGCCTATGTATTATTGCAACTTTGATAGAAAGTATTAATAAGCGGAAAAATAAGAATTAGCGAGATCAGACACACCCCGTTAAATCATTGCGGTGTGTTACTCTCAAAACACAATGCGAGGGCTTCATCTAAATTGAAGCTCTTCAGACGATGCGAAAGGTGCACCGCCCTCGCATTGTGCGGCCCTGTAAAAAAGCAGGGTTGATTCAAAAAAGGAGAACATCGGCCTCATCCAATGTTTAAAAACATTGATTTCCGGCCGATTTTGAGATGAAATTTAAACCAGAAGAATTTGAAAATGTAGCAGACCTTGTTTTGGATAATGAGAGGTACAAGGTCTATGACTTGAAGCTTGAGCATTTGACTGTGTCAATTACAAAACTTCACCCAAAAAAAGAAACAAGGGGGCATTCGCATGAGAATATTGAGGAAGTTTACATCTGCTTTGACGGGAAAGGAGTCATACAAATAGGTGAGGAAAAAATTCCCTTTGAAAAAGGGGATATTGTAACAATTCCGCTTGGTGTTTTCCACCGCGTGTTTAACACGAATTCAAAAAAAATTCTTTCTTTCATGGCTATTTTTGAAAAGTATGAAAGAGTTTAACTGGGAAATAAATTAAGTCAACTCAAAACCCAAAACTCATTACCCATTACCGCTAAGCGGTATTGAGTTTTGAGTAATGAGTTATGAGTAATCAATTTAACAGCATAAATATATAAAACAAAATTGCCTATGGGTTTTTGAGTAAAATGGATTTCCCGCCTTTTTTAAAGCCGAAACCAAGGAAAGAGGTTACAGAGGAAGAATTATTGAAAGAGATAGAGAGCGAGGTCGGGCCAGTGCCAAAGCCAGCAGAAGGAGTGGGAATTCCCCCGCCGCCTGTTGTGCAGAGGCAGGTTTCAAGGATTCCGATGCCTTCTGGGCAGCAGCCGCAGGGGGATTATGAAACAAAGATGCTCGCAAAGGAAGATGTTTCAAGGCTGCCCCTTTTTATGAAAGTCGAAGAGTATGACAGAATTCTTTCAGAAGTGAACAAGATTGCAGAATCCCTGAAAAAAATGGATGAAATACTTGCTACTTTAACAAATCTGGAGCAACAGGAGTCAGAACAGACTAACATGTGGAGGGGCCAGCTTGAAATCACCAAAACGCAGATAAAGCAGCTGCTCGCCCGCATGCCTGAAACCGGAAAACTGAAAGATTTAGTAGAAACAAAAAAGAGGCAGCAGCAAAAGGAAAAAATTGCGCGGGAATTTACAGGGCTTGAAAGGGGGCTGAAGAAAATTGCGCCGCAGCCAATGCCTGAAATAAGCGGGCTTCAGACTGATTTGGGTATTTTGAAGCTGGAGATGCAGAGCCTCCGCAATGAGATAAGAACAATAGCTGAGATTGCAAAGCAGCGCCAGCAGGCACAGCCTCCGGAGAAAAAACCAGAGTCTTCTTTTCCTAGAAGCGAATATAAAAAAGTTGATACAACAAAGCCCTGGTAAAAATTAAAAATCTATTTTCTCGCCAATCCTGAACAAGGAGCCCATTCCATCTGGAAGCTCAAGTGCGTATTTTACTTCATTTCTTGGTTTTATGCAAAAAGTAAATGGCTTAACCCCTGCTTGTATATCAACAACTTTTTTGTCCTTGCCTATGAAAACAAAATCAATCGGCCTCAGGACAAAAAAAGTGTGGAAGCTCCATTTCCTCTCATAATCAAACTCAAAGAGCAGGGGATATGTCTTGGTTTCAAGCATAAGACCGAGTGCTTTCCTGCTGAGGCTTTTTGCATGCTCTGCTTTTAGTTCAGTAAGCCTGCTCCTTACTTTAAGGTATTTTCTCATATGGGTTGTGGGTTTAATAATCTGTATTTAAATAATTATTCCATCTTCAAATCGGAGCGATCACAGCCACTTTTATTCCACTTTATTTTTTGATTATTAAGCGACGATTTGAAGAGCTTAAAAAGCTTCACCAATCACACAGCTTTTTATGATCAAGGCTTTTATACTAGCTGAATATATTTTAAAGCGTGAATAAAAAATCAGCGGCCATTCTGGCAGTTGTAAGTGCGCTAGTGATTCTTCTCCTGTACAGGTTTGCCGAGACAACAAATATTGTTTCTGTTTTTCTTAACACAAACCCCTGGGTTCTGGGATTAAGCATATTTTTCCAGGTGCTTTTGGTAATGTGCTGGACTTTCAGGTGGCAGCTCATAACAGATTATTTGAAAATAAAAACTTCGTTCAGGAAGCTGTTCCCATACTTGTTGTTCATAAATTTTGGCGATTTGATAACACCTGGCCCGCGCTTTGGGAGCGAACCTCTTGTTGTTTATTTAATGAGGAAAAGGGAGAACATAAAGGCAAATGCCCTGCTGGCAAGCATGCTTGTTGAGAGGCTTTACGGGCTTATTGTTTTCAATTCACTCGCAATTTTTGCAATAATTGTTCTTTTTGCGTACATGAGTGTCGGCTTGCTGAAAATTCCCTTGTGGGTTTTATTTTTGATTTCAATTTCGCTTTTTGTTGCAGTGGGATTAAGCCTGTTCTTGATTTATATATTTTATACAGGAAAGGGGGGAATGAAATTCACAACAAATCTGGCGCACAGAATTTTGAGGTATGTATACGGGCTGAGAAAGAAGCACCGGGAAATTAGCTCAGAGGAATATGAAAAGCACTATGATTCTTCAATAAAAATGTTCTTTGATGATGTTGTTATAATGAGCAAAGACATGGGCCTCTGGGTACGGGGAATTTTCATGTCATATGTTTTCTATTTGATTTACTTCATGCAGACTTTCTATGCATTTACAGCAGTCGGAATTTTCAGGGGAGTTGAATTTTTCCCGATTGTTGTGATGATGATGACTCTTGCTGAGCTTAC
>CAYNXO010000023.1:0-5312 GCA_964401205.1 Candidatus Undinarchaeota archaeon
CTTATTTTTTGTTCCATTTTAATCTGTTAAATTGGTTCGGTTTACAGTTTGCGGTTTGCAGTGTGCAGTTATTAACTGCGAACCGCTAACTGCCAACTGCGAACTTAATTTATTTTACCTCATCAATTTCTTTTATAGTATCAATCAGGCGCAAATATGAATTAATTGCCGCCCTTGCAGCAGTCAAATCCTTTGCGCTGATTTTTATGCAGAGTTCGTCTTTGCCTGCTGAAATTTCTGCCTTAAAGCGCTCTGTGTTTTCCAAATCAGGCTTTATTGCATTGTATGCTGTTTTTGGGTTTTTCAGCGAAATCCTGAATTCTGCTGTTATCATGAACTTATCTTGCTTTTACCCGCCTTGCAACCGGCTGCCTGACTTTCAGGAAAATCTTGTGGTCGCACTTCGGGCACTGGTTGCTTCCTGATGCACCCTTTGTCTCTTTTGTGACTTCCCCGCAATTAATGCACTTGTACTCTACCATTTTATCTCCGTTAAATTGGTTCGGCTTGTAGCTTGTGGCTCGTCGCTTGTCGCGCTACTAGCTACAAGCTACTAGCGACAAGCCTTAATTTATTTTACTGCGTTATTCTGCTCTTTTTTGAATTCTGTAACAGGGACTATTTTGCCAGCCTCCAATTTAATAGCTTCAATTGGCGGGAAAGGCATGTAGGCTCCGCCTGCAAACTTCAGGTTGCATTTCAGGCACTGCCAGATTGCGGTTGAAACCCTTTTTACTCTGATGGCCTTGCAATTCGGGCATTCGTACTTTTTGTTCCTGTAAAGGGCTTCAACGTCCTTGACTCTGATTTTTATCTTTCTTCCGTATCGCGGACCGAAACGGCCCATTGAGCCTACTTTTTTTGTTTTTCCCATGGTATTTAGAGCAAGACGCGCTCCAATTAATGGAAGCACGCGTATTTATATTCTTATTTTACGAGTTTGCGAAGCTCTGCACCCTTCGTGAAAGCTACGTCTACGCAGTGCAGCACTTCTTCTGGCGTCCAGAATCCCGGAGATGCCTTTTGCATTGCAACGACATTTCCTGCCTCGTCAGTTGTTACTGTCAGGCGGGCATCCATTACCCTTTCCTCCTCAAGGCTTGGGTCAAGAAGTATGTTCTTCCCTATCTTGATGAAGGTGTTTGCAATTGGCTTCTTGCTCACAGGCAGTTTCCCGAATTCCGGGATTTCTGTGTGGTGAAGCGCAACAATTGCGCCAAGCGCTGCAGTGTCCATGAAATTCCCGTCATGGTCAAGGACATAGGTGTCAACAAAGACTGCTCTCACTTTTTCGCCTGGTGTTATGCAGAGCTGTTTCATGTCAATTGTCTTTGCTTCCCTTATTCCCCTGTCAACCACGCGTGCAAGCTCAATTGCACCCTCGCTTGGCGGCCCTGGCTGGAATGTAGGGGATGCCATTGGCACGAGTTCTGCATTTACAGTGAGCATTCCCTCGTTGGGGGAGTCCGGATAAGGAACCCCTTCTCCTATTTTCACTCCGCATGCTACCTGGGTATTTCCGATTTTTGCGCGTGCGCTTCCTTCTGCGCGCTTGTAAACGCCAATTTCAATTGAGATTGGCCTGTACTCGTCAAATTTCCTGCCGTCAAGCCTTTCTCCGGCTTCGACGATCTTGAAAATTGAGTCTCTTTCAATTTGTGTTATTGTTGTTGTCATTTTTCCTGCTCCTGAATTTCTCCTTTGTTATTAGAACTTGTTCCGTTTGTTGCCTGGCTGTATTTCTTCTTTAGAGCTTCTTTTTGCAGCTCGTATACTTTTTTGCAGCCGTCTGTTGCGTATTTCAGTGCGAGCTCAAATTCTTCTTTTGTGAGCTGGCCGTCCATCTGCAGCAGGGTTATCTGGTTGTGCTTTCCTGCCAGCGCAACTGGGACATCTGCTTCTCCGTTATTGTCCTCTATTCCGCTTACATCAGCAACAACAACTCCGTCAATTTTTCCTGCTGTGCATGCCGCTACTAAATCAGACATTTCAATTCCTGCATCTGCGAGCGCAACAGAAGCTGCGGTTATTCCAGCAACCCTTGTGCCTGCGTCTGCCTGCAGGATTTCTATAAAAACGTCAATTCCTGTCCTGGGGTAGTTTTTCAGGAACACGACTGGCTCAAGAGCTTCCCTGGTTACTTTTGATATCTCTATTGAGCGCCTGTCAGGCCCTGGCCTTTTCCTGTCTGAAACAGAAAACGGCGCCATGTCGTATTTCACCCTTAATACAGCCTGCTGCGGCTCTGTCAGGTGCCTTGGATGCAGCTCGCGCGGGCCGTAAACAGCCGCAAGCGCGTGTGTGTCTCCAAACTCAACATAAGCAGATCCGTCAGCCCTTTCAAGAACACCGGCTTCTATTTTTACCGGCCTTATTTCATCAGGCTTTCTTCCGTCTGTTCTTTTTCCGTTGATAATAAGTTTAACGGGCTCTTCAGGAACTAAATCTTTTTCCTTTGATTCCGAAACTTCAACTTCAATTTCCTCTTCTTTCAAAATTTTCTTTTTCATTTTTACACCTCTAAATAGTATATCAAAAAGGCTCATCAACGAGTGGAACTTCCACTACCTTTTTGTGTGTTTTTTCCTCAAGGAATGCCTTTACCTTGTCAGTCAGTCCGTGCAGATGGGCTTCGCGCTCAATCAGGCGGATTGCTTCTATGACAATGTTTGCACCCTCTCCGTTTATCCAGACTCTTCCGTTCTGGCCTACAACAATCCTGCAGTCGGTTGCGTTTTTCAGCATCTGAACCATTGTGCCTTTCTTGCCGATAACGCGCGGGACTCTTGTCGGGCTTATTGAAATAAGCCTGCCTTCTCTCAGCTTGAAAAGCCCCCTGTCCCGCATTGTAAGTGTTGCCTGCATTGACTTTGACATGCTCAGGACTTTCGCAAGAACAACATCGCCTATGTCATAAATTTTTGCGAGGTCCTCCTGGCTGTCAATAAACCGGTCAAGGGCATTTGATATGTTCAAAACCCCCTGATACGGGGAGTTTATGTCAATGCTCCATGTTGAGAATGTTATGTCCTCAACAATCCCGACTACCAAATCCCTTGGGTTTGGCATGTATTTTCCGCTTAGCGGAATTATTTTTATGAACTGCTCTTTTGTGTCAACAAGGCCGAGGACATTTGCGTAAATGCCGTCTTCCTTTTTGTAAGTTCCTTCTCCTATGAGAAAGTCGCCTTTTGCCAGGAGGTCTCCTGGCACAACCAATTCACGATTTTTAACAAATAATTCTGTCATTTTTTATCACCTTTAAATTTTTAATTATGAGGTTTGTCAGCCTCCTTTAATCTTGCAAACTGTGCTGCACCCTTGCAGATTCCGTTTATCTCGCTGTAAAAATCAGCCTCAATTCCTGCTGGAATCCTTACAACGCATTTCAAACTGCCGTCATTCAGCCAGTTCTCCTTTTCCATTCCGTATTTTTTCAGCGCGCCGTATGCGCTTCCGCTGTAAATTGCCGGAATAGTAACATCAATTGTGAAAGTCTCAATGCTGATTGGCAAAATTGCCCTCAGCACCTTGACAACTTTTGCTGCCTGGCTTTCAACTGCCTCAAAAGGGTCTATGGAAATGCGGGCTTCCTCTATTGCTTTTTCAATTCTCGCAGGCGGATGGGGTGTTTTTGTCTGCGGATTGCAGGCTTCGCGGCATATCTTTGCAACTATTGCACGCTTTTTCTCTTCAACCATCTGCCGTCTCTGCTCTGTTGTGAGCTGCAAATCCCCTTTTCGTATAATCTCCTTTGCGGCTGCAAAAACATCAGAAGTCCCGAAAGTTTCCTTTATTGAGCTTTCAGCTGCCTTGTCTCCCTTTTTCGCATCCTTGAAAATTTCCTGGCTTGCAAGGACATTTCTCATATCCAGTTCCTTTCCCTGCTTCACCTCAAGCGCCTTGGAAGGGTCAACATAAATTTCAAAATGCTTTCCGCCCCTTGAGAGCTTTGCCAAAACTGCCTTGTCAATTGATACCATTTTCCAAATCTGTAGAATACAGCAGAACTACAGCTATTTCTTCCTTTCGCTACCTGCCTTTTGCACATATTTTTTCAAATCAGCGCCCTTTATCTTGACAAATTTCCGGTCTGTTGTTATATATGCAAGCTCGAGGCTTCTCTCGTTAAAGTGGTCTTCTGCGCCCTTCTGCAAAGCTTTTATTGCAAGTTCAAGTGCCTGGTCAAGGTTTATTGTTTCCTTGTAGTGCTTTGCGAAATAGGCTTTCACTTTGTCAGAGTTTTCGCCGATTGCAGTAGCTTTGTACTCCCAGAATGAGCCTGATGGGTCTGTTTCATAAAGGTGCGGCTGTCCGTCAACGCCGCCTATCAAAAGTGCAGTTCCAAACGGCCTTGTTCCGGCCATCTGAGTGTGCAATTGCTGGAAGTCGCAGATTTCCTTTGTAAGAGAATCGACACTCATCGCGTCATCATAAGTGATGCGGTGCGACTGAGTCATTATTCTTGCCCTGTCAATAATTCTCCTTCCGTCTGCAACCAATCCGCTTGTTGCCGCGCCAATGTGCTCGTCAACCTGGTATATTTTCTCAATTGACTCGGCAATCATCAGCTCCTCGCTTATGTTCTTGTCAGCGGCAAGAACTATGCCGTCTGAATAAACAAAGCCGAGGGAAATTGTTCCCTTCTTAACTGCCTCTCTTGCATATTCCACCTGGTACAAACGACCTTGTGGGGAAAAGGTTGTTATTCCGCGGTCATAACCCATCATCTGTGGGGACTGTGTGTCTACCATATGTTATCTCGTTTCACCTCCAATAATAGGAATATAAGTTTATTAATCCAAAAAACCCTTGGAATTTGTAATTAAAGAGCATTTGAGTATTTAAACATTTACTTTTATCGCTTTTTTTCATTATTTAAAATATTTCTCCTTCAGCTTATTAATTGTTCCGCTCACTCCAAGAACATTAAAAACAACTTCCTGCTCGTTTATTTTATTTATCACAGTTATTGCAGAAAGAACTTTTTGCTGTGCCTTGTGTGAGCATCTAAGAATTCCGCTCTTTTTGTCGGCATTAAATTCAATCAGCCAGAGATTTTCTTCAGAGGTTCCTACCTCTCCGTATAAGCGGAGGTTTGCGCTTGTTACGGCTTTTACAATATCAGAGTCTAAAAACCTGGCCTCGCTAATAAGTTCAAATGCAATATAGCGCCAGTTTTCTTTTTGCGATGGCTTTATTTTGAATTTAACCATTTTCGCGAACGATAGTGAGCGAAAATCAAGCGAAGTTCAAGTTCTTTACAGACTTCGCGATGATTTTATTCTGTTAAATTGGTTCAGCGTACTCGC
>CAYNXO010000023.1:5322-9851 GCA_964401205.1 Candidatus Undinarchaeota archaeon
ACGACAGTGTTCAGTGCAAGCTCAAAGCCTTTCTTGTTTTTCATTTTAATCTTTGAAATTTATGAAAGCGTACTCGCGGACTCTATGACTCGCGGACTCGCAAATTTATAAACCTCTGCTAGTCCGCTAGTACGCGAGTTCGCCTTAATTTATTTAACTATTCTAACTCCTTCACTTATTTCTATCCCCTTTCGCTTATCACGATTTCGCTTTACAATTTCAAACGGTGTTTTAAGGACTGCTTTTTGCGCTTCCTCGTGCTTAAAGCCGAGTGTTTCTGCAAGGGCAATCAGCTGAGTTGCATTCCTCAGGCCATAAACACTCTGGGCACCGCTTCCAATAAGTAAAGGAATCTTGTATTTTCTTGCCAAATCAAGATTAAACTGAAGCTTTGAAATCATAATTGCCCTCTTCATCCCGTAAACCCCGAGAAAATCAGCAATGTCAATTTCAAGCGCAACTTTGTTTGCAGCGCAGTCGCGTGCAGCAGTCTGGTCAACAAAAGCATGCGAAATAAAATCAATCTCGCTGCTTTCTGATGCAGCCCTCATTGACTCGGCATCTTTTGCATTTACAATCAGCAAATCAACATTATTCCTGTATTTTTCAATTGCTTTCTTTATCTTGCCTTTTTTGTCAGCTGTTATTTCAACAGCGCTGATCAGGTCGAAATTAGTGTATCTCTCTTTCAGCTCCTTAAACCGCCTGAAATCAAAATCGTTTTCAAAAATAACAGAGATGCCTTTTATGCCAAAGCGGCTTAGGTAGTTTGAATGCTCCTCGTTCCTTGTCAGAATAAAGTTGTGCAAATCGTACATGATTGTGAAATTGGTTCAGCTATGGGCTTTGGGCAGTGGGCTATGGGCTCATAGCTCACGGCTCATTGCTCATCGCCATTAACCTAATTTATTTTAAAATAAGGATATCTACTTTCCTATTCTGCCCCTTGCTCTTATTGACGGCCTTATTTTCTCTGCCCCTTTTCCTTTGTTGTTCAATCCCCTTGATTTTTTGCCAGCAGGCGTCAATCCCCTGTAAACCCTTCTGCGGTGCTGGGGCTCGCAAATCCAGTTAAGGTCTTTGTCCGCTTTTATCTGAGGATGATGGGGGTCAACAAGAATTATCTCATAAAATTCGTGCTTTCCGTCATCTCCGACCCAGTATGAGCCAAGAACTTCCAGGTTTGGATATTTGTCCTGGATTCTTGCCTCTGACTGCACCTGCAGGCTTTTCTTTGGATTGAAATAAATACCAAGTTTTGTAGGCTTTCTTGCAGCTTCTGCCCGCGGCCTCTTTCTCCCGCCCTTTTTGATTGATGAGCGGACAATAACAAAGCCAGGCTTTGCCTTGTAACCATATGACCTTGCGCGGTCTATTCTCAGCGGCTTGTCAACTCGCTCTGCAACGCGTCCTGCGCGCCACTTAATATAGCGCGCTCGCTGGATCGTCTTAGACGGTTTTTTCCATGCCTTTGCGAGATATTTGTAAAACCCCATGATTTCTCACTTAACTATCTACTAGGCCTATTTGGGGGCTTCGAGCTAACCAATTGCATAGGGGCGAGAATGCCCCCAATGTAGTCCGCTCTTTCAGCAGGCCATTCAGCAACTTTTCCCAGGTTTTTTGCCCCCTTAAATAGCTTAGACTTGCTTGGTGGCAAAAAAGCTGTTTTCCACGCTTTTGCCAAATATTTGTAGAAGCCCATTGTTTCAACCTACACTTATGCTCAAGCAATAATTGCTATCATTACACGGATATTTTCCGTGTGCAAGTGCCATTAGAATGTAGCAAGCGGTTTATAAAGGTTACCAAAAACTTTTGGAAGGATATATAAAGCAAAAAATAGTAACTGCTATGCAGAAATGAAACTCCATTCATTGCTGGCAATTGGCATTGTCTTATTTTTCACTATCTTGCTTGCGCAGTCTGCTGAAGCATCATACATGTATTGCGTTGATTCTGATAATGGCTTAACTTATAATACAAAAGGCACTGTTTCCTATAGTTATGTCAGTGTTCCAAGCGATTCTGATAAGACTAATAAAACTGATTACTGCAGCTATTCTCCAATGGGTGAGGGGCTACCGCCTTGCAGTGGTGCTGATTGTTATGTGAATGAATACAGCTGCGCAGGAAGTGGGTTTGTGTGGGAGGTTAATACTAGTTCAAAAAAATGCACTGACTTGGGATATACGGGCTGCACAGATGGCGCCTGCACAGGGACTTTTCAGCAGACAGGGCGACTTGAAGTCAATAAAGGGCCAAACGACCCCGGAAATCATAACTGGGAGTCAAGCAAAGTGAGTTCTGGCACAACTAAGGAATACAATGTTATGATGCAAATTGAAGTTAAGGCATACAACGAAGCAATAAACATAACTCACTTTAATATAAGGCCAGAAGGAACAGGTGATGACACGAAAGTAGTGCCTTTAATAGTTTATGATGCGGACGGAAATGGAAATTATAACCCAGCAGAAGGAGATGAAATAATTGCAGGCGGGAATGTGCCATATTCTATGGACAATGCAGGGACGCAGGGTTATGGAATCACCCCAATAACAATTTCAGGGCCAGCGCGCTATTTCCTAATACTATATGAGATGAAAGGGCCATTCACGGCAGGGCAGACATTTAAGGTTATATTAATGGGAGTGGATGCGAAGGGAGTGACATCGGGACAAACAATCACTTACTGGCCTAGTTTTAGTGGACCGTCAAATACGAAAACAATAACTGCTCCTGCGCAGCCAGCGCAGCCATGCACGGATACAGATGGAGGCTTGAATTACTATACACAAGGGATTGTAGTAGGGTTTAGCCGTGAGGCTAATCGTGTCATTAATGTACAGGATTCATGCCAAGATGAACTTGCAGTGAATAGTAATTCTGGGCCATGGCTCCAAGAAATTTTTTGCAACAACAGTGAACTGCAGATAACACGCCACTTATGCGAATTTAGTTGTGTAAACGGCGCATGTCTAAGGCAGGCTCCTGCTGCAAATCAGACTGTATGCTCTGGCTGTGAAGAAGATTCCTACTATTGCAAAAATGGGGTTTTCTACTATTGCGTAAATGGCAGATGGACAGTGCCAATACAGGAAGAGACGCCCTGCCAGGCAGTTCCTGCTTGTTTTGAGGGGGATTTTAGATGTGATCATGCAAATGAAATAGCGGATAAGTGTGTGGATAATGAATGGGTGGAGGCTAGCTTTGATGAAATCTGCAACCCATTTAGGATTCAATGTTTTCCGGGTGTGGCTCTTTGCCAGTTTGAGGAAAGATGGGCTGCAAGCTGCGGCGAAAACTGGGAATGGGTAGAAGGGGATTTCAACCAATTGTGCGCAGGCAAAAAATGCAATGATGGCTTTTATTCATGCGACGCTGCTGAGCACAAAACATATCTCTGCACAAATGGAGACTGGAAGCTCTGGGCATTGCCGAACGGCGAAACCGAGGCAATTTACAGGGAATTTTGCTCTGCTGCTGAGCGGCCCTGCATAGAAAATGAGCAGTGGTGCAACTTTGCGACAAACAAGGCAAAGGTATGCAAAAACGGCGGCTGGCAGAGTGCTAATTTCAATGAGCTTTGCAAAAACAAAGTCTGCAATCAGGGAGAATTCAGGTGCAATGCAGCAACAAGAAAAGTTGCTTTCTGCAAGGATGACGGAAGCGCTTGGAAAGATTTTACAACAGAAGGATTTGAGGATGTCTGTATAATCAGAGACAGGGTTATTATTGGAGCTCCACAAGGGCCTGCTGGAAGCGCTGGGACTCCATTGCCAGGCGGCGGAATCCTTTACAGGGGAGAAAACAGGACAGGCAAGGTTGTTGCGCTTGAAACCTTAGCCCCGCAGGCACAGCCAACTGCAGCAAAAGAAAAGAAAATTTCGCTTCCAACAGCAATAGAGCCGCAATGGATAATTATTGCGCTACTGATAATCGCAGCAGTCGCAGCAACTTATTTCTACACTAAATACAGGGATGTTATGAATTTCGGGAAGGGGAAAAAATAATTCAGAAAATTAAATTTGTTGGAACTCAACCAGCTTGTTGATTTTCTGCGTTTTTACAATGTGATACGGGTATGTGAAAGCCTGTGTAACCATCTGCCCGGGCTTTGGCTGTGTTTCTTTTACATAAACAACTACTTTATCCCGTTCATCAATGATTTTTGAAACTTCTATTGAATATCCGCCTGTGCTCTTCGCGCCCATATAAACTGCAATTACAGTTTCGCTTTCAAAATCTATGTGCGGCATTGCAGGAAGCTGGCTCTGTGGAAATGTTTTTGCCCAAATTTCCGAAAAGCTTTGCGCATCATTTATGGCGAAATTTCCGCGGCCAACAACAATGTAGCCATATGAAACATCTTTTGCAATCGTCTCAAAAGCAATTGCACTTTCAGACTCATTAACAGTAATATTTGGGGATTCGCTGCCTGGGTGCGGCTGCAAAAAAGCTAAAAATATAATGGCGGCAGCTGCAAAAATCGCCACTGCCGCGATAGTTAAAAAGGTTTTGTTCAT
>CAYNXO010000024.1:0-9789 GCA_964401205.1 Candidatus Undinarchaeota archaeon
TAGCAGAAGTTTTCAGTAACGTAAACAGTATTATTTTTTGTTATTACAATTCCAATCCCCTCTGTTTTCCAGAACGGCCTTGTTATATCTTCCCTGTGCACAGGGCTGTTCATCCAGCCCTGGACAATTGACACTGCTAATTCCCCTTCTGTGTAAAAGTCAGAGCGCACGTAAGTTCTGCCGCTATCATTCTCGCTGAACCAGTCTCTATGCTCCAGATGGCTCAGGAAAAGATTTTCAGCTCCTGTTGCAACTTCCATATAATTTCCTTTTATCCCGATTTCAATTTCGCAGCTAAATCCTGCTTTTTCATATCTGTACACAAAATTATTCCCTTCCAAATCATTGTGCTCAAAATAATCCCTGGCAGCCATGTCCCTGCTGTGCTGCCGCGCAATGTAAGCCAATTCCCCATTCCATTCAATTGCGCTCAAATTCAGATTTGCCCTCTCCCTGTTGACAAGATTGTGGATTGTGCGCTCAAGAGTGCTTGAATTTACATAAGAAGTGCTGTTTATCTGCTTCAAAACAGATTCATCAGGGAAAGTTTTAACAGCAACTTCGGCGTTCGGCAATCGGCTGTCGGCATTCGGCTTTTCAATTGCGGAATTATTTTTTAAAGTGCCAAAATTAGAAGCACTTGTGCAGCCTGCGAAAAATACCATCAAAATTATTGCAGCAATCGCAAAAATTTTTCTGCGCATAAAAATGCCTAAATTCTCTTAATATAAATACTTTTATAACCTTGCCCTGACAAATAAAACATATGGAGATGCCTAATTTTAAATTTCAGAAAAAATTTGATGTGGAACAATGTGAGTACAAAGGTAGGGAAAAGTTTTGTGGAAAAATAAAGCGCGGTACAAAACTCGTCTGTGGCGGCAAAATCACGTTCGCTAAAGGTGGTGAATTTGCCACTGACGCCCATTGTTTACTTAGATACGCTCTTTTTGGATTATTGGTTGCTAAAAATGGCATGAAAGCACCTGAAAAAATATACCCGGGTGCAGAAAATGTATGGTCCCTCAACTGGGGCGGTAAAAAAGAATTTATTGCAGTAACTGGCGGCGGCCCTTTAGAGAGGGTTAAGCTAGGTGTTAAGGGGCATTGTATGCTTTTTGAAGCGAAATTCACAAACAAAGAAGTTTGCTTTGTTCTTGGCAAATTGTTTGAATTTGTTCCAAAAAAAGACGCAGAAAGAATGATTACAGAGTGTTTAAGAAAAAAATTTGGCGCACCTAAAAACATAAGAGACATCGTAATTACAATACTTTCTCAAGAGAAACCAATTCCTGTTGACGTGCCTTTAATTGAATATTACAAGAAAGTCAAGTAATGAATAGCACTTCGTCTACTTTTCTTTGAATTTTTTAAAATTATAGTGCGGGCTCAGTGAGCCTCGCTTTCCATTCTAAGAATGGAATGTCTTAGGAGGTGATCTATCCGCAGGTTCCCCTACAGATACCTTGTTACGACTTAACCCCCCTTGCCGAGCCTAGATTCAACTCCGCCAAGAAACGGAGCTTCATCCAAACCCGACTCAGGTGATTTGACGGGCGGTGTGTACAAGGAGCAGGGACGTATTCACCGCGCCATATTGAAGCGCGATTACTGGGGATTCCGGCTTCATGAGAGCGGGTTACAGCCCTCAATCCGAACTAAGTGCGGATTTAAGGATTGGCTTCCCCTTACGGGGTTGCTGCCCATTGTTCCGCACATTGTAGTACGCGTGTAGCCCGAGGGATTCGGGGCATACTGACCTACCGTTGCCCACTCCTTCCTCTGCTTCATCAGCAGCGGTCTCGCCAGAGTGCTTCCCCCTCGAAAGGAAGAATTGCAACTGGCAACGTGGGTCTCGTTCGTTGTCGGACTTAACCGAACGCCTTACGGCACGAACTGACGGCGGCCATGCACCACCTCTCGGCAAGTCTAGTAAAGTCGTCAGCTTGGCCTTCATTCTGTCGTCGCCCCCGGTGAGATTTCCGGCGTTGAATCCAATTGAACCGCAGACTCCACCCCTTGTGGTGCTCCCCCGTCAATTCCTTTAAGTTTCAACCTTGCGGCCGTACTTCCCAGGTGGTAGACTTAACGGCTTCCCTACGGTACCGCACGCGCCCTAAGCGGGTGCAACACCTAGTCTACATGATTTACAGCTAGGACTACCGGGGTATCTAATCCCGTTTGCTCCCCTAGCTTTCGTCCCTCACCGTCAGAACAGTTTTAGCAAGGCGCCTTCGCCATTGGTGGTCCCTCAAGGATTATTGGATTTCACCCCTTCCCCTGAAGTACCCCTTGCCCATCCCTGTCTCGAGGCCCGCAGTATCCTCTGCACGCCTGACAGTTAAGCTGCCAGATTTCACAGAAGACTTACGAACCCGGTTACGAACGCTTTAGACCCAATAATGGTCAAGACCACTCGAGCTGCGGGTATTACCGCGGCGGCTGGCACCCGTCTTACCCAGCCCTTATTCCACCGGCTTTTTGCACCGATGAAAAGTTTGTACCAAAGGCACAAACACTCAGAGTTCCCTCGTCACACTTGCGTGCATTGCGAAGGTTTCGCGCCTGCTGCACCCCGTAGGGCTTGGGTCCGTGTCTCAGTACCCATCTGGGGGCTCCAACTCACATTGCCCCTACCCGTCGTAGCCTTGGTAAGCCGTTACCTTACCAACAAGCTGATAGGCCGCAGCCCCATCCTTAAGCGCCGAAGCTTTTGCTTTTGGAACATTTCAGTATCCAGAAGCTATGGGGAATTACCCTCAATTTATCAAGGATATGCCCCACTTAAGGTTAGGTTAGCTACGTGTTACTCAGCATTACGCTTTCCTTGCGGAAAAACTTGCATGGCTTAGTCGAACTCTGATAGCAGTCTTGTCCGGCAGGATCAACCGGAATTTATTGACATCTAGAAAACACCACATTTAATATTCAATTCAGATCCCTGCATTGTTGTACATTGTTTTCTCCTAGTTCTCTTATCTCACTGAGCCCACATCAGATTTGCATAGCATTCTCTCTTGAGAATGTCCTCATTTTATTGTGTGTGACTTTTTTGTTGAGCCCTTTCAATGCCAGCAGGTTGCTTCCGCCGAAGGCGGACAACAACGATTTAGTGCTTGAAGCTCAGAGCTATTCAAGTTGTCACATCTTATTTCAGATAACCAAATGCGTTATCTGCACACGTGTGCCTCAATTTCCGAGCTCTGCGAGGAAATGCTCGTAGAGCATTTAAAATTTCGGCTCTTTATAAGTGGTTTTTTGGTTTAAATATCTTTTGTTTAAGAAAAAAAGTGCCCCCGGCGGGATTTGAACCCACGTCTCAGCCTCGAAAGGGCCGAATCCTTGACCGAGCTAGACTACGGGGGCAACTTTTAGTAATATATTTAACAACCGCGATATATAACTTGTCAAAACAAAGTGCAGGGATACCCAAGTCCGGCCAAAGGGGTATGGCTCAAGTCTTTAGTGGCTTGAGCGTTGAAATCGCTCTTGCGATTAGTGAAAGATACCATATGGCTTAGCGCCTTCGGAGGTTCAAATCCTCCTCCCTGCACCAGCTTTTTGCGCACGAAGCAAATCGCAGTTAACGAGGTGGCGCAAAAACCTCAGGCAAAATTCCTCTGGAAAATAAAAGAGAATTTTGCTACCCGCGAACAAAGTTCGCGGTGGGAAAAAATGACTCGCGCGCCGAAAGTGAAAATGCTTTACAAGCATTTTCTCGCTACGCTCGAAAATCAAGCGCGGTTATACGCATAAGCATAAAATGATGACAAAAAAGCGGCGTGCTATTGGAGGAGGTATCGGAACCGGAACCAATCTAACAGCAGGTTCTGATGTGGGAATCCTCCTCCCTGCACTCGTTTAACTAAAATGGGATCCTGGGTAATTTACGCAATAATAGCCCTTGTTGCATTTGGGGTGGCTAATTTTCTTGTTAAAGTAGCTTCTGCAAAAGTCCCTGTTGCTTTGCTCGGTTTTGTCTATGTTGCATCAACTTTTGCAATTCTTGCCGGAGTTTTCCTTTTTAAAAAGCCGGCATTTTCCTTTCCCGGAAACACCCTTTACATAATGATTTTAGCCGGAATTTTCATGAGCATCGGCCTTTTTTTCGCGCTCGCATCGCTCAGCCTTGGCCTTGGCTCAAAGGCAGTCACAGTTTATAACATGAACACTTTGGTTACAGTCGCTCTTCTTATTCTAATTGCAGGCGAAAAATTAACTCCAAAAGTCGGGCTTGGGATTGTTTTTGCTGTTGTGAGTTTGTATTTGCTTACAAGTTGAAAATAAATTTTAGGCGCATCACAGCACTTGTGTTTCAATTTAGGCTAGCGTCCTACTTTTCCCAGGTTTTTTCGCCATCTCGCAGCTTAGACTTGCTTAGTGCGAAAAAAGCTGAATGGACCGAGCGTGATTTGAACACGCGGCCTCCTGCATGCCATGCAGGCGATCTACCGGACTGATCTATCGGCCCAAAATTACTACCTATCTAAAATATAGCCCAAAATATTAATACTTTCTTACACATCTATTTTAAAAATGGAACCGCAAAACTGCATCTTCTGCAAAATCGCAAAAAAGGAAATCCCCTCAAAGACGATTTACGAGGATACAAATCATTTGGCTTTTTTGGACATAAGCCCCTTTACAAAAGGCCACATTCTTTTAATCCCGAAAATGCATTATGAAACTTTTCTTGATTTGCCCGAGGCTGAAGTCAAGGAGCTTTTTGCGCTCGCGCAGAAGCTCGGCAAAAAATTAAAATCAGCCCTTGAAGCGCAGCACATTTTCCTGCTTGTTATGGGCGAGGAAGTTCCCCATACGCATGTTCACCTTATTCCTTATTACGGAAAAATGCCGTTTGTCCGCAGCTCCGGGCCTGAAAAAGAAACAATAGAAGACGCTTTTAAGAGGATAAAAGATTATAAGGAGGGGGGAAATAAATTAAGTTATAAGTCATAAGTCGTAAGTAATAAGTCAAAAACTTAGGACTTAAAACTTATTACTTAAAACTGAACCAATTTCACAGATATGGCATTCAAAATAAAGGACCACAAAAAAGGCATTGCAATCATTGCGCTGATAATCATCGTATTTTTTATAGTGCTTTCTGCACTGCAGCTTCTGATTGAGCGCAATCCAGGAGTCATACTTGTTGCCCGCAGTGTTGCGCAGAAATACGGCCTGCCTGGCGGCTTCATAGTTGCTGCGGTCGGGAGCATCTGGTTTATACCATTTCCTTATGAGATAGTTGTAGCTCCCCTGCTGAAATTTTATAGCCCTCCTCTTCTTGCTATTGTGGTCATTGCAGCAGGTGCCACGCTTGCGGATATATTTAATTTCTACAGTGGCCGCAAGATTGGCGAAAAGTACCTCCGGAAGAAAGTAGAGGCGAAGACAGTTGACCGCATAGAAAACTTTTTTGAAAAATACGGGATTGTTGCACTCATTATTCTCGGATTTATCGCTCCAGTGACTTCCTATGACCTGGCAGTTTTTGTGATTGGCGGGTTTTCAAAAATGAAATACTACACATTTTTGCCGGTTTCATTCCTCTGCCGCGTTATTCACATGACAATTGTTTACTTCGTAGCTGATATTTTCATAAAACTCGCAGGAGCGACAAGCTACCTTGTTTTTGTTTAAGTGTATTTTTTTCTGTAGCGCATTACTGCATAAAACCCCAGCATTGCAATTATTGTTGCAGACATAAAGCCTATGCTGTAATTCTTAACCATAGTTGCGTATCCTGTCATTATTCTTGTCTGTTCAGCATCTGCCTTGGCATTTGCATTGGAATTCTGCGGAAGCTCACCTGTAGGAGTTTCTGTTTCAATTGCTGAAGGCTTCTGAGCAGGAATTAATTTAGGTTCAGCAGGCTTTTGAGTTTTTTCCTCTTTCTGCACAACAGGCTGCAGCAATGGCGAAGCACTTCCCTCTCCTGAGCTGGTGCCGCTGCTTCCACCTGACGGGAGCTGTTCAGGCGCAACATAAGTGCAGCTTTGCGTTTCGTTTGGCTTGAGCAGAATTGTTCCGCACGAATTTGAATCGCTGCAGGTTCTTGCCTGTGTATTATTTGAGTAGCAGGAGCTCCATTCAGCACAGGTCCAGTTTTCAGTGCAGGGCGGAATATACGTGCAAGTTTGCATCTCATTCGGCTTGCTCAAAGTTGTTCCGCAGGCGTTGTCATCTGTGCATGTTCTTGTCTGCGTGCTGTTTTCAGAGCATTCACTCCATTCAGTGCATCCCCAGCTTTCAGTACAGGTGAATTGTGTTTGATAAGTGATTCCAATGGCATTGAGTGCAGGCGTTACACTTCCGCCTGAATTAAGAGCTGCTTTGAACCTTATTTTCCCGGAAGATGCATTTGCAGAACTTAAATTTTCTCCGCTTGAAACAGAACTCCAAGCGCTTCCTGAATCAGTTGAATATTCATATCCTATTGTCTGGCCATTAAGCGTTTCTGTTGCTGTGAACAAGCCCCAGTAGGAAATGTTTCCAATGCTCAAATCAGAAGTTTCAATTGCCGCAGAGCCCGGATAATATGTTGTATTTGTTGTCGTGGTTGTTGTGATGTTGTGCAGGGCAGCTATGTAGTCAAATATAATCCGGTTGTCAATATTGTCAAATGTAAGCGTATTTACAGGAGAAGAAAGCCCGCTGACAGTTATGTAATAGTAGCCCTGCGAAGACGCCGGATAAAAGACAATGCCGTACTGCCCTGGCGAGCCGCACTGCGTTCCTGCGTTGCAGAGTGTTACATTGCTCTTATAGCCGCCCTTCAAATACATTTTTATGACATCGCCATTGCTTACTGTTGAGTTAAAAGTTACATTGAATGTGTTTGCCTTTTCTATTGTTGCCGTAATTCCGTCGCCCTGCTCAATCACTTTTGCCGTGACATTATTTGCCGGCGATTCCATTGCATTGATTACAATTAAAGTAACTTCGTTTGTTGTGCTCGTTGTTGTTGTGTTTGTCAGCAGATTCAGGCTTACAGCGCCTGCTGTGAAATTAATTAAAGTGCTGTTGTAAGAATATTCTGCAGGGTTTGAAAAATCAAAAGTGTATGACTGCTGCGAGAAGATTATGAAGCCGGTTGGGTTTATTTTTGCCGAAACAATAAGCATTACAGCGATTACAACTACAAGCGAGACAACTGCCACAGAATTCCAGCCACTGCGCTCTTTTGTTTCAAAAAGGTCTTTCATTTTTATTACCAATAAATAAGTGTGTACATTAATATTAATATATGCGCTTCACTGTTAATAACTGGGAAATAAATTAAGGTAGCAAGTACCGAGTAACGCGTATCGCTGTACGCGCGTACTCGCATACGCGGTACTTAACCAATTTAACCAAACTGCGGCGATAGTCTAGTGGTAGGACCTTAGCAACAAAAATTGGGGTAAGCCTTCCAAGCTAAAGACCTGGGTTCGAATCCCAGCCGCCGCACCTTTTTTTCACACAGCAAGAGATATATATTAACAATCAATAGGCACCTTTGTTAATCCACGGGTGCTAAAAATGGATAAGCGAATACTTTTAATTTCAATCGTAATTTTTGCAGCATTAGTAGTTGCGTTTTCACATAGTTCTTTTGCGGGTGGAATTCAGCCCCTTTCTATAGATAGTATAAACATTAATTTTAACACAACCGGGGGTGATAATGCAACAGTCGAGGGATTCAACGAGGTCTACAACTTTACTATAAACTATCTTAGCGGAAGTTCAGAAATAAATAGAGTTAATATTACAGCTGGCCAAGAAGGTGCTACTTATACCAATTTCACAATTAACGAAAGCAGTATTTCTGATCCACTTGGTTGGGCGCACAATGTCACTTACGACGTAGGTGGAAAAGTGCTAATAATAAACTGGAGCACCGCCTCAAATACGATCCCAAGTGGAGGGAATGTATCGTTTTTATTTGATGTAATGGCGCCATTTGTTTCTGCTAATTTAACTGCCAAATGGTTTGTAAAAATTTCTAATACGGAAGGTGACACCGCTTCACTCACTCCTCAATCCCTTGTTATTAATGACACCATTCCCCCAATACTTGCAGAAGTAACTGCAGTCCCAACCCCAACAAATGATAATACCCCAGATTACACATTTAACTCAACCGAAGCAGGAACAATAACCTATGCCGGTGACTGCAACAGCACAGTAACATCTGCAACTGTAGGCGACAATCTAATTACATTCAATATTTTGGCAGACGGAACCTACTCTAATTGTACAATAACCGTAACAGATGCGGCAGGCAATCCTTCAATAGCATTACCAATAACATCGTTCACAGTTGATACAATTGCACCATCAATAACAATAATCAACCCAGATTCAACTCCTGCTCAAAGCAAGACAATCACTGCGTCAGCAAGCGAAGGTACATTATACATGAGAGTTGATGCCGGAACTACGTGCGATAATTCGCTTACATTTGATCCTTATAGCTCATTTACTTTTACACATGAGTCTGATAACGGAAAGACTGTCTGCTACAAAGCAGTTGATGCTGCTGGCAATTCAGTTTATTCATTATCAGCCGTGATTTCTGGAATTGACACAACTGCACCAACAATAGATGCGGTCATTCCAATAGTTGCTGAAGCAACAAGTTCTTCAGGAGCTACAGTTACGATTACTCCTCCAATGTCTCATGATGCAGTAGATGGTAATCTTCTATCATCTTGTGATTATTCTACAGGAACATTCGCTCTTGGTGTGACAACTGTTACTTGTAATAAAACTGATGCTGCAGGTAACACAGCAACTTCAACATTTACAGTAACTGTGCAGGACACAACAAAACCAACTATTACAAACAACTCAAACATGCAATGGAATCAAACCGTAACAAGCACCAGTTGGCTTGCGAACTTTACAATAACTGACAATGTGTCCCTCGCTAACTATTCTGTTGAATTAAATGGCGCGAATTATACTTTCACAAAACAAGGAAACGATTTCACAAAGGCATTTTCATTGTCACAGGGCAGCAATTATACAGTTAAAGCCTACGCAAATGACACCGCAGGAAATGAAGAAACAATAAGCGGCTGGGTTTATGTTAAGCCAGAAGATACTGGCGATGGAGGCAGTGGAGGCGGAGGTGGCGGCGGCGGGTCTATTTCAAGCACAAAGCCAGAGCCAACAGCCCATCCGACAAAACAGCTTACTGTTCCAAAAACTCCCCTGACAACAACAGAAACAACACCTTCAACTATAATCCAGCAAACGCCAGCAAGCGGCGCTAATCCAGAAGCAGGAGGAAGGCCGACAGGATTCTTCTCATTGTTTGGCAGCAATAGCATTCTTGCAGCAATGCTTGCGTTTATACTTATCAGTGGCGTTGTAGGATATTATTACTTCACGAGAAAAAA
Source organism: Candidatus Undinarchaeota archaeon (assembly GCA_964401205.1). Lineage (GTDB taxonomy): Archaea > Undinarchaeota > Undinarchaeia > Undinarchaeales > Naiadarchaeaceae > CAYNXO01. The sequence goes on from CAYNXO010000024.1 coordinate 9,390, forward strand.
GCGATAAGTGTAATTTAACTTCTAAATCAAAGTTTGTTTTGAATATTTACACGAAGCGTAGTGACTATGTTTTTATCTTTGCTTGCAATAACGTACCTTCTATTCGCGGTTATTTTTATGCTTAAATTCCCAAGCATCTTGATATTTATTTTTTCGCCGTTCCTAAATTGTTCTTTCACTTTGTTTGGCAGTTTCCCAAATTTTTTTTCCTCAAAAACTTTTTCTAGTGCCTCAATAACAGCATCGTCAATATGGTTCTTTTTCTCAGGAGGAAATTTTATCATCAATAGTCTTTCATCCTTTAGTATTCCCAAAGTAACATCTCCATATTTTTCTTCTTTGTCCATCATATTAAAAATAGTGTTTTATTCTATTTATTAACCATTCTATGCTTTATTTT
>CAYNXO010000025.1:0-9159 GCA_964401205.1 Candidatus Undinarchaeota archaeon
CTATGGGCTCATCATAAAGCGAGGGCATCATCCAACTTGCAACAATTGGTGGGCGGAGCAAACGCCTGCAATCACCCTCGCTTTATGAGCTCACGGCTCATTGCTCATAGCCCTTAATTTATTTCACCACATTATACAAATCATTCAGCAATTTAATAAAAGTTTCTGCTGTCTTTTTGTTCTCTGCATCAAGATGGCCGTAAGGAATAAACTCGCTTATGTCAGCCCCTAATACTTTTACATAATTCTCATCAGCGATTTTCTTTACTTCTTTTAAATAATCGCCCCATAATTCATAAGTCATTGTCCCGACCCCATATATGTCGTCAAAGCGCGAATAAAAAGTTGAAGGGCAGGTTTCCTTGTTGAAAACATCAATATCAACAGACAGCTGCAAAAATTTCTTTCCCTTCAGCTCTGCTGCAAGTTCTGAGCTGTCAAAAGATTCCGGCCTTACCAAAAACGGCTCATAATTGAACTTCCTCTGCACAACCCCTGCCCAGCTGCCATGGTACATTGACTGCCTTATTTTTTCAAGCCCGTTCCCGAAGTTATCCTCACCTTCATCAAAGAAAACAACAGAGATTTTGTCGCGCCAGTTGTTATAATGATTGAATATTGCCTTGCTTGCCGGCCATGCAATTGAATGCGAACCTCCGATTGCAATAAAACTCCTGTTTTTTGCCAGGGCGCTTTTGACATTTTTCTCTACAAAAGAAAAATATTTTTCAAGGCAGTCATCAGCAGCATAGCTCCAGAATTTCTGCTTCTTTTTTTCAAAAATTTCCTTTAAGAATTCCTCATTCAGCGCTTCAATGTTTTTGCACAAATCAATGCACGTGCATTTTTTTGCCAGTTCATTAAAGCTGCTCAGCTGGCTTAGCATGTCAAGCGGGCTTGCCGAAAGCTGCAGTTTCGCATTTTCAGCAGTAAAAGGTTCTGTATTTTCATCCAACCTTATCCAGGTTCCCCTGTCAATAAGCTGCGGCGCTGCAATAAGGCTTATTTTGCTTTCACTCATCATAACCGATTCTTATATTTCGGAAAGTTAATAAGCTGTGCGGTATCAAATTCTGGTATGGGTGGGAAAATAATAGACGGCAAGGCTCTTGCTGAGAAAATAAGGCAAAAAGTCAAAGCAGATGTCGGCAAACTTGGATTTAATCCGTGCCTTGCAGTTATATTAGCAGGAAACAATCATGCTTCAGAGCTTTATGTTTCAAAAAAGAATGAGGCCTGCAAGGAAGCAGGCATTAAATTTGAGCTTTTCAGGTTTCCTGAAAATGCAGATGATGAAACAATAATAAGGGAAATTGAGAAGCTAAATTTTGACAATAATATTCATGCGATTTTAGTTCAGCTTCCTTTGCCAGCTGGCTTAAACACAGGCAAAATCCTTGACTCAATAAGGCCTGAAAAGGATGTTGACTGCCTTACTTCTGAAAATCTTGGAAAGCTGTTTCTTGGAAAAGAAAGATTTTTGCCAGCAACAGTAAAGGCTGTTCTTGAAATAATTGAGGGCTTAAAGACTGATGTAAAGGGAAAAGCGGTTACAGTTGTCGGCCAGAGCAACATAGTTGGCAAGCCGCTGTCGGTTTTGCTGGCAAACAGGTTTGCAACTGTTATCTCCTGCCACATTCGCACAAAAAATCTTCCTGAAAAGACGAAAACTGCAGATATTTTGATTTCAGCTGTTGGAAAACCGGACTTAATAACTGCAGGTATGATAAAGAAAGGCGCAATTGTAATTGATGTTGGCATAAACAAAGTCGGGGATAAAGTAGCAGGCGATGTTGACTTTGAAAAAGTAAGGGAAGTTGCATCCCATATAACTCCTGTCCCTGGTGGGGTAGGGCCGATGACTGTTGCGTGCCTGCTTGAAAACGTTTTGGAAGCTGCAAAACTCCAGAACAAAGCTTAAATAACTACAAAATATTATTCGTTGTGGGAGTTTTAATGCGCGACAACAAAAAACGCGAAGCGTTTTTTGTGCGTAAAAGAACTTTGTTCTTTTACGAGTTGGCGAAGTAAATCAAGCTTCGCTTATTTTCGCTCGCCCCGCTCGCGAAAATGGCCAAAATAAAAACCGCACTCGTATCTGTTTATGACAAAACAGGAATTGTTGATTTCTGCAGGCAGCTGGCAAAAAAACACATTGATATTATTTCAAGCAACGGCACTGCAAAAGTTTTGAGAGAAGCAGGGCTGAAAGCAAAGGATGTGTCAGAGATTACAGGATTCCCTGAAATGCTTGACGGCAGGGTAAAAACCCTGCACCCTAGAATACACGCAGGCCTTCTTGCAATAAGAAAAAGCAAAAAACACAGCGCAGAGCTCAAAGCGCAGCGCGCAAAGCCAATTGATTTGGTTGTCGTGAATTTATACCCATTTGAGCAAAAACTAATTGAAGGCGCACAACACCCTGAGCTGATAGAAAATATTGACATCGGCGGGCCGGCTTTAATCCGCTCTGCTGCAAAAAATTACCAGGATGTTGCAATTGTTACAAGCCCGGAACAATATGGGCTTGTTCTTAAAGAAATAAGCAAAAGCAGTTCAGTAAGCGATAAAACAAGGCAAAATCTTGCTGCGGCTGCCTTTAACTATGTTGCACATTATGATTCAGCCATAGATTTATATTTCCAGAAAGCAGTCAGAAAGGAAAAATTCCCGCAATACCTTAATTTGTCTTACAGGAAAAAACAGGATTTGTGCTACGGTGAAAATTATGACCAGCTAGCGGCTTTTTACAGCGATTTGCTGGGCAAAGGCGGTTTGGGGAATGCTGTCCAGCTCCAGGGAAAGCAGCTTTCCTACAACAACATTCTTGACATGAATTCTGCATGGGACATGGTAAATGAATTTTCAGAGCCGGCTGTTGCAGTGATAAAGCATACAAACCCATGCGGAGTTGCAATTGCAGAAAATGTTCATGAGGCATTCAAGCGCGCATATTCCTGCGATACCCTTTCAGCTTTCGGAGGGGTAGTTGCATCAAACAGAGAAATAACAGGAGAGCTTGCAAAGCAGCTTACTTCAATTTTCCTTGAGGAAATAATAGCTCCTTCTTACTCTCCTGGGGCGCTTGCTGTTTTGCAGCAGAAGGAGAAGGTCCGCGTTGTCAAAGCTGAAGTTCCGTTTAACAGGTTTAATTTTCCGCGGATGAATTTCAGGGACGTTTCAGCAGGAATTGTAACGCAGACAGCGCAGGTGCAGAGCCCTGAGCTTAAAAACCTGAAAGTCGTGACAAAGGTAAAGCCGACAAAAGAGCAGCTAAAGGATTTGCTCTTTGCATGGAAAGTGTGCAAGCATGTAAAATCAAACTCAGTTGTCTTTGCAAAGGATTTGCAGACAGTCGGCATAGGCGCAGGACAGATGTCAAGGGTTGACAGCACTAAAATTGCCGCTTACAAATCAAACGGGAAGTCTGTTGGCGCTGTTATGGCGTCTGATGCATTTTTCCCGTTCAGGGATGCTGTTGACTCTGCAGCAGACGCCGGCATACGCGCAATAATACAGCCAGGCGGCTCAATAAGGGACAAGGAGGTAATACAGGCTGCGAATGAGCGCGGAATTGCAATGGTGTTCTCAGGGATAAGGACGTTCAGGCACTAAATGAAAATTGAAAATGCGAAAATATATCAGCTTGAAGCGAATGATGCGCTAAGGGCGCTCAACAGCAGCCCTAACGGGCTTTCTGATATTGATGTTAAAAACAGGCTATCTGAATATGGCCTGAACAAGCTTGAAAAAAAGAAAAAAACAACACCACTTAAAATTTTCCTAAATCAGTTCAACAATTTTTTGATATGGATACTTGTCGCAGCGGTTATTTTGTCATTTGCAATTGGATTCATAACAAAAAAGCCAGAGGACTATATTGATGCCATCGTCATTTTGGCCATTGTTATTATTAATGCACTGCTTGGCTTTTTCCAGGAATACAAAGCTGAAAAAGCAATGGAGGCCTTGCAGAAGCTCTCTGCGCTAAAGGCAAAAGTAGTCAGAAATGGCAAAAAAGAAATCATAAGCTCAGAAGAGCTTGTTCCAGGCGATATTATTCTGCTTGAAACAGGCGACAAAGTTCCTGCTGATGCAAGAATAATTGAAATCTTCAACCTGCACACAGACGAGTCTGTATTGACAGGAGAAAGCACTTCTGTGACAAAAGAGCTTGGCAAAATAGTTAAAGAAGCTGCTGTTGCAGAAAGGAAAAATTTAGTCTACAGCGGAACAATAATTACAAGGGGCAAATGCACTGCTGCTGTTTATGCAACTGGAATGGCAACTGAATTCGGGAAAATAGCAACAATGGTGCAGTCAGTTGAGGACAAAGAAACTCCGCTTCAGAAAAAGCTTGCAAAAGTCGGCCATAATCTTGGCATTTTTATGATTGCAGTTTCTGCTGCAGTTTTTGTTCTTGGCATTTTTAGGGGAACTGAGATTTTAACTATGCTGCTCATTGCAGTAAGCTTGGCAGTTGCAGCTGTTCCAGAGGGCTTGCCTGCTGTTGTAACAATAACACTGGCAATTGGATTAACAATAATGGCAAGGTCAAATGCACTTGTAAGAAAGCTGCCTGCTGTTGAAACCCTTGGCAGCACAACAGTAATTTGCAGCGACAAGACAGGAACTTTAACTAAAAACGAGATGACTGTGAAAGAAATTTTTGTTGGAGAGAAAAAAATAAATGTAACTGGAAGCGGCTATTCATCGTCTGGTGAATTTTTGCCTGATGAAAATTTAATTGCAGCTGAAAAAGAATACCTCAGATTGCTGCAAAAAGCCTCTGTTCTCTGCAACAATGCTGAGCTTGTTGAGGATAATAAAGCAGGGATTTTTGGCGACCCAACAGAAGGCGCGCTTCTTGTTGCTGCAAAAAAAGGCGGCTTTACTAAAAAAATGCTCTCTGCTGAATACAAGAGAGTGTATGAAATTGAGTTCACATCAGAACGCAAAATGATGTCCACAATAAACAAAAGCAAGAGCGGAAATCTTTTTGTTTTTGCAAAAGGCGCTCCTGAGGAAATTCTTAAAAAATGCGACTTTGTTTTTTATGAAGGCAATGTAAGGCGCTTAAGCCCGCAATTAAAAAAGCACATACTCTGGCACACAGAAAGCATGGCAGAAAGGGCACTTAGGGTTCTTGGATTTGCGCACAAGGAATTGAAATCTGCAAAATATGATGAAAAAAATATCGAGTCTGGATTAATTTTCATTGGGCTTGCAGGAATGATAGATCCTCCAAGGGAAGAGGTTATTGATGCAATTAAGCTCTGCAAATCTGCTGGCATAAGGTCTGTTATGATAACTGGCGACCATAAAATAACTGCAGAGGCAATTGCAAAGGAGCTTGGGCTTTCAGATGGAATTGTAAAAGCGCTAACTGGAGATGAACTCAGCAAAATGAGCGATTCACAGCTTGAAAAAGAAGTTGAAACCGTCAATGTCTATGCGCGTGTAGCCCCTGAACACAAAGTGAGAATCCTGCATGCCTTAAAGAAAAACGGCGAAATTGTTGCAATGACAGGGGATGGTGTAAATGATGCTCCTGCATTGAAAAAAGCAGACATAGGCATTGCAATGGGAATTACCGGAACTGATGTTGCAAAAGAAGCAGCTGACATGGTTTTGCAGGATGACAATTTTGCAACCATTGTAAAGGCTGTTGAGCATGGGAGAGGTATTTACGACAACATAAAAAAGTTTCTCGCATTTTTGCTTTCAGGAAATATTGGAGAAATTCTTATCATTGGCCTGGCGATGCTAATTGGCTTTACAGATCCAGCAACAGGTAAGTTTGTTCTGCCACTATTAGCGAGTCAGTTATTATGGATAAACATGCTTACCGATGGCCTGCCTGCACTTGCATTATCAGTTGAGCCTATCGACTCAGATATGATGAAACGAAAGCCCAGAAATCCAAAAGAGAGTATTTTTACAGGTGTAAGAGCTTATATTGTCGAGTATTCGATCATAATGTTTCTTGGAACAATAGCATTGTTCTACTGGGCACTGCAAACTAGCGGAGTTCCAAAGGCCATAACAGTCGCATTTACCTCAGTTGTCTTCTTTGAACTGTTTCAGGCTTTTAGTTGCCGGTCTTTGGTTAAACCAGTAATCAAGTTAAATTTCTTTGCTAATAAATATCTACTATTGGCAGTCGCCATATCAGCCCTAGCGCAATTGAGTTTAATTTACATTCCGGCTCTGCAAAAAATGTTCCATACGGTCGCACTTGGTCTATTTGATTGGGTAGCTATTCTACTAATAGCTAGTACAGGATTTATTTACTTAGAGCTATATAAAGTATTTAAATACTAGGAAAAGGAGGCGCAGTCAACTTATTGGTGTTAGCAGAGTTTTTTGTATTATTTTTTACTTTTTGAAAGATATTCAGAAGGATTATTTTTTTGTAGCACCACAAAGTTGACTCAACCGCACTTAAATTCTACAGAACAGGCGTTATATAAACTTCAACAAATGCGCCAAAGATTATCAGCCCTGTAGCCAATAAGAACAGGACTATGACATCCCTTAGCAGCACAGGGAAATGCGGATTTTTGTAATGCCTCTTGACTATTGCAACGCTTAAAATTCCGCCGGCAATCGCGCCTATAAAGTAGCCAAGCACCTCAAAAATCCCGTGCACAAAGAACGAGAAGAAGCTTATTGGCAGTGCCTTGAAATACGTAATTGCCGCGTTTGACATATGCGTTGCAACAATTTCAGTGCGCACAAGGTTTCCTATTGCAACTCCTACAACAGCTGCATTCCAAGTCAAAAGCAAAATTGCTCCTGCGCCGAAGATGAATGAAAACGCAACAAACAGGAACAATAGGCGGAGGTTGTTGAGTGCTATGAACTCAAATATCTTTACCTTCTCCTTTATTGCAGCTGTTATTAAAAGCGAATTTGATGACGCAATTGTTGCGCCTGTGGCAATAAGCCCGCCTGAAAGAGTTGCCCTGAGGCCCTGTATCCTTATTACCTCTGAAATCTGGTTTTCAAACATTATATTGGAGAGAACCTGCGGAAGCACAGTGTACCAGAATGAAAATGCAATTACCATCCCAAAGAACAGCAGGAGGTAGTCCATAATGATGTTCTCGTGGCGCTGCCACAATGTGGGCCTGCTGAACGTTATTTCATAGCGTTCTTCAAGATAAAAAAGCCTCAAAAGCAATGGCTCAATTCCCAGAGCAACCAGGAACAAAAACCAGTTGCTGGCTTCTTTCGGGAAAATATAATATGCAAGCCATAGCCCCAGCGAACCAACTCCCAAGCCAAGGAAAAACATGTCAAAAGGATGGCGTTCTGCTTCCTGTGCGCTGAGTATTGCTTCAAGGACCATTTTAACCTGTTAAATTGCTCTACGAGCATCTCTCGCCTAACGGCTCGAGATGGTTCAGCTATGGGCTTTGGGCAGTGGGCTATGGGCTCATCATAAAGCGAGGGCATCATCCAACTTGCAACAATTGGTGGGCGGAGCAAACGCCTGCAATCACCCTCGCTTTATGAGCTCACGGCTCATTGCTCATAGCCCTTAATTTATTTTACAGTATGAACAGTTTTAGAATGATATATGCTATAAATATTGCTATAATCCAGAGCACCACTTTTAAAAGCCCCTTGAGAATTTTGTAGATTATTATTGAGCCAATAATAAGCGCAGCAATGAAAATTATCAGGCCAATGTCCATTTGCAATTCCCCCTAAGCTTTCACCACTCTTTCTATCCACTTTCTGTGCCCGAAAAAGCGGACTTCAATTTCCATGCCGTTTTGTATGTCTGATTCAGGGATTTCAGCAGGCTGGGGAAGCTCATAGGTTTCGTATGTTTCAAGGCTCATAAGCTGGACAACTGCCGCTTTTCCAGGGTCTGTGTGCGTCTTTGGCTTCCCCGGGGTGATGTTTAATACCTGCGCCCTCTCCTTTTCAATTACAGGCTTCTCCACTTCTGTGTGGCCGCTTACAACAGTATTCCCTCCGCTGCCTGTGAAAATATTCTGGTAATCAAGGTTGACTTTTGAATGGCCGTGCTTTCCAGGTGCAGAAACCCCGATTTTTTTTACCTTGAAAATCTCGTCTCCCTGGCCTGGCAGTAAAACTAAATCCCCTTCCCTAAGCCTTGTTGCAGGAGATGCTGTTGTTGCCATATCCCACTTCATAAAACAAAGAAGTATAAAAAGCTTTGGCACTTTATTCTATTGCTGTGACGAAAATAATTCTTGACGCATCTGCAATAATAAACGGAATAGCGATTCTCACTGCGGGTGAGAGTTATATTACATCTCCCTCAGTTATTGACGAAGTGCAGTCCAGGCGCGGAAAAAAGAACCTTCAATACGCCTTTAATCTGGATATGATTGAGCAGCGCATTCCAAAAGCTGATTTTATTGTAAAAGCAGGGAAAATTGCAGAAGAAACAAAAGATAATTTGTCAGAGCAGGATTTGGGGATTATAGCTCTTGCGCTTGAATTCAGCGCAGATATAGCAACAGACGACTACGGAATACAGAATGTTGCTGCAAAGCTTGGAATTAAAACCATGCCTGTTGGCGAAAAGGGGATAAGAGTGGTATTGCACTGGCAGTATTACTGCCCTGCCTGCAAAAACAAATATTCTGCCCCAGGCATTTGCGGGGTTTGCGGGACAAAGTTGAAGAGAAAGGCAAGGAAATAGGTTTATTTTTTGTGCAAATCTATAGGTTCATGTAAATATGCAATATCCTTCAGTTGTTTTACCATTGTATCTAAATGGTTCGCACCGCAGATAATAACTGTTTTGTCTATTATCATTTCTCTAGCATTTTTTGCCATTTCTTTCTCATAAATTTTCATTAAATGTTTAATTTCTTTCACAAGCCTTTTTTCCTCCTGTTCTAACATAGGCCAAAAAATTTCGTCATCTTCTAAAAATTCCTCATAGGGAAATATAAAACCGATAGATACACCCCTCTCGTTGCGTTGATCTGCTTTCGTCCAAATATAACCCATTGCCTTCCTAAGTTCATCCAATAAACTTGAATACGTAAACAGTGTCTGCATTCTTCTTGAAATTTTCGGGCCGGTAAAAAGGATACATAAGAATAAATTTATTAGATGGTCGAGTGAGCTTATGGTTTTAGCTTCCGGAAAAAAATAAAATATGATGGG
>CAYNXO010000026.1:0-8591 GCA_964401205.1 Candidatus Undinarchaeota archaeon
TCAAAAAAAACCCAGCTTGCCGGATGTGTGGTAAGCGAGCTTTGCACATCACCGAGCCACTTTAAGGTATTTGAAAACCTGGATAAATTCCTGAAAGAGCACAAAATTCCGGGAATTTTTGGCATTGATACAAGGGCTTTGACTCAAACAATCCGGGCAAAAGGAGTTATGAAAGGAATGCTTTGCCCTGCAAGCGCAAATATAAAGAAAGTTGTTGAAGAACTGAACAAAACTCCTTATCCGGACAGCGAAGACCTGCTGCCATATGTTAGTGTAAAAAAGCCAGAAGCCTGGAACAAAAAAGGAATTCATAATATTGTTGCAATTGACGCAGGAATTAAATACAATATTTTAAGAAGCCTTGAAAAGAGAAACTGCAAAATTACTGTTGTGCCTGCAAAAACTAGTTTTGAAAAAATCATGCAATTTAATCCAGACGGGATTTTGATTTCAAACGGCCCTGGAAATCCTGCAAAGCCGGCTTATTTGATTGAAACTGTCCGCAGGCTTATTAATGAAGCAGAAATTCCGATATTTGGAATTTGCTTGGGAAATCAGATAATTGCATTGTCAGCTGGTGCAAAAACCTACAAGCTGAAATTCGGCCACCGCGGATTAAACCATCCTGTAAAAGATTTGGAAACAGGAAAGGTTCATATTACAACGCAAAATCATGGATATGCAATTGATGCAAAAAGTCTGGAAAACACTGAATTCGGGGTTTCAAAAATAAATTTGAATGATAATTCTATTGAAGGAATTACTCATAAAGAAAAGAAAATTTTCGCAGTGCAGTATCATCCTGAGGGCGGGCCAGGGCCGCAGGACAACCAGTATTTGTTTGACAACTTTTTGGAGATGATAAAATGCCGAAAGATGCAACAATAAAAAAGGCAATGATAATCGGCAGCGGGCCGATTGTAATAAGCCAGGCAGCTGAGTTTGACTACTCAGGAAGCCAGGCACTCAAGGCTTTGCGCGAAGAAGGAATCAAAACAGTTCTTGTGAATTCAAACCCTGCTACAATCCAGACAGACCCTGACATGGCAGACGCAACTTACATTGAGCCGCTTACTGTGGAAGTTCTTGAAAAAATTATTGCAAAAGAAAAACCTGACGGAATTTTGTCAGGAATGGGCGGCCAGACTGCACTGAATCTTGTTTCTGAGCTTGCTGAGAAAGGAATCCTGAAAAAATACAATGTAAGGGTTCTTGGCACTCCGATAAAGGCAATTGAGTGGGGCGAAGACAGGGACAAGTTCAGGGAGCTCATGAAAAAAATAGTAGAGCCAATTCCGCCTTCAAAAGCTGTTAATTCAGCAAAAGAAGCGCTTGGCTACGCAAAGGAAATCGGCTATCCGGTAATTGTGCGCGCTGCTTACACGCTTGGGGGGACAGGAAGCGGAATTGCAGGCGACTGCTTTGAGCTTGAAAGAATTGCATCTAACGGGCTTGAGCTGAGCAGGATACATCAAGTTTTAGTTGAGAAAAGCGTTGCAGGATGGAAGGAAATTGAATATGAAGTAATGCGAGATTCTGCTGACAACTGCATAACAGTCTGCAACATGGAGAATTTTGATCCGATTGGCATACACACTGGAGAGAGCATAGTTGTTGCACCTTCGCAAACTTTGACTGATTTTGAGTATCAGATGCTTAGGACAGCCTCAATTAAAATAATAAGGGCGCTTGGAGTTGAAGGCGGCTGCAATGTCCAGTTTGCTCTTGACCCGAATTCTGAAAACTATTGTGTGATTGAAGTTAACCCAAGAGTATCAAGAAGCTCTGCACTTGCATCAAAAGCAACTGGATATCCAATAGCACTGATTGCAGCAAAAATTGCAATTGGCTTAACCCTGGATGAAATTCCGAACCCGATTACAAAGGAAACTAAAGCAAGCTTTGAGCCAGCTCTTGACTACATTGTTACAAAAATCCCGAGGTGGCCTTTTGAGAAATTCAGGACAGCTGACCGCACAATAGGGACGCAGATGAAGTCAACAGGCGAAGTTATGGCAATCGGCAGGAATTTTGAGGAATCGCTGCAAAAGGCAATCCGCTCTTTGGATATTGATATGCTTGGGCTTGTTGGAAATGAAACAAAAGAGGAAAAGAAAAGCAAAGAAGAAATTGTCAGGCGAATAAGGATACCAACACATAAAAGGCTTTTTTACATAGCTGATGCGCTAAAATCAGGATTGAAGCCGAAAGAGATTTCTGAACTCACAAAAATTGACTTATGGTTTATAACAAAATTGCAGAACATACTTGAAATTGAGAAAAAACTGAAAGCCGCAAAGGGCAGTAAATTAAAAGAAGCTTTTGAATATGCGGAAAAATTCGGCTTCATAAAAGAGCAGATTGAAAATATAACTGGAAAGCATCTAGCTTCCGGCGTCAAGCGCCCAGCAAGGTATTACAAAATGGTGGACACCTGCGCAGCAGAGTTTGAGGCAAAAACGCCATATTACTACAGCACTTCTGGAACAGCAACTGATGCAAAGAAGTCGGAAAAGAAAAAAGTTATAATTCTCGGAAGCGGGCCAATAAGAATAGGGCAGGGTATTGAGTTTGATTACTGCACTGTTCATGCTGTAATGGCCCTGCGTGAATTGGGATATGAAGCAATTATAATCAACAACAATCCAGAAACGGTTTCAACAGATTATGATACCTCAGACAGGCTTTACTTTGAGCCGCTGCACCTTGAGGATGTGCTTGCTGTCTGCGAAATTGAAAAGCCGGTTGGGGTTATAACACAGTTCGGAGGGCAGACTGCTGTTAATCTTTCAATCCCACTGCAAAGCCGCGGAATAAAAATTCTTGGGACAAAACCCGAGGACATGGACAGGGCTGAGGACAGGGATTTGTTTACAAAAATCCTGAAAAAGCTGAAAATTCCGCAGGCAAAATACGGAATTGCGTATTCTTACAATGAAGCAAGAAAAATTGCAAACAAGCTCACTTACCCTGTGCTTGTAAGGCCTTCCTATGTTCTTGGCGGAAGGGCAATGGAAGTTGTCTACACTGACGAGGATTTGGAAATTTACATGAAGGAAGCAGTGAAAGTTTCAAAAAACCACCCGATTTTAATTGACAAGTTTCTGGATAATGCAATAGAGCTGGACGTTGATGCTGTCTGCGACGGAAAGGATGTTTTCACAAGCGGAATAATGGAGCATATTGAAGAAGCAGGAATCCACTCAGGGGATTCCAGCTGTGTTGTGCCTGCGCAGACTTTAAGCAAAGAAATAATTGAAACTGTAAAAGATTATACAAAAAGACTTGCCCTTGAACTGAAAATCATCGGCATGCTGAACATACAGTATGCAATTAAGGACGGCGTTGTTTATATTTTGGAAGCAAATCCGAGGTCAAGCAGGACTGTCCCTTTCATAAGCAAGGCAATGAATGTGCAGCTTGCAAAAATCGGGACAAAAGCAATCATGGGAAAAGCCTTGAAAGAGCTTGGGTTTGCTGGCAAGGAAATAATGCCGAAGCATGTTTCGGTAAAAAGCGTTGTGTTTCCATTTGATAAGCTGCCGGGAGCTGACATAAGGCTTGGGCCTGAGATGCGCTCCACAGGTGAGTCAATGGGAATTGACTATGATTTTGGAACGGCGTTTTATAAAGCACAGCTCGGCGCTTATGTGAACCTCCCTAAAAAAGGAAGGGTGTTTTTTGCTGTAAACAAAAAAGACAAGGAACTGGTCGGGAAGCTTGCGAAGGGCTTCTCGGATTTGGGCTTTGATGTGCTCTCGGTTGGAAAAACTGCAAAAATCATAGCGCTTGAAAACATCAATGTGAAAAAGGTTTTGAAGGCTTCTGAGGGTTCCCCTAATATTGTAGATTTGATACGGCAAAGGCAGGTAGATTTGGTCATAAACACGCCGACAACCGGCGGAATCGCAAACAAGGATGGTTTTAAGATAAGGCGTGCCTGCATAACGGCAAAAGTCCCGTGCATAACAACAATGTCAGGAGCTTTTGCTGCGGCGGGGGCAATAAAGAAAGTACAAAGGGAGGATTTGAAAGTAAAGTCCCTGAAAGAATATTATGCATCTTAATCAACAATCACTTTTATTTCTTTTTTATCATAATCAGTAATTACTTCATATGTTTCAGCCTGCGCGCCAAAAGAAGAAAGCCCTGTTGTTATGTCAAATTCCCAGCCGTGCAGTGCACAGATAATATTTGTGCCTTCAAGACAGCCATCTGCAAAAGAACCGCCTGCATGAGGGCATCTGTTGTTGATTGCATAGAAAGTTCCATTTACATTGCAGAGCAAAATTGCCTTATCACCAGCAAAAACCAGCTTTTTTGTACCTGGAGGAATTTCGTCAATATTAGCCACAACATATTCTGCCATTGCCACACCTGCGGGAATAATGGTAACGAAGGGTTTTTAAATATTTTTCCCAAAGTTAAATGCAGTATCGTTATTACCAGAAACAAATAAATCCTTATAAAACAAGGGTAATTTGTAAGCCCATATAATGCTCCCGTAGCCTAGCCTGGTGACCTTTAATAAAAGTCGGGTAAATAAGGCGACAGCCTTCTAAGCTGTAGATCGGGGGTTCAAAACAGCTTTTTGCGCACGAGGCAAATCGCAGCTATCAAAGGGCGCAAAAACCTGGGAAAAGCGTCCAGTGCGCTTACACTGAAAAGCAAGTGCGGTGATACGCCTTCCCATAAAATGGCAAAAAGCTGGGAAAGTCCCCCCGGGAGCGCTAATCATAGACCTATTTGGGGGCTGCGAGCTCTCCAAATTGGCAGAGGCGAGCACGCCCCCAATGTAGTCCCGCCAGCGCCAGCCGATGGCACTCACGAATTTACTTCAAAGACAAAACGGCTGTGAGCAATCCCCTCGGGAGCGCTTTACTGAAAAGATGGAGAATAAATGGACAGAATCAAAAGTTTCCTGAGATTTGACCTGATAATGCTTCTGCTCATAATATTCATACCGCTGATTTTCTACGGTAAAAGTTCTCTGCTTATAATATTTGCAACAGTGCTTATTGTGTTCAGCCGCTCAACAGCGCTTTATGACAATCTGAAAGTTGAGTTCCACAGCGTCCTGATAATTGCAATGTCATTTGTTTACGGCCCAGGGGCCGGGATTTTTGCAGCAATTGTCAGCGCTCCTCTTGTAAATGTGGTTGGAAAGTGGCTGGGATGCTTCCAGAAGCCGCCGTGGATCCTAATGGACACTATTGCACTTTCAATAATTGCTTATTTGACTATTTTTATGCCGCCTGCGCATTTATTTGAATACGGACTTCTTACAATCATCTTCTTTGAAAATGTTATCGTAGGGACAGTACGCATCCTGATTTTCAACGATCCTTTTATGAGGAGACTGATGCTTTCTGTAGTAAATATAATGTTCAATTATTTGATTTTGAAGAATTTCCTGCCACAAATAATTGCATTCATGCGCTAACTAATGAACAAAGAAGAATTCCTAAAAAGCCTCCTGAGAGTTGAACTCATAATACTGCCAATTATTTTGCTGATACCGATTATTTTCTTCCCAAAAAATGCCCTTATAGTAATTATTGTTTCAATCATTGTGCTTGGAAGCCGCTCTTCTGCCCTTTATGACCACCTGAAAGTTGAGATACACAGCATCCTGATTCTTGTAATGGCAAACATTTACGGCCCATGGCCAGGGATTTTTGCGGCAGTGGCAACTGCGCCTCTGATAAATGTCGCAGGGAAATATTTCGGCAGTTTCCAGAAGCCGCCGTGGATTTTAATGGACACCATTTATCTTGCTGTGCTTTCATACATCGCTGCAATGATTCCGCAGGCGCAGCTGATGTATTACGGCCTTCTTGCAATAATTTTGTTCGGAAACGGAGTTATTGCATTTGTGCGCATTTATCTTTTTAATGACCCTATAAGCAGGAGGGTGATGCTTGGCGTTGTCAATATACTGGTTAATTACATAATCCTGAAAAATTTCCTGCCGCAGATAATTGCTTTTTTCCATTAAAGCAAGGTTATTTAATTTTAGGAAATCAAAATAACTGGCTACTGGCCTATGGTCAGGCAACAACACGAAACCTATGGTTTCGTGTGCGTTAAGGAACTTTGTTCCTTAACGAGCTGTAAAATAAATGAAGCTTTGCTACCCATAGTCCGCCATGCATAAATAACGGGCCTATGGTCTAATCCGGATTAAGACAGAAGGCTTCGGACCTTCAAATCGGGGTTCAAATCCCCGTAGGCCCTCTCACAGCCTTTTTGCCACTAAGCAAGTCTAAGCCCGCGTAGGGGGCAAAAAGGCTGGCGAAAGTAGCTCGTGCGCCTACAGTAAAGAGCAAGTGCTGTGATGGCGCCAAGTGAATGTAGACAGAGATTATTTAAAAATAATAAATTGGCTCATTGAAAAAAAGAAAATTTCTGTTAAAGTTACAGACACGAAACAAAGTGCATATTACAATTCAAAATTGAATTGTTACGAATACTTCTAAAAGCTTAAATGCAGGAACTTATTATAAAGGTCATAATGAAAACAACATGGGAAACTGCAAAGGAATCTGTATTCAATTCCCTTAAGGAAACTCTGAAGAAAGAAAAGCTGAAGGTAACTGATAATGAGCTTTTGAATTCAATTGAAGAGCCGCCAAGCGCAAAAATGGGCGATTTGGCATGCAGCATTTCTTTCCAGCTTGGGAAGAAATTCAGGAAAAGCCCGAGGGATTTTGCAGAGCAGATTTTAGCTGCAATAAAGAAACCGAAAATTGCAAAAAAAGTCGCTCTTGCCGGAGCTTATGTTAATTTCTTCTTTGACAGGGGAGTTTTTGCAAAAAGCGTCATTGATGAGGCTGGAAAGGAAAATTACGGCAAAGGGGAAAAGAAAAAAGAAAAGGTAATGGTTGAATTTTCGCAGGCAAACACGCATAAGGCATTTCACATAGGGCATTTGAGGGGAACTATTCTGGGCGAAAGCCTTTCAAGGATACTTGAGTTTTCAGGGTACAATGTTTTGCGGGCAAATTACCAGGGTGACATAGGGGCGCATGTTGCAAAATGCCTCTGGGCTTATCTGAATTTCCACAAAAATGAAGCACCAAATGAGAATAAAGGGGAATGGCTCGGCAAGCTTTATGCAGAGGCTTCAAAGAAAATTGCAGAGAATCCTTCTTACAAGGAAGAATCTGACAAGATACAGAAAAAAATAGAAGAAGGAAAAGATTCCGGCCTTATGGATCTCTGGAATAGAACAAGGAAATGGTCGCTTGAGGATTATGAATTAATTTACAAGGATTTAGGAGTGAAGTTTGACAATTACTTCTTTGAAAGCGAAATGGATAAGCATGGAAAGGAGCTTGCGCTGCAGCTGGTTAAAAAGAAAATTGCAAAGAAGAGCGCAGGAGCAATTATTGTTGAGCTGAAAAAATACGGGCTTGACACTCTCATGCTTCTTAAGAGCGACGGGACAACTCTTTATTCAACAAGAGATCTTGCTTTAGCAGAGGAGAAGTACAAGAAATACAAGATAGACAAGGCAATTTATGTTGTCGGCTCTGAACAGAGGCTTTATTTCCAGCAGCTTTTCAAAACACTTGAATTAATGGGATTCAAGAAAGCAAAGAAATCTTTCCACCTTGCATATGACTTGATCAATCTGCCTGGCGGAAAAATGAGCTCAAGGGAGGGGCTTACAATAACCTACAGGGAACTAAAGGAAAGGATTTTTGAAAAAGCGCTTGAAGAGGTTATCTCAAGAAATCCTGAAATGCGCCCGGCTGAACAGCAAAAAATTGCGTGGCAGGTGGCAACTGGGGCAGTAAAATTCTCAATAGAAAATGTCAGCAACACAAAAACGATTTTCTTTGACTGGGACAAGGCGCTGAGCTTTGAAGGCGAAACCGGGCCTTACATCCAGTATGCTGCTGTGCGGGCAAAAAGAATAATCGAAAAGGCCGGGATAAAGGAAATTCCAAAGAGCATTAAATTTAGCCTGCTTGAGAAAAACGAGGAGCATGAATTAGTCAAGCATCTGGCTAAATTCCCGCTTGTAATTGAAGATGCTGCAAAAAATTATAAAACCCATGCGGTTGCGAACTACGCGCACAAGCTTGCAGAGCGCTTTAACCTGTTTTACAATAATGTGCAGATACTCAACACGAACGAAAAGGAATTAAAAGAGGCAAGAGTTGCCCTTGTAGGGGCAACATTCAATGTGATGAAAAGCTGCCTTTATATTCTTGGGATAGATGTTCCGGAAAGGATGTAAGGGTTTAAATTCTCTGAGAACGATTAATTTTAGACAAAATGCTCCTGTAGCCTAACCTGGACCAGGCACAGTCCTCCTAAGACTGGTTATGCGGGTTCGAATCCCGTCGGGAGCGCTCAAAAATGCCCCTGTGGTCTAACCTGGATATGATGCAAGCTTGCGGTTGCTTCCGCGCGACTGAAAGGAGCGCGGACTCGGCAAACAGCTTTTGATCCGAGTTCAAATCTCGGCAGGGGCACCAGCTTTTTGTGCACGAGGCAACTCTTAGCTAGAAGGGGGCACAAAAACCTCAGGCGAAACTGCGGTTTCGCTACCCGCGAACAAAGTTCGCGGTGGGAAAAGC
>CAYNXO010000027.1:0-8576 GCA_964401205.1 Candidatus Undinarchaeota archaeon
GGCGTTTGCCCAAGGCTCAAAGCCCAATGCCCATAGCTGAACCAATTTAACAGAACAAATGGGCAAATTAATAGGCGTTGTCGGCAAGCCAAACTCAGGAAAAAGCACTTTCTTCTCAGCAGCAACTCTTGCAGCAGCGCAAATCGCATCCTATCCATTCACGACAATAAAGCCGAACCGCGGTGTTGGATATGTGAAGGTAAAATGCGCGTGCAAGGACTTTAATGTGAAGTGCAACCCGCAGAACTCAATCTGCAAAAACGGCACGCGGCTGATTCCAATAGAAATGCTTGATGTTGCAGGGCTTGTGCCAGGCGCGCATGAAGGCAGGGGCATGGGAAACCAGTTTCTTGATGATTTAAGGCAGGCAGACGCATTGATTAATATTATAGATGCAAGCGGCTCAACAGACAGCGAAGGGAGAATGTGCGAAGCAGGAACTCATAATCCGGAAGGGGACATAAAATTCCTTGAAGAGGAGCTTGATTTATGGTTTGCAGGCCTGCTTAAGAAAGACTGGGCAAAAATCACAAAAGCAATTTCAGAAAGTCAGAAAGACCCTGCAAAAATCATGGCAGAAAAGCTTTCAGGGCTCGGAATTTCAGAAAAGCAGATTGCAATTGCAATGAGGGATTCCGGCCTTGCTGTTGAGGATTTTGGCCGCGCTTTAAGGAGGGTTACGAAGCCAATCATAGTTGCTGCAAACAAATCTGACCTGAAAGAAGCGCAGAATTACATTCCTGAACTCTCCAAAACCGGAGTTATTCCTACATCAGCTGATTCAGAGCTTGCGCTCAGAAGGGCTGCTGAAAAGGGGCTGATAAATTATGAGCCAGGTGCAAATGATTTCAGCGAGGCAAAGGAGCTTTCAGCAGAGCAGAAAAAAGCCCTTGAGTTCATAAGGGAAAATGTCCTGAAAAAATTCGGAAACACAGGCGTGCAGCAGTGCATAAACAGGGCTGTTTTTGAAGTTCTTAATTTAATCGCGGTTTATCCTGTTGAGGACGAGAATAAATTGACTGACAAAAACGGAAATGTCCTTCCGCATGCTTACTTAGTTCAAAAAGGGACAACAGCACGCGAACTGGCTTACAAAGTCCATACTGAAATAGGAGAAAAATTTGTTGCTGCAATAAATGTGCGCACTAAAAAAAGAGTTTCTGCTGATTACGAATTGAAGGACGGAGACATACTCAAGTTTGCAATAGGCCACTAAAAATCTGCTTAAATTTTTTCAGTTCCTTCCTTTATCAGTTCTATCTTTGGGGCAGGCAGGATGTAATAGTCAACAAATTCTGCAATTCCATAAATGACTGGGAAGAAAAGAATTGCTGCAATAAGAGTAATGCCGTCAAAAGGAACTTCATCGTAAATTATTGGAGTGAAAATAATTGCTACATAGCTTATCTCCCTTATTTTGCCAATGTACATTGCTATTTTTTCCCCGCGCGCGGCCTTGCGCATTATAAAAAAGGCATAGAACAGCATGCCAATGCAGAGCAAAACCTTGAAAGCAAGGAAGAAAAGATTGCTGGAGGTTTGGTATGCAATGTAAGAGTTTCTCATCCAGTCAACTCCTGCCCACAGGCCCATGAAGCCGTTTGACATTGCATTGCCCAAATCAGTGCTGCGCCTTTCCTGGTAATAATCAGCAATAAACCAGCCAAGGTAAAGCGGCAAAAGAGTGAATACCATGTTCCAGTTCTTTGTAAAAGCTGTGAGCAGTGAAATGAACCGGCCTGAGACTGCTGAAAATCCGGAAAATATTGAAAGAATCGTGTAAACCACAATAAGTATGAACGCAATTATGACAGGGCCACTGTGAATATCAAACTTAAAATCTTTCAGTGACATAATTATTCATAAATACCACGGCAGCGTATATTAATTTATGGAATTCGGGCAGAAAGTGCTTGCTCTTTGCAGAAAAATACCGCGCGGCAAGGTTTCAACCTATGGAATTATGGCAAAAATACTGAAAACTTCGCCGCGGCCAGTTGGCCAGGCACTGAAAAGAAACAAAACAGCTTTTTGCGCACGAGGCAGATCGCAGTTACGCGGGGGCGCAAAAACCTCAAGTAAAACCCTTACGGGTTTTACAACCCGCAAGCTTCGCTTGCGGTGGGAAAAGCAGCACGCGAAAACTTTAATTCCGTGCCACAGGGTTGTAAAGAGCGACAGAAGTTTGGGCGGATATTCAAGAGGGCTAAATAAAAAGATAAAACTGCTGAAAAAAGAGGGAATTAAAGTTAAAAATAATAAAATTGAAAATTTTGAAAAGGTACTGTTCAGATTAAGGGGCTAGCATTAAATTCGCCTTTTTTGTATCTTTTAACTGCAACAGCCGAAACCCTGAAACAGTTTCCTTCACGAATATAATCAATAATCCCCCTTTCCCTAAGCAAACGGACAGCTATGCGAAAGTGAATATAAAAAGAATGTTTGTGCCCGAAATTAGCATTGATTAAATTGCGGAGGTCACGTTCGTAGATGTGTTCTTCTTTGCCTAAATGCTCAATGACAAGGCGAATTAGCTGCTTTTTCCTTTCCACAATGGTCGCGGAATCAAGTCTGTTAGCCATATCTGCATGTGCTTTGTATCCAAAATAATATATGTTTTTCCAAAAAGCATTTTTTACTCGTACCTCAGCGCTTCTGTTGGCTGGAGCTTTGCTGCTTTTCGTGCAGGCAGCAATCCGGATACGATTCCAATCAAAACCGAAAATCCTACGGCAAAAAGAGCAAGCTCCAGGGGGACACTTGTTTGCATGCCGCCACCGCCACCTGAACCAAAGAAACTTATTTTAGAAAGCATTGCAGAGACAATATAGCCAAAACCAACTCCAATAATCCCGCCAACCATTCCCATTATGGCTGATTCTGCAAGGAATAATTCAGATACGTCAAGATTAGTCGCACCAAGCGATTTCAAAACGCCTATCTGCCTTGTCCTCTCCATTACAGACATGAACATTGTGTTTGCAATCCCTATCCCTCCGACTGCAAGCGAAATTGCAGCTATCCCGCCGAGGAACAGCTTTATTGAGGACAAAATTTTCCCGACAGTTTCAAGGATTGACTGGGAAGTCATCACAGTAAAATCCTGCGTGTCTTTTGTAACATGATGGGATAGATACATTTTTTTCGTTATTTGCTCTGCAACTTTTGCCGGGTCTGCGCTTTCAGATGTTTTGACAATTATGTAGGAAAATTGGTCGCTGGGAAAATCTGAAAATATGCGGCGGGCAGTCTGCATTGGGATAATAACAACATTGTTTGTGTCTGATGACTGAGTTGCAGCTTTTAAAATTCCGATAACCCTGACGCTGTTGCCGTTAATTGAAATAGGGCTGTTTAATTTGACAGGGGTTTTAAATAGGTCTGTTGCAACCTGGTGGCCAAGCACCGCAACAGCGTCATCGCCAGACAGCAGATACCGGCCTTCTTCAAGATGAACCGTTGTGAACACTTTTTGCAGGGAAGAGTCTGCTCCCTGGACTCCGATGGTTGCAGTCTCTGATATGTATTTTATTGTTGCCTGCTTGCTTATCATTCCTGATGCAAGATAAACGCCTGGAACTGATTTTATAAACCTGAGGTCGTTTTCAGTAAGGTTGCCTGATATTGTCCCGCTGCTTAGACCACCACTGACAAAACCGCCTCCTCCGTCGTGGCCGCCAAAAGTTTCCCCTCCTTTTGTGTGGGTCGGCATTATAAAAATCATGTCAGCGCCAAGGTCGCTGAGCTGCGCTTCAACAGAATTCTGAAGCCCCTGGCCGATAGAAACAAGTGCAACAACAGCTGCAACACCTATAACTATGCCGATAATAGTGAGCCAGCTCCTCAGCTTTCGGTTGACCAAGCTGTTAAAAGCCATTCTCAGTATATCTGTCGGTTTCATGAGCTATTTTTTCTTAAAAAACGCGAAATATGCAAGTACGACGATAATTAAAATCAGAATTATTGTTAATGCGGGATTTGAAAGGGCGCTTAATGAAGCTCCTTTTTGTGCAACGCTTGTTTCCTGCTTGCTTAATTGGAGCTGCACTGATTTAGCAAGAGTATGCCTTGTGCCCTCGATGTCTGTGTAAGAAACAAGGACATTCAAATTCTGCTTTTGTTCGGTTTTTGGATTAATCGTAAAGGACGCAACTGTAAAGTCGCCGCTGTCCAGGTTTCCGAGTATGCTTGAATCTATATTTCTTGTTTCAAAATATTCCTGTGCCGGTATCTTAATAACAACCGATTTTGCGGCGTTTTCACCTGTATTTACAATTCCAAGCGACACTGAGCCGTCTGAAACTTCCTGCACAATAACGTCAAAATCGCTCTGCACATTTGAGACCTTGATGTTTATTTTTTCGCTATAAGTAGAGCCGCCTACTGAATATTTGTACTCAAACTCATTGTCGCCCTCTGCTGCCCTGCTGTCAACCAGCAATCGTATCTTGAAAAGCAGTTCGTTCTTTTCAGTTGCCTTTCCGATAACCTGAACATCCCCAAGATTCACGGTCTTTTCAGAGCCTGGCTCAAGCGTGAACGGGAATTTTTCAACAGCCTCAAAATTAACGTCATTTGGCGCATAGGCAACTCCGCCCTTTGCGCTGAAAGTCAGGTCAACATATTTTCCCGGAATTGCCAGAGACGGGTCCTGGCCAACAAGGCTTATGTTAAAATCAGCGATTTTTACTGCGGCATGAGCATTCGCACTGGCAAGTGAAAGAACAAGTACTGCTGCAATGCAAATTATGGCAAGATTTTTCATTTCTTTACGATTCTTCCATCGCTGATGTTTATAATCCTTTCTGCGTTTGATGCTATTTCCTTATCATGAGTTACAACTATTATAGTCTTGCCCTCATTGTGCAGGCTCTTGAAGATTTTCATCACTTCTTTTCCTGACTTTGAGTCAAGGTTTCCTGTTGGCTCGTCTGCAAGTATAAACAAGGGGTCGTTTGCAAGCGCGCGTGCAATTGAAGCTCTCTGCCGCTCTCCTCCTGAGAGCTGGGCTGGCAGGTGATTGCCGCGCTTTTCAAGCCCGACCTTTTGCAGAAGTTCTGCTGCGCGTGCTTTTCTGTATGCAGGCTCCTTTTCAGTAATGATCATTGGAAGCTCAACATTCCCAAGCGCAGTCATTGTAGGATAAAGGTTGAAGAACTGGAAAACAAAGCCGATTTTCCCGCCCCTTGTGTGGGCAAGCTCATTGTCGCTGAAACTAAGGATATTTTTTCCTTCAATAAAAACCTTTCCCGATGTAGGCCTGTCCAGAAGCCCGATCATATTAAGCAGTGTTGATTTCCCAGAGCCTGAAGTTCCCATCACCGCAATAAAATCGCCTTTTTTTACCTGAATGCTTACATTGTCAAGCGCTTTTACCTCAACCTCGTCAAGCATGTATCTCTTTGTGACATTCTGAAGCTCAAGCACGGTTTTGTTTGCCATATTTACTTGGAAAACTCTTTAAGCTGTGACACGAATTTTGCCACTACATCACCTTTTATTAGCACGACAACGCCTTCAGGATCATTTTTTTTCTCACTGCCTATGACGAGGAATTTGTCGCCGGTTTTTATTGCAAGTTTTTCCCTCAGTTCAGCAGGCAGGACTATTTGTCCTCTTTCCCCGACAGTTGTGCTTCCATAACACTTCTTTGGATGCCCGAACATTTTTTCACCTCAATGAAATTCAGTTTATAATTCAAGAATACAATTCATACTTTATATACTTTTCGGATAAATCATACTTTTCATACTTAATCGTTGGGATGGAATTCTTTTTTCTTGTATCTTTCAATGGCGTCAGTATTGATTTCCCAAACGCTGAAGCGAGAACGCTGGACTATCTGATCCTCCTCCATTATTGAAAGTAACTTATTAGCAGATAAACGCTGCTTTGCAATTAAATGCCTGAATTCCCTTGTTGTAAATATTTTTGATTTGCCTAACCCAAAACGCTCAATGAGAAGCCTGCAAACTTCCTTAAAGTTCTTGTCCTGCGCGGTGTATTTTGTCGGACGCCCTTTGGCGATATAACCGTATTTCAAACTGTGTTTCAATCCTGCCATGTTTGCAATATCTACAATAGATGTAAAGTAAGCTTGCAGGGAATTCAGCAAATGCGGCGCAACTTCTTCAATGCCCCTCCAGCTAAGCGGAGTTTCTCCTTTTTCTTTAAGCCATATTTTTTTTAAAGCGTCAGTAAGTTGTCCCCTGTTGTGCCGTCTGTATTCTAAATGGGCTATTCTAATAACCTGTTGCAATTGTTTTCCAGGGAAAAATTTAGCCATTGCCCTGTATAACTCCGGGTCAAAATCAAATAGGCTTATGTATCCGGCTATGCTTCTTTTTTGCAATTCAGCGATAATATCCTCTTGGGATTTGTACACTACCATTTTTTTGCCAGCTCTAGAATTTCATTTGGCGCAAGTTCTATAACTCTTTTTTGTGCAACTAGCCCGAGCTTTTTTACAAATTTCTGCGCCTGTTCCTTTCCGCCAATTTCGTGGGCAGATTTAATTAAGGCATTCCTCACTTTCTGGTTTTTGTGCTGGAATAAAGCCCTTACTATTGAATCAAATTTTTCAGGCAAATTTATTTCTTTTGGGGTTAAGCGGACAATTGCTGAATCAACTTTCGGCCTAGGATAATATTTTGCCTTTGAAACATTTTCAAGAATTTCAACATCCGCGCGCAGACTGCAATTTACGCTCAATCTTGAATAATCTTTTGTCCCTGGCTTGGCAATTAAGCGCTCTGCAAATTCTTTCTGGTAGCAAAGCACTGCGGTCTTTATCGGCTGCTCAAGAACTTTAAAAGTGAGCGGCGAAGAAATTGAATAAGGCAGATTTGACAAAACTTTGTCGCACTTTGGGAAGTCAATTTTCAGAGCATCGCCGATAATTACTTCGGTGTTTGGAATCTCCAAAAGGATTTTTTCAAATTTTGCATCTTTTTCAATCACAATTACTTTTTTTGCGGCTTTTGCAAGATGCCTTGTCAGGGTTCCTATGCCAGGGCCTATTTCAAGAACAGTGTCCTCAGCATTTACGTTTGCGTATTCAACTTCGCGCTGAAGAATCCTGTCATCTACAATAAAATGCTGGTCAAGCTTTTTTGAAAGCCGGATTCCTGCTGAATTAAGAAATCGTTTTAGCTCGGTGATTTGCATAAGTATCCTTGAAATTAGTTAGGGCTTGACGCCTGACGCTTGAGGCTTGATGCGTTGCGCGTCCAGCGTCAAGCTTCTAGCATCCAGCTTGATTTATTTCTCCGCGCTCTTTGGCTCAAAAGCCGGAGGCTCTTCTTTCTTTGGCTCCATGCCAGCAGGATACGGCAGGGGAATGCCTACAAAAATTTTGTATTTCACATATTCCCCGCGGTCATCCCTGCCTTTCAGCTCGATGATTATTCTCTTTACTATCATTTTTTCAATGTCAGGCAAAAGCCTTATGCGGTCCACAATGTCCTTGTAGCTTTCAAACTTTTTCTCTGTGCGCGCCTTTGTAATGTCCCACATGTGCTTCTTTCCTATGCCTGGCAGAAGCTCAAGCCTGTGAAGCCTTGTTGTCAGGGGATCGCATTCGTTAAAGAAGCGGACAAATTTAGGTTCCTGCTGCTTTACTAATTTTTCAAGCGCGTATTCAAGCTCTGATTTTGCAGTTGAAGTCAAGTCATCATAAGAAAGCCTGTTCACAATGTGGTGAACTTTTTCCCTTGTTGCCCTTCCGATGTAAATCCGCTCATTCGGCACAACTGAGTGGCCTTCCCTTATTGCAACTTCAAGCAGTGAGCAGTATTCCTCGCCCAAGACCTGTGCTATTCGCTTCTCTTTCCTGAACTGCTGGAACTTTATGTCAGCCCTTCCTTCGGGCAGGTAATCTAAAACAACAGCATAATCGTCAGTGGGCATAGAAACCTCCTTACTTCCTGTACTTGTTAATAACTCCTAGAACGTTTTGCAGCTCCTCGTCTGTCATGATAAAGTGCTCTTTTGTGAAAATTAATCTCAGCTCTTCTATATTCTTCGGGAGAACATCAATTAATTCAACTGCCTGCCTTCGCGTTATTTTTTCATTCTGCAGAAGCTCATTCATCAGCGCTTTTGCATCGTCAGATGATA
This sequence comes from Candidatus Undinarchaeota archaeon, assembly GCA_964401205.1. Taxonomy (GTDB): domain Archaea; phylum Undinarchaeota; class Undinarchaeia; order Undinarchaeales; family Naiadarchaeaceae; genus CAYNXO01. The sequence continues at coordinate 8,119 of CAYNXO010000027.1, forward strand.
TTTTTGCGAATTTCTTGCAGTAATCCAGGGTTAAATTCTGCTCATAGCCAAGCTCGCCTTCTTTTTTCCTGATTTCAATCATTTCTTTCACTTCTGCCAGTGAAACCGGCTCTGTGTTGTTCAGTTTTTTTCCTATCATAATGCGCTCACCTGTGCCCTTCTTAAGTGCTCCGGCTTTGCAATTAATTTCTTTGGCTTGTTGCCATCAACAATTTCAACCATGAAGCTTCTTCCGCGCTTTTCAAGAACAGTTCCAAGCTGGCCCTGGTAGCGCGGATGGGGCATTCCCTTGTGTACTGCCGGATTCAGCTTGATTATGACTTTTTCAGAGGGCTTGAATTCCTGCAATGCCTCTGCTATGCTGAATCTTCCGCCCTTAAGCTTGTTTCTAGTCCTGACTCTCAAACCTTTAGAACGCCTTACCATGTCTCCTCTATAAGTAGCAATTCAAATATGCA
>CAYNXO010000028.1:0-6385 GCA_964401205.1 Candidatus Undinarchaeota archaeon
TATGTAATGGTCTACTCCAAGCACTAAAAGCGGCTCAATTGATTTTCCGTATTTTTTAGCCAATTGGCTAGCAGCATAAATCAAAACTCTTGCGCCTATTTCATAGCAATACGGAGTTCTGAGGGTTTTCCCGCCGTACCTTTCTTTTGCAATTTCAGGGTAGATTCCGCAGAGCACTGGCATGTCAGTTGCGGTTATCCCCAGCAAACCGCCGATATTTATCTGCCTTATTGCAGTTTCCAAAAACGGCTGGGGAGTTCCGAATGGGTCCAAGTCTATTAAATCATACTTTATCCTTTCAAGGCATTTCAGCGCAGCCTCATTAAAAGCACGGACGTTTCTCAGGTTATTCAGGGAAATGTTTTTTTCAATTGTCACAAAAGCGCTTCTTTTTATGTCAGCAGCGACAACTTCAGTATTCCTGACTTCTTTTGCATATCTTATTGCGCGCACTCCGCTTGCTGCAAGAGGCTCGCAGACATGAATCAGCCTGCTTTCTTCGCTGAAAAAAGCCCGTGCAGCAGCCATTGAGAAATCCCGGTTCATCTGCATCCTAGGGTTATAGAATGCACTGGCTTTTGTTGGCTGGCCAACTCCTTCGTTATGCAAAAACAATCTTGCCTGGCCTTCTTTTGCTTCAATCATTTTAACCTGTTAAATTGCTCTACGAGCATTTTCGAGCGACAGCGAGAAAATCCTTGTTAAAGGATCTCTCGCCTAACGGCTCGAGATGGTTCAGCGTACTCGCGGCCTCCGAGCGTTAGCGAGGAGGGTAGCGAAAGCGAAGCTTTCGCCTGAACTCGATGACTCGTGTACTCGCAATTAATACTAGTCCGCTAGTTCGCGAGTTCACTAGTCCGCTTAATTCATTTCACCCATACATAACAAATATTAATATAAATAAACTAACACTATTCCATACAAGCAATATGGACATTAATACCCTGCTGGATTTCGCAGAAGAGCTGCTGAACATGCGACGGCAGCTTTTTTGCTCGCCCCATTGCCTAATTCCGCTCGCAAAAAACCTGGGAAAAAACATTGCCGCAGGTACAGCCAATGAAGAATTAATTATTTGACAAAATGGACATAAACACCTTGCTGGATTTCGCAGAAGAGCTGCTGAACATGTACGGCTATGAAACCCGCAGGAATGTGGGAATCGTAGGCGGAAAAATCACCACAGCCGCGCTTGAAAAGGAAATCGGGACTTTGGCAGAGGAACTCCCTCAAAAAAAGGAAAAGGAAATTGTTTATAAAATTGATTTGCTTGCTGAGAAAAAGGACATTGAGAGGCCTTTTGGCAGGATTGTTGTAAATTACAAGAGGGGAACAGAGCCTGTTGTTCCTGCTGACATTAGACTGACTTCCAAGCTTGCGGAAGTTTCTGAAGCATATTCCGGCCTGCTGCTCACAGTTACAGGGGCAACTCCTGATGCCCACGATGTTGCAAAGCAGATAGGAACAGTTACAATAATGACTCCGGATAAAGTTGAGCGCCTTCTTGGAAAGGCAGTTACAAGGGAGAAGTGGTGGTTTAATGCCCCTGCATTTCCAGTAAGATTTCACTACAATGATGTTGTCTGGAAATTAAAATGGTTCTTCGAGAGGATGATGTTCCAGAGCTTTGACACGATATGGTTTTACAACAAGGAGCTGGCTTATGAGCCGTACTGGAAATTCTCCTATTATATTGCACCAAAGCACAAGGGCAAGGAAATGGCAGAAGGATTTTTTGCAATAAACGCGCTTACAGGAGAAATTGACACCTGGGTTGATATAAAGCCAGAGATTGCAGTTGCAATGAATAAGAGCTTAAAAGAGTCTTATTTTGAAGAAGAAGCAGTTCACATGGCTGAAAACATGGTGGGGCGCACAAAAATAAAGAAGCCAAAGCTTCCGCCTGACCTTCATTTTGAGGTTTACAGGCCTGCGATGGAAAAGCATGAGGCAAAGCTCGCTGCAATGCAGTGGATTTCCTATGTTGAAAATGTCAGGCCAGAGGACATTGTTGTCACAGGAAGGGAGCTTGTTTATTATCCGTGGTGGAAATTCTATTATTTCTACAGGCCGATTGTCAAGAATGCCTGGGCAGATACTGAAAAGAACCACATAAAAATGAGCGCGATTTACGGGGATATTTTCAACCAGTGGAAGAATTATTCCCAACGAAGAGATGTTATTTACTACTATATGGAAAAATCCCTCCTGAGGCTGCTGGGCAGGGACAGGTATGTAAGCTTGATGCGGCGCGTGACTCTCGGAATATCAACATTGTGGTGGAATTATCATTTAGTTTTGAGGCCTGTTTACATATGGATGCTGCTGCTCGGGCTTACTTTCCTTACAATATATGCATTCATTACAGCAACACTCGGGCTCAGCATAGTTGTTGGCATCCTTCTTATACTGATATTTATGGGGCCTGGATACGCATTCCTTTACCTCCTGCAGGACTATTTAAACAGGTATCCTGCAAAATCATATCCGCACCCTGTTCTTACAAAGAAGGACTACGAATCGCAGATAAAGCCGGTTGAAGAGGCAGATGAAGCCTTTGGTGAATTGGAAGACCTTGACAAGGAAGGAAAGCTCACTCCAAAAGAGAAAAAGATGCTCCAGAAAGTCCGCGACAAGAAAGTAAAGGAGCTTGTCAAGAAAGCAAAACAAAAGAAGAAGTGGTTGAGCTAATCGCGGTGAAATAAATTCAGTAATAAGTTATAAGTGGTAAGTAATAAGTTTAAGACTTAGAACTTAAAACTTATTACTTAAAACTTAACCAATTTAACGGAGTAAAAATGTTCCCCGGAATAACAGAGCGCGTGTTAAACAAGCTGAAAAAGGAAGACCTTGCTGTTGTAAAAGCGCATATAGGCTCTGTAAAATCATCTGTGCAGAAAAAACAGGACCTTTTGGAAGGCAAGCTTGGCGAGTTTGGCGAGGCTTTCAAGAAGCCAAAGGACGAAACAGACAAGCTTGCAAAGCTTATTAAGAAAATCCAGAAGCACTCAGGCAAAGACCTTCTTGTCTCGCTTCTTGCAATGGAAGTTGATTTCCGCGAGCTTATCCAGTCAGTTGAAGAGGAATTCAGGCTGATAAGGCACTTTGAAAAAAACAAGGGGATTAAGTTCAAGAAAATTGCAAAAGAAATTGAGGATGAGATAATAATAGCAAATGTTGTTGAGCACCAGCTGAACCTCCTTATTAGCATAAAAAAGCTTAATTTCTCAGCCATGCAGTTTTCAAAATCCAGCCCAACCCACAAAATTGCAGAGTCTGTTGGAAAACAGTGCGCAAGCATAGATGACCTAATTCATTTTATCGCAAGAATTATTTTTGAGGAAGAAGTCCCTAATTTGTCAATTATCTACAATATGCTGCGGCTTGAGGAATGGAAGGATATTGAAAAAACAATAATGCGAATCAAGCTGAATTTTTTTGAAATAAGGCAGAGCATTTTGTGAAATAAATAACGAGCTAATAGCTACGAGCTCGTGATTAACCAATTTCCCCGTTATTCTATTAACCCGGCAGAGTTAAGAAAAATATAAATAGCAGGGCAATCAAAAATAGTGCTGTGTATAAATGTTTATACATTGTATAAAAAGTGATATTTATGCAAGCACAAAGATATGTCTATCCAGTTGACTTGACAGAAACTGAAGAGGAGCTTGAGGAAATCTGCGCAAAACTCGGCCTTACAAAAGCCGAGGCAATAAGGGATTCCATTGAAAACTATTACAATTATGTGAAGGGGCTCAAAGTCATTGAGCTGCGGCAGATATCAAAAAAGCAGGCAGAAGCCGAAATCCTTGCTTATATAAAGAAAAAAGGCACTGCATGGACTTCAGAAATTTCAGATGGGCTGAGGCTGGATGTTTTGCTCGTAAATGAAATTCTGCACAAGCTCGCTATGGAGGGCAGGCTAAAATGAACGAAGCCAAAATTGAAGGCGAAAAAATCTTGTGCGTATTCAGGAAAATTGTCGGCCCCTATGTTATTGCAGGGACTGGCAGGCACAGGAGCCAGCGCGCAACAATCTGCGGCCTGCCGGCAGTCTGCATTGTTGAGAAAAAGTGGGGATTAAAAAAATAACGCGTTAGCCATTTTTCAATCAAGCATCCAATAGTCTTCGCTCCTGTGTATCAAATCTGTAACCCTTATTTCATTATCAAATACGAAATAAATCGCTCTGTAATCGCCAATTCTCAGCCTGTATGCTTCTCGCCTGCCCTTTGTGCCGGCTAGTTTTTTAATATCAGCCCCTGGCTTGTTTATATAGGGGTTATTTTCCAGAACTTCCAGGCTTTTCTTTATCCGTTCTTTAGTGGCATTATCCAGCTTGTTTAAGGCTTTTACCACTGCATCGTGCAGCAGCACCTTAAACTTCATTAAGCTTTCCTCAAAGGCACAAATCTGCCTGCTTCGCTGGCGCGCCTGTATTGCACTTCCATAAAAGTTTCGTAATCAATCTCTTTTACCATTTTCCTGATTATTTCATCGTAAGTTTCGTCTTTTGTGCCGAATTTTTTGAGTTTTTCCCGCGTTTCTTTTTTTATCGCAATTGTTGTCAGCTGGCCCATTGCATTACCTCCGCATAAATTATGCGATATTATATTTAATTATAGTAATATATAAACGTTATCCATGTTTGGCTTTGTAGAAAAAGTCCTGCTGGACGCTAGAAGCTAGATGCTTGACGCGCCGCGCGGCTACTTTTTAGCTTAGATAGCTGCGTAGCGCGTCAAGCCTCAAGCGTCCAGCGTCAAGCAAAACTAAGATTTTCTACAGAGCCCCATGTTTGGGTTAATTGAATGAGAAATAAATTACGGGCTAATAGCTGGCAGCTGGCAGCTAGTAGAGCTACGGGCCGCAAGCTGCGAGCTGCAAGCTCGTTTTAAACTATTTAAACTAATTATCCCTATTCCAGATAAAATGAGCCGCAAACAATTGGCGTTGCAGTTCCAACAATACAAAGTTGGCCCAATCAGCAAGCGAAACGTTTATAAAGAATTGGTTCAAAAATAATCCATATGGCACAAAAAAGTTACAGAGAAATTAAGCTGGAGCTAATGCTCAATCTCCTTAAAAAAAAGGAAAATCACGTTAGGGGCATTGCCAAAGATATCAAGATTCCCCATACTACGGTACTTAGAAAAATTAATGAGCTTTTAGACGAGAATGTACTCGACAGCAGGAGGCAGGGCAAAAACAAAATCTTTTTTCTGAAAAAAAATTTTAAATCAAAAAATTATGCGTTTATGGCAGAACATTATAGGACAAACAGCTTCCTGGAAGAATACCCATGGATGAATGTAATATTCGGGGAAGTTATTCGCGCAACAAGCTCAAATTTCATAATATTGTTCGGCAGTTATGCAAAGTTTTCTGCCAAAAAAGACAGTGACATTGATTTGTTTATTGAAACAAGAGATAGAAACTTAAGGGAAAAGGCAAAAGCAATAAGCCACAGGATAAACCTAAAAACAGGATATTTTAGCCTAAATAGCAATTTGGCAAAAGAAATCGTCAAAGGCCACATAATAATTAAAGGAGTTGAGGAATTTTATGAAAAAACGAAGTTTTTTGAGTAGAATGAGTTGTATGAAATAATTTCAACTGCAAAAGAGGAAAGAATCGGCAAACAATACTATGTTGACTTTGATGCAACAGAAGAAAATGCAGAAGAATTCACAAAAAAAGCACAAGATTTTACAATTCAACTAATTCAACTAAAATATATGATTGAAACCTTAAAAAACGAGGATATTGAAAGGGCAAGGAAAGAAGTTAAATCTATGTAGTTCCTAGTCCTCTCCAAGAAAATGAGTCCCAAAAAGCTCTCAAACACTTTGATTACAACAGGCAGGTTCGTGAGTTTAATAAAACACGGAGAATAAAATGCTGAAAAAATTATTTACATCAAAAGCGAGAATAAAAATACTGGACTATTTATTTTTCCATAAAGGAGAAACCTATCTTAGGGAAATTGCCAAGGAATTAAAATTACCCCCAAGTGCTGTTAAGAGGGAGCTTGATAATCTTCTTGATTTAAAACTGATCAGCAAACAGAAAAACAAAATTATTTTAGATGAATTAAACCCCTTTCTTGAAGACTTAAAAAGGATATTTTTAAAAACAGACTCCATAAGCTATCCTATAAAGGAAGCATTAAAAAATAATGACATTGAATTTGCCCTGATATTTGGAAGTTTTGCAAAGGGAAATTATAAGCCAGAAAGTGATATTGATTTGCTGATTATGGGCAATATTAAGCAGCAAGAAGTGTTTAAAGCATTAAAACCTGTTGAAAAATTAATCGGAAGGGAAATCAACCCCGTTGTTTGGACCGTAAACGAATTAAAGAATAATAGGAAAAAGGCAT
>CAYNXO010000028.1:6395-8528 GCA_964401205.1 Candidatus Undinarchaeota archaeon
TTAAGGATATTATAAAGAAAGATAAAATAATGATAATAGGAGATAAGGATGAGTTTCAAAGAATTGCTGGAGCATGAAAAAATTGAGAAAGTAGAAAAAGAAGAGTTTGACGCAGCTCTTGCCGAAAAGGATATAGATTCTGCCAGGCACAGCCTTGCCGCAGGAGATTATGACTGGGCGCTGTCTATTGCCTATAATGCTGTTTTAAGAGCCGGCAGGAGCTTTATGTTTTATCTTGGATACAGGCCTATTGGAAAAGAGCATCATAAAAATGCCTTTGAATTTTTAAGGCAAACAGGATTTAATGCAGGATTAATTGATTATTTTGACAATATAAGGAAAAAGAGGAACAAATTTATCTACGGGGTTATTGAGGGGGCTTCAACGGAAAATGCCAAAGAAGTGATAGAAACGGCAGAAAAGTTTGTTCAGGAAATTAGAACATTTGTTCAGGAAATTAGAACAAAAACAAAAAGAACAACAAACAATTAAAGCAATAAAATGGGCCTTGGAAACAGCTCTCAAAATCATTTGTTAATTGTCATTTTCATAGCTCTTGCTCTATTCCTTGTAAATGTTAATCACGCAAGCGCACTAGAAATAAACTGGACAGGCACAACAGACACGAACTGGAGCGTTGCAACAAACTGGAACGGCTCTGCTGTGCCGACTGCTGCTGACAGTGCATATATAGGAATTTTCACTGCAAATTCGCCAGTAATAACAGAAAATGTAACAGCTGGAAATGTCACTTTAAACGGCAGCAATTCTTCTCTTACTATAACACAGGGGACTTTGTGGGTAAATAATACAACAACAATAGCTGGAAATTTGTCTTTTGGCGGAAATACGAGGTTCAATGAATTTAAAAACAACTGGTCGGTTACAGTAAGTGCAGGCGGAAATCTCGGTTCTAACGGCACAACCGGAAGCAGCATTGGGAACAATATAACAATTACAAAAGGTTTGACAATAAACGCAGGAGGAACTGTAAATGCGGGGAATTCAAGCGGAATTTTCACTGTTACAGCCGCAACATCTTTAAGCGGAATATTCAACGCTAACTCAGCAACATTGAGTTTGGGAAGTGGATATACTGCCGATTCTGGATTATCCGGAGGAGGAACTTTTGCAGGTGGAAGTGGAACTCATACAATAGGAAGTGTAAGTGTTACTGCTGGCACGATAACGCTTTCGTCAGGAAGCACAACAATAAATAGTGTGAGTTCTTACAATGCGTTTTCAGTAGCTACAGGGGCGACTCTCAACCATGGCAGTGGAACTATTACAATAACTGGTTCAGCAGAACAGGGCATCCACCTTAACAGCAAGACATTAAATAATGTCGTAATCAATGGCGGAGCAGTTTATCTGTATAATCCAGGGGGCATAATTGCTGGAAACCTGACAATAAATTCGGGAAAAAATTTTTATGCTTATACAGGCCAGGATGCCCCCCTGACTGTAATAGGAAACACGGTAATAAACGGCCTACTGTCTTACAGTGGAACAGCTTCGGCCTCAACGCTGTTTTTTGGAAATCTCTCAATAACTGGAACACTCACACCAAATGCAGCTATTTTTACGATTAACGATACAACAATCAATAGCGGCGGGAAATTCAGTAGCGGAACTGGCAAAAATACTTTCGTAAATCTGACAATTAGTTCAGGCGGACTTTACAGCGCAACAACAGGACAGGCAAATGTCACTGGTACAACAACAGTTTCTGGCAATTTAACTTTCAATCCAAGCAGTAATTTTACGACAAATGGCACAATTACAGTAAACGCAGGCGGAAATCTAGGGAGCAATGGTACAACAGGGAGTTCTATTGGATATAATTTGAGTTCAACCAGCACTTCAACCAGTGCTTTAACAATAAACGCAGGCGGAACTGTTAATGCAGGAAATGCAAGCGGGAGTTTTACAGTAACTGGAAACACATCACTAGCAGGAACGTTTTTAGGCGGAACAGGAAACCACAAATTCAATAACCTAACAATTGAGTCAGGCGGATTTTACAACGCAACAACTGGGCAGACTAATGTTACTGCGGCAACAAGAGTTTCTGGCAATTTAACTTTCAATCCAAGCAGTAATTTTACGACAAATGCTTCAATATTAGTTTAT
>CAYNXO010000029.1:0-4501 GCA_964401205.1 Candidatus Undinarchaeota archaeon
ATCTTATAATCAAAAACGAAAATTAAGGTTTTTGATTAGATAGGGAAAGAAGCATATCTTTCACTATAACTAAAAAGTTTTAAATACAAACAAGGAGTATGATAAAAATATGCACGAATTAATTAAAAAATTGGGGTTTGGAGACAGGCTGGCGGCAATTATTATGATTGTTTTTGGAATTTTGATTATCTACAAGCCTGAGCTTCTGAGCTGGCTAGTAGCAGCATACCTGATAATTGTCGGAATTTTAAAAATAGTTGTCCACAAGTAATCATCGCATTGGCGGAGCGCCAATTCCGTACTTTCTTTTCAGCTCCCAGTGCCACAAATAGTCTCGGATTTCTTTTCTGTTGAAATATAAAAGGAAAATTATCACAACCAACCCGATAATTATGAATGCGTGAAGCGGGGTAAGCACAAATCTCTTTGGGAATCCCGGGTGTGTGTATATCTTGAATTCTTGGGAGGCTGTTTGAGTCAAAACTTTTCCCTCAGAAGTGAATAAGGCACTTAGTGTGTGCGTGCCTGCAAACCCTGAAACCTGCCACGCAGGAGTGAGTGTTGTGTCAGCGCCCCGCTTTGCTGCAAAATCAAGGCTTTTTACTTCAGCATTGTCAACAAGCAGGGATATTTTTCCGACAAGGTCAACATTTCCGCTGTTCTTTATGTTTATTTCAACGCCCATGTCTGTCTTTTCATAGTACCATGTGCTGTTCATTTTAACGCCGACATTGACATTGCGCTCTGTTTCCAGTGAGAATGTCCTGTAGCAGGAGCCGCTGTTTCCCTTGCCGTCCTCTGCAATTAAATTAAACGAATAAGTGCCTGGCTCTGCAAGCTTCGGGAGCTGGACCGCAACTGCGTAATTTCCATTTGCGTCTGTGTTTGAATTGGAGCTAATGCTCACAGGAGAAGAAGGAAATGTCAGATATGCGACAATCGGAACTTTGTCCATCGGCTTTTCGTGGATATCTTTAAGATTGCCAATTGCGTCAAATTCATCGCCGGGGACAAACTGCTTCTCTGGAATTGAACAGTTCAATGCAAGCTTGTTTGAGACAACAATTCCCTGCAATATTTTCAGGGCGCTGTTCCCGCTGGCATCTGTTATTTTAAAGGAAAGGCCATAGTTTCCTGTTGGGTCAGACTGCTTTAGTGCATATTTAAAATTAAAGAACCCGCCTGTTATCGGAATTTTTTCAGTGGCGACATTGCCGAGTTTAGTGTGGTCAAGGAAAACAGATGCATTTCCTGTTATTGGGTTTCCATTTGTGTCAAGAGCAGTGCCGCTTGCTTCAATTGCCTCGCCTAAATTAAGAAGATATGTGCCTGAGCTTACGGAAATTGAAAGTGATTTTGAAATTGTGAAAGCTGATGATGCAAAATCAACTATTGCATTCGGCTCCTTGTTGACGTTAACATATAACTGCCAGTCATCGCTCTGGGCTGTGTCTGAAGGAATTGCCCAAAGCAGAGTTCCTTTGTTTATCTGTGTGAATGTAACTGTGGTGTTTTTTCCGAATGAGTAGAATCTTGTTGCAATTGGAATGGTTTTGTTAATCTTCTTGCTTGTTGCTGAAAAAGCTACTGTTGCGCCTGCAACAGTCTCATCAAGAGTTATCTGGCCTGTTATTGCAATTGAACTTCCCATATTGTAAGAGGCTCCTCCGTGCGGGCTTGTAACTTCAATTGAAGACAAGGCATAAGCTGCCTGAACATTTGAGAAAACAAGCAATACTGCTGCAAGTATTATCAATAAAAGTTTTCCCTGACTCATTTTGCCTCCCGATAACTAAAACGGTTATAATGGGTTTATATTTAAATATTCTTACTTTAGTTTGGATTTTATTTGATTATACTTATACAAAATTGAAAGTGATTTTATTGCCCGGTCAGGAGTTGGGTATGTAGGAATGCCGCTGCGCTCAAGTATGTCCCTGTGCAGCTGGGTGTAATTTCCGCCAGCAGAACACACAAGCATTGGCTTGCTGTATTTTGTTTTCAGCTCAACCAAGTAAGAAACAACATCACTCTCAATATTTGGCGGCTGGAAAAGCAAAATCACAAGAACCGCGTCAATATCCTTGTCCTGCATGCAGGCCTCTATCGAGCATTTGTACATTGCACCTGTTGCGCTTCCGGTCAGGTCAATCGGATTGCGCAGTGTTGCAAAAGGCAGGACGCATTTTGAAAGGTTCCTCTTTGTTTTTTCAGCAATATCCTGAATGACAAGGCCTTCCTGCTCTGCATAATCAGCTGCCATCACTCCAAACCCGCCGCCGTCTGTGATAATTGCAATTTTGTTCCCTTTCATCAATGGCTGTGTTGAGAGCGCCCTTGCATAATCAAACATTTCCTCAATTGTTGAAACCCTTATCAGCCCTGCCTGCTTGAATGCTGCGCTGTAAATCTCATCAGCGCCTGCAAGCGAGCCTGTGTGGGATTGCGTTGCAAGAGTGCCTCTTGCAGAGCTCCCTGCTTTCAGGCAAAGAACAGGCTTAACTGAAGAAACTTTTTTCCCAATATTTATGAGCTCCTTGGCCCTGTTTGCCCCTTCAAGATACATTGTAATGACTTTTGTTTCTTCATCTGAAAGGAAGTATTCCATTAAATCCACTTCATCAACATCAATTGCATTGCCGTAAGAGATAAATTTTGAAACCCCAAAGCCTTCCTGTGCTGCCCAGTCAAGAATTACAGAGCCAAAAGCACCGCTCTGCGTTATAAAAGCAACTGAGCCTTTTTGCGGCCTGCCCAGCCTGTATGCTGGCAAAAACAAGGTGTCAACTTCAGAAGTGGTGTCATAAACGCCAAGGCAGTTCGGCCCTATTACATTCAGCCTGTATTTTTCAATTGTCTTTTTCAGGTCGTTTTCAAGCCTTGTGCCTTCTTTGCCAATTTCCTTGAAACCAGAACTTATGATTACAACTGATTTTATTTTTTTAGTACCGCATTCTGCAAGGACTTTATTTACAACTTTTGCAGGAGTTACAATTATCGCAAGCTCAACTTCTTCAGGAATTTCTGTGACTGACTTAAATGCCGGATTTCCTAAAATCAGCTCAGCCGAAGGATTTACAGGATACACTTTCCCGGCAAATCCGCCCTCTGCAAAATTCTTGAAAATTATATGCCCGATCTTTGAAGCATCGGCTGATGCCCCTATGACCGCAATTGTTTTTGGGCTGAAAAAAGTTGTAAGATTTTTCGTCATTTAATTTGGCTCCTTTAAGTATATGGGTTAAATCTGGCTTCTATTTTAATGTTTTTAGGCAAAAAAATCTGCGATTCTTTTAATTCCCCCTTCAATTCTTTTCTCATTTTCTGAAACAAAAGTCAGCCTGCAGTGGTTCTTTCCTGACTCTCCAAAATACCGCCCTGGGATGACAACAACTTTTTTCGCCTTCAAAAGCTGCTCTGCAAACTTCTCTTCATTTATTTTTAAATCCCTCAGATAAAGCGTAAAATCAACAAAATAGTAAAATGCACCCTGCGGCTTTACAAAGCCTGCCAGGGGCAGGAATTTCTTAAGCGCCTTTCCCATTGCGTCCATTCTTTTCCTGTAAATCGGCATAACCTCTTTGCTTAAATACTGCTTCTTGACTTTGTAAAATGCCTCTGCACCTATCTGTGAAATGTTTGACGGGCACAGGCTGACATACTGGCTTAGCTTTGCAATTCCGTCAATCGCCTGCCTTGGGCCGTAAATATATCCCAGGCGGAGAGCAGGGCTTGAAGCTGATTTTGAGTAAGTTGAAATTGAGAGCGTGTTTTGAGGGGCAAAATTGTAGGCCGGCCAGTTTTTCCCTTCATATAAAATATCTTTGTAAGTTTCGTCTGTTATGAGCCAGAAGTCGTGGTCTTTTGCAAAATCTGCAACTGCTTTTGCTGTTTCTTTTTTCAAAACTCTTCCTGTTGGATTGTCCGGGGATAATAAAAGGAGGGCTTTTGTCCTCCTTGTAATAAGATTTTGAATTTCTTCTGTCTTAAGGACAAAATTTTCCTGCCAGTTTGTTTTAATGTATTTTATTTTTGCACGCTCCTTTACAGAAGGGCCCGGATAGCCGACATATGTTGGGTCTGCGAGAATTATCTCATCTCCCGGATTGATTATGCTTTCAAGAGCAAGGTCAATTGCCCCTGTTGCACCTGTTGTAAGCGCAACTTGCTCGCGAGTTATTGAAACTTTATCATATTTTTTTAAATCTGAGCAGATTTTTTCACGCAAAGAAAGATTTCCCTTAGTAGAGGTGTAAGACATTGCCTTAAGGGGGTCAGAACGGAGCGCGTTGATTATAGAGTTTACAACTGCCTTTGGCGGCGGCAACGAAGGGGCACCTGCTCCAAAACTAATTATGTTTTTATTCTCTCCTGCTTCTGCCAAAAGGCTGGCAATTTTCCGGACAGGGGACTCTTTTAGTTCGTGCTCAATTGTCGCGAATTCTAGTGGCATTGATTACTCTAAAATAATTCTTGCGTCAGCAGCTTTTGCATCTTTTTC
>CAYNXO010000029.1:4511-8289 GCA_964401205.1 Candidatus Undinarchaeota archaeon
GGAATCTCTGACAACAGCTGTGAAGTTTTAAGCAGGACATTTATGAGGGCATTTTCATTTACAGGCTTCTGGCCTCTCACTCCTTGCAAAATTTTCTTTGCCTTTATTTCAGAAATCATTTCACCTGCATCATTTTTGTTTATTGGAATGACCCTGAATGAAACATCCCTTAAAATTTCAACAAAAATCCCGCCAATGCCGAACATGATTGTCTGGCCAAACTGGATGTCCCTTGACGAGCCGACAATTAATTCTGTTCCTGAAAGCATTTCCTGAATCAGAACTCCGTGGATTTTTGCGCCTTTTTTGTAAGCGCGGGCATTTTTCTGCAGAGTGTCAAATGCCTGCTCAACTTCTGCTTCGGTTTTCAGGCCGACTGCGACAGCGCCTGCTTCTGTTTTGTGGATAATGTCCGGAGAAACAACTTTCATTACAATAGGGAATCCTATTTTCTTGGCAGTTTTGGCAGAGTCTTCTTTCTTTGTGACTAAAACTCCTTTTGAAACCGGAATCCCGTAAGCAGACAAAATCTGTTTTGATTCAACTTCGGTCAGAACTTTTCTTCCCTGCGCCCTTACTTTTCTGAGCAGGTTTGTTACTTCGGCTTTTGGCATGCCTGTGTATAAGAAGGTTAAATATTTAAAAACTTTGTACAAAGAAGTGGGCTGTTATGATACTTGATATACATCTGCACTCTTTCTTTTCAGACGGCATAAACTCGCCGCTGGAAATGGCACAGCAGGTGAAGAAGCTGAAACTAAGCGGCTTTGCGCTCACAGACCATGATACAGTAAAGGGCCACAGGGCTGCAAGGGAAGCTGCAAGAAAATTAAAGCTGAAATTTATCCCTGGAATAGAGGTTACAAGCACAGACGGCCATGTAGTCGGGCTGTTTATTGAGGAGGAAATCCCGAAACTAAGCGCAGCAGAAGTTGTTGATAAAATCCACGAGCGTGGGGGAATTGCAATTGCAGCCCATCCTTATGACCATTTCAGGCCGGGCGTAAAGGACTTGGTAAAGGCGGTTAAGTTTGACTACATAGAAACATATAACACAAGAACTCTCTTTTTCCCTGACAACTGGAAGGCAGAGAAAATTGCAAATGAATTTAATCTGAAAGGGGTAGTGGGGTCGGATGCGCACTCAACTGATGAAGTGGGTTTTGGGACAGTGCAGGTAAGGACGCTTGACGATATTTTAAAGGGAAAGATAAAGACAAAGGATGCGCGCTGGACAGGGCCAGTGCTGATTACATACGGAAAAATTAGAAGATTGCTTAAAAAACACGGCTTTGCATAGGCGCATCAGAGCACTTGCTCTGCACTGTAAGCGCGTGTGCTACTTTTCCAAGGTCTACGAGCGCTAGCGAGTAGACAACATGAAACCAGAGGTTTCATGTGCACAAAGGAACAGCAGTTCCTTTGTGTGCTTGTAAAGCATTTTTTGCCCCCTACACAACTACGACTTGCTGCGTGGCAAAAAAGCTGTCTTACATTAACTGCTCTACTTTCCTGAGTATCGGCACAGTAAACAGGAGCAGGCCAAGCCATACCACGAACACAACCAGTATAAAGGAAGGCCAGTCCACTTTAAGCCCCTGCACATGCGATATCAGCAGCACAAGCACTCCGAAAGAAAGAACAAGTGCGCCGACAAAACTCAGTACAATCTCCTCGACAGCAAATGTCAGCTTCTTTTCCTCGCTTGATCTGCCCATTAATCTTGCCATAATAGTGCTAATTTCCGGCTTTTTAAATATCTTTCTAAGAACCGCACAAATATATATTACCTTATTTACTTTAAATTATAGTAATGAAAAGGGCCATATTTGCGCTTGCAGTAGCAATCGGACTTTTGCTAATAGCCCAGCCAATACATGCACAGTTTGAGCCATGCTCGCTTTCTAAAATAAAAGTTGTAAGCGATGCAACAAAGACAGATGTTTATCATGCAGCAATAAGCTTTGATTTCGCATGCGCTGGAGCTGAAAAAGAACAGGGACAGATGACAAGGTTCATTTACAAAGTCCCGTTGACAGACATAACAAATTTTGAGGCTTCTGACAGCTTGGGAAGCCTTAAAGTGCTTGAAGGGCCTGAATATGCAACAGTAAGCACTGGAACAAAAGAAAGCACAATCGGGGTTATTTTCAGAAAGGGGCTTTTGATTACAGATTCAAACACAACTTACAGGTTAAATGTAGATTTTGACTCAGCTTCAATTGTTGGGATAGGCGAAAATGAAACTGCAATAAAGCCCGGAAATCTTGTCAGATCCCCTAAAGTTACTATAATAACAACAGGGATTACTGAAACCACTTATCCGATTGAGAAAATTGACTATGAGCTTGATTTGCCGGCAGATTCAAGCGTAAAGCAGCTCCCTTCAGGGTGCTCAATAAACGCTGAAAAAGTCTTCTGCACAGGGCTTACGCAGGAAGAGTTTAATGCTCTTGAAATAAAATGGGTAAAAACAGAAGGCATTGGGGCAGGCCTTGTTGAAAAAATCAGGAGTATATTCTCAAAATACGGACCGCAGACAACAAGTGCAATAAAGACAATTGCAGACAAAATTACTTCTCTTATCAAGGGAAAAATCTGATGGCAGAATTTCAGGCACTTTTATTGATAGGAATCGGAGTCTCGGCAGCTGGGCTTATTTATCACAATTATCTTAGGAAAGCTTCTTCAAAAATAGAGGCAAGAAGCCCGGTTTTAGTCCAGGTGCCTGTAAGCGCGCAGGAAATTGCTGAAAAAATAATCCCTCCTGTTGAAGCTGAAAAACGGACAAGGGTAAAATCAAAAACTCCTATAAATGCAGTTTGCGGGAAATGCAAAAAAGGCTCAATGCTTCCTTTCAGGTGCAAGTTCTGTAGCCAGCTGTTCTGCGGGGAACACCGGCTCCCGGAAAACCATGATTGCGAAGTTCTTTAGCTGTCTCCTAGCAGCCATAACATAACGTATATATAGGAGTTTTACCATTATATAGTAGTGAAATTGGGGGAGGGAGAATGGTACTTTGGCTGATCTTTGCAATACCTGTAATCGCAATATTCGGATTCATTGCTATTATGCTGCAGAATCCAAGAAACTGGATTCTCGGAAAAATTATTTTTGAATTCAAGGAATATGAAAGGGGTGTTGTTTACAGATTCGGAAAGTATCACCGCCTGACTGGCCCGGGATGGGTTTTTATTTGGCCAATTATTGAAACTTTTGCGAAATACGATTTGCGTATTGAAGATGCTGATGTTCCACCGCAGGAAGTAATAACAAAGGATGGTGTTAAGCTCTTTATTGACAGTGTATTTTATATGAAGATTACAGACCCTGTAAAAACCGAGTTATTGGTTGAAGAGGACTACAAGCGGGCACTTGAGGAATATTTGAAGGGAAGAATAAGAAGCCTTGTTGGAAGCATGGAACTGCAGGAATTGTATGAGCAGGTAGAAGAGCTTAACAAGAAGCTCAAGGCTGATGTCTGTGTGCTTGCAAAGGGATGGGGTATTGAAATAATTGATGTTGAATTGCAGCAAATCTCACCGCCTGATGACGTTGTTGAGGCAATGGAAGCAGAGGAAGTTGCTGCGCTTTACAAGAACGCTGCTGTCCAGGAAGCTGAGGCAACTAAGATACGCATAAGGGCGCTTGAGGAAGCTGCGGGCGGATTGAGCCAGTCAACAATAAACTACCTTTACCTCAAGGCATTGAAGGATATTGCAGATGGAAAGGCAACAAAAATCATATTCCCTATGGAGCTGACAAAAGTGGCTGAGAA
>CAYNXO010000030.1:0-2457 GCA_964401205.1 Candidatus Undinarchaeota archaeon
CGGGGCAGTTAATTTTGTCCCGCGCGACATACTGCGCGAAAAGGGAGAATCTGCATTCCAGATGGATTCCTCATCAACACTCGGCCCGCTTGACATTTCAGTTGTTGCAAACCAGCCGTATATAATAAGGGACCCGAAAACAAAGGCGGCTAACATACGCGCGACTTTCACAATTACAAATGTCGGCCCAGGAACTGTTGAAAGCTCGGAAGCAGGCCCGCTCGGCGACTGCGACAAGGGCCTGAACTGCATTGATGAGCTTGCAATTTCAGGATACGGATCATCCTGCATAGATGACAGCACAGGAGTTGCTCTCACAAAAACCTATGCAGGGGTAAGGCTTGTGAAGGGCGAGGAGGCAACTTTGACAGACACATTCACCCTGAGGATTGCAGACCCGAATGCAGCAACCTCCTGCCAGCTAAGGGCAACAGCAAGCTACAGGTACCGGGTTGACAGCGATATTCTGGACATTGAAATAAAAGCGATTCAATAAAAATTGATTACATTTATATTCTCGGAAGATTATCTATGTTATAATGAAAAGAATAGCCCCTGTGCTTGCGCTCATTTTACTGATTTTCTTAGCAGGCTGCACTTCAAATGAGCAAAATCTTCCGGCAGGCACTGGCGTTGAAATATCGTTTTTTAGCGCTCCAACACAGGTTGACATCGGCGACACTTTCAGCGTTGATTTTGTAATCCAGAATAACGGGGATAATACTGCAAAAAATATCAAAGCCCAGTTAGTCCAGAAATCAAATTTTGAACTGGCCAATGATGCGATTAAGGAAAAAGATTTCCTCCTCCCCCCTGTAATTGAAAAGGGCCTTGAAGGCGAGAAATTTGTGACAAGCTGGATTTTGAAAGCCCCTGATGTCCCGGCAAACCAGCTGAAATCAGTCATTGCAAGGGCAACTTATGATTATTCCAGCAGCGCAACTTCAAACATCTATGTTGTCCCAAAGGAACAGTATGATGAAATGGGGCCTGAATCCTTCCAGACATATTCAACATCAACACAGGGCCCTGTGCTTATTGAAATACAGCCCCTTCCTGCGTTTAAAATAAAAAGTTCGCAGAAACAGGTTAATGCAGTTGTTGTTTTAAGCATAGCAGATGTTGGAAATGGCGCTGTTATTGGGAACATAAGGAATTTCAAGCTAACGCTCACATCAGGGGGCGGAACTTATCCTGTAACTTCTGCATGCAAGGATTTGCCCGCTAGCGGGGAAATTGAACTACTTGGCCAGGACAGGGCAGTTTCAATAAAATGCGAATTCCCGATTAAAGCAGGCACAAGCTCAGTTTCTTATGTTGTTGATGCTTCTGCTGATTACACTTACTACATTGACTCAAGCCCTGTTGCTATAACTGTAAAGCTGTGAAATAAATGCGAGCTTGCAGCTCGCAGCCGGCAGCTAGCAGTTCGTTCTGCACAACACGAAACCATAGGTTTCGTGTGCGTTAAGGAACTTTGTTCCTTAACGAGCTGCAAGCTAATAGCTGCTAGCTGAACCCATTTCACAAAAGTATAAAAGCCCGCAAAAATATTGTATCTTAATATGGACAAAAGAATAATTCCCATTTTGACGCTCGCGGCAGTTTTGCTTATCTCAGGGTGCGCTTCAAAAACAACAGACCTGCACTCAGGCTATCCAGGTGCAATTATTACTGATTTCAACCCGATTGCTCCTTCAATAAGCGCAGGCACTCCGATTAATTTCTACCTGACTGTTCAGAATTTTGGATACGAAACTGCAGCTAATGCAAATGTCAAGCTCTTTAACTGCGGCTCTGTGAATGAAGGCACAAGCTCAGGGCTGCCATCAGGAGCAGTTTATACCTGCAATTACGACCTTTCTGACGATTCATTCACCCTTAAAAAGCCGGACTCTGAAATGGGGATTGCAGGTGAGAGCAAGGAATTTGACATAACTCTTTTCACAAAGAAAACTGATTTTCCCGCAGGAAGGACTTCCCAGACTTTTTCAGCGCGCCTTAGCTATGATTATGCAACAAAAGCAGCAAGGGATGTTTTCTTCACAACATATGAAAACTGGAAAGAAAAAGGCGGGAGCGTTTCAGTTCCGCCGATGAACCTGATAAGCAATCCTGCCCCTCTTTCGCTTTCAATAAATGTCCCGCAGCCTCCGATTCTGATTAACGGAGACCCAAATACTTACCAGGAAGAATTTACAGTCGGCCTTTCAATAAGGAACAGCGGCGGAGGGTTTGTTGATAACAAACAGCTTAAGGAAATAAAGCTTTGCTATGATCCAAATTTTGTAAAAGTATCCGATAAAGGGGACTTTGATACTGATGCCAACAACTGCCTTATCATAACTGACACAGGCGAGCTGCAGCTGCTCGGCCTCACAAACCAGTACAAGGATGTTGATGCCCGCTTCCAGACAAAGCTAGGCGCAATCCAGATACAGGACGTTGCAACCTTTA
>CAYNXO010000030.1:2467-7953 GCA_964401205.1 Candidatus Undinarchaeota archaeon
TCGCTTGACAGCTCAGCAACTGTAAGTATTTTGAATGATTAACCTGATGGATATCAAGAAAAACATTCCAGCAATTGTTTTGATTCTCATATTTACTGCAATTATTGTTTTAGTTGTTTCATTTTCCGGCTGCGGGGCAAAGCAGTGCCCTGTTGTTGTTGACCAGACACACGGAATTGTTTTCAGCCGCTTTGCGCCTTCCTACAATTTAATCCCTGTTGGCGACGAAGTCCTTCTGACAGCAGAAGTCCAGAACAAGGGAATGTCTGCTGCAAAAAATGCAAAAGCATATGTGTGGAGCAATCCTGGTTTTGCAGTTACTTCTTCAAATAATATTGAACTGAAAACACTTTACCCCCCAAGGCTTGACATTTGCAGTGCAGGCGATTCAATACCTTTGCAGTGGCGGCTTAAGGCAGGCTGCGACCCAAGGGAATCAGTTTTAGCGATTGCAGTTGAATATGATTACACAGGCGAGGGATGGGCTTCAATTTACCTGGTTAGCGACAATGAAGCTGCAAAAACCGGCGGAAAGCTTTCCGGAAAAGGGGAGAACAACCCTTCTGCAGGCCCTGTTCAGGTTTTGCTTGAGCCGCTCCAGAATGAGCCTGTAATTATAAGCACAGACATAGATTCGCAGCATAATTTTGATGTCCGCGTAAAGTTCAAGAACCTCGGGACAGGCGTTGCCGGCGCAGAGGGAAACGGGAATCTCACTTCAGTAAACATAACAACAGTAGGGCCCTGCACATTTACATTAGCGAACAAGGAAGCCTATGTCACTAGCAGAAAACTGATGTTTGACAAAGCACATTCAAGTGAAATTTCCCTCTCAGCAGGCTCACAAGAAGCATTCAAGATACTAAAGCTGCAGTATTACGGCCACTTGGGCACTTTTACAAAAGACTTTTGCAGGATAAATGTCCATGCAGAGTACCATTACAGGGACCTTGAATCAACAACAAGCAAAATGGGCATAACAGGGACAGCATCTCAGGTTCAGGAGTGCCGCGATGCATTTGCTTCAGGCGGCGGGGGCGGCGGAGGAAACATTATGACCTGTAAAGACGAAGAAGGAACTTGCAAAGCTGAAAATGTTTGCGAGAGGCAGGGCGGCACTTCTCTTGGGTCAGGATATAGTGATTGCTTGGACAATGAAATTTGTTGCTACTTTGGATAAGGAAATTTGCGGCTAAATTATTTAAAACTCTGCAAGGCTTTTCTGTTTTTTCTCCTGCTTGGATGTTCCTTCAGCTTGCCCTATAAGGGCAACTCCATAAACCCCGTCATAACCCGGCTTTATTTCAATTTTGCCTTCCCTGTTTTTAATAATGAGATGCGCAAGCTTTTCACCAATTGTTTTTTTCAGCTCGCTTTCAGGCGCATCCATCAAAATATTAAACTCATTCCCGAAATTTTTAATCATGCTCTCATAAATTTCCATTACTTTTTTTGAATACGGCTGTGAAACCCCGAGATAAGCTGAAATAATTTCCGAAAGCGGAATAAGGCTGTAATAATCCGGCTTTCCCTTTGGCCTGAACCCCTCTGGCCTGTCAGCAAGCTCCTCTATCCTGTGCAAAACTCCAATTGTCAGATTGCGGCCGCACTTGGGGCAGATATTTTTATTCTTAAGCGATTCCTTTGGAGTGAAGCAGACATTGCATAGCCTGTGGCCGTCAAGATGATACTTGCCATAATTAGGGTTGACTTCAACTGTTCCAAGGAATCCTTCTCCTGTTCTTATGGCTTTTATCAAATTTTTGTAGTTCAATTCAATATCCAGGATATTGCACTCCCTTCCAATTCTCCACGGCCAGTAGCTGTGGCTGTCAGAATTTGAAACTAAAGTGAACCTGTCTAATTTTGAAAGCCGCCAGTTCATTGCAGGGTCAGAGCTCAGCCCTGTTTCCAAGGCAAAAATTTCCTTTGCCATGTCTCCGAAGCATTCCTCAACAGAATCAAAGCCGCTCATGCTGCCAAAAATTGAAAACCAGGGTGTCCATGCGTGCGCAGGGATAATTTCAATGTCCTTTGAAATTTCCTTCAGCCTTTCTGCAAGCTCAATGCAGCTGAATCCGAAAATCGGCCTGCCGTCATAGTCAATCCTTCCTTTTGTCAGGAGAAATTCAGTTATCTGTTCAACAATTTCAAAGCTCGGTGCGAGAATTACATTGTGTATCTTTCTCCCCCTTCCTGCCTGAGTATAGATATTTGCAATCTCTGTCTGCAAAACAAAAGGAAATCCGTTTTTGCTTTTGTAAATTCCTTCTTCTCCTTCCTTCAGCTCCCTTTTCAATTCTTTTAGCCATTCAGGATGCGTGAAATCGCCTGTTCCAAGAAGCCCAAGGCCCTTTTTCCTTGCCCAGAATTCAATATTTTCAATAGTCAAGCCAGAGCTGCACGCGCGGCTAAATCGCGAATGAATGTGCAGGTCAGCAAAGAGTTTCATGTTGTTACTCATAACTCATTACTCAAAACTCAATACCGCCTATTATTTACTTAGCGGTTATGGGTTATGAGTTTTGGGTTTTGAGTTGCGTTAATTTATTTCAAAAACTAGTACTTACCCAATATACTTAACTTTTTCTTCTTCCTTTGCAGCGAGCTCCTTTTCCTTTTCCACTTCCTGCTGGCTGAGCTTTCTCATCATTCTCTCAAGCCCAGTCCTGAATTTTTCAAGCTCTTTTGCCCTCTTGTCCAGTTCGCCCATTGGAATATTAGCCTTCAGGTATTTGGCTAAAATGGTAATTATTGCCTCTGCCGCTTTTGCATCAATCAGCAAAGGATGACCGGGAGTCTCGCCCATAAGGCAGACTGCGCTTATGTTCCTCAGCTGGCTCAACCCAACAAGCAGCCCGGACGCCCCTATAATTCCGCCGCGTATCTCGCCTGGCGCGCTCTTGAAGCTCACTCCATATTTTTCAAAATCTTTTATTCCCTTTTCCCCTGTTGCTGCGCCGTAAACTTTCGGCTCTTTCAGCAGCTTTCCTGTCGCATATCCGCCTATTGTAACTACATCCTTTACCTTGAATTCCTCAGCAACATCAAGAATCTTGTTGCAGATTTCGTACTGCCCTGTTATTGTTGCCGCCTGGGCCTCTCCTACAACAACAATAATGTCCCTTGAGCCCCTGCCTTTTATTGCGAAGAAATTGTTTGTTATCATGTCAACAATGCCGTCTGGCTTTATCATAACCTGCGGCGGGAAATGTGCGCTGTACAATTCAGCAAATTCCTTTCCTTTCAATTCTTTTATAATGTGCTCTGCAACTAATCTTCCCACTTGGCCGTATCCAGGAAGTCCTTCAATTAAAATAGGATTCTTTAATTTCGGCTTCGGGCCAATGTATTTTAGAAATGTATCCATATTCTAGGCAGGAATAGCATTTTGTTTCTTATATAATCTGCGATATTTTCCGTACTTGTCATCTGCTGAAAATTTTGCAGGCTCTGCTCCGGCTGTTTCAGAGCCGCATTCAGGGCATAATTTCTTTAATGTGTACAATTCGCATTTTTTGCACTTCAATATTTTTGCCATTTTAATCTGTTAAATTGGTTCAGCTATGGGCATTGGGCTTTGAGCCTTGGGCAAACGCCCACCGCCCACGGCTCATTGCTCATAGCCCTTAATTTATTTCACCTATTTATCTTTACGCTTCCAGCGCCTTTTTTAAGTTCAGAAGCAATATTATCAGTGATTTTGCCGAAAACCTGCTCTGCTATTTTGTAATTCGGCGCAGAAAGCTCAATGCTGTATTTCGGCGCGCCGAGATATTTTATCTCAAGCTCAACATCCTTCGGGAGCTTTTCTTTTTTCGCTTTTGTTAGCGAGTCCCGGATTATTTCAATCCCGTTTGATGCCCTGCTTTCTATCTCAAGGTTCGCCTTTATGTAAACCCTCGGCGGCTCAATGTATTCCTTTGCAGTTTTCACAAGCGCTTCTTTCCACTCGTCAGAAATTTTCAGCCCTTCAAAAGCTTTCTCCCCTTCAGTCAAAGTCAGCTCTAAAACTTTATAGGGGGAGTCAAATTTCGCATACAGGCCCTGGACAATCTCTTCAGCTTTTTCAGTTTCTTTTAATTTGTTTGCCGTAAGCTCAATTAACTTTCTTGCGCGCTGCTCTTTTTTGTGCTGGTCAAGAACTTCTTTTCTCTGAGCGGCTTTTACGCTTTTCAGGCTTAGTTCAATGTGCCCTTTTTCCGCATCGACACGGAGAACTTTCAGGACAACTTTCTGGCCCTCCCTCACATGATCATTTATGTTCTTAATCCACCTGCTGCTTATCTCGGAAATATGTATCATTCCCTCGCAGCCGGCATATTCATCCAGTTTCGCAAAAGCTCCGTAATTCTGCACCCGGGTTATTGTAGCGACTACAAGCTCTTCCTGATCTGGATAAATTATTTTTTGTTTTGGCTCCATTGAATTCATAAATATCTGTTAAATTGGTTAAGTACCGCGTATGCAAGTACGCGCGTACCGCGTATACGCGTTACTCGGTACTCTTAATTTATTTCACAAAATATTATTCCTTCATCTCAAACTTTTTTACCCTGTACGTTTTTGAGCGGGTTTCAGCGTGCTTGCACTCCTTGCACCTGTATCTTAAATCCTGGCGCTGCGTGGGCTTTTTGCCTTCTGGCTTTGGCTTAGGGAAAGAGCCGTAGCCCTTCATTTTCCTGTCAAAGCGCCTCTGCCCTATTGCAAGAGTCCTTTTTGTATGTTTTTTTACATGCTCAACTGTGTGCGGAGTGTGCTTCTTGCACCACTTGCAGAACATGTTAATTGTTTTCGGAAGTATCATGTGATTAGTTCAGGTAATATGAGGCAAACTCCTTATAAATATTGCTTAAACCCTCTCTGCCTTTCCCTTGTTTACAAAAAGTTCTGCATTTTCCCGCGGCAGCCGGGCAATTTCTCCTTTCTTGAACGGGCCGTAATCATTCATATCAATGCCGACAATTTCAGGGACGTCCTCAAGAACTTTTATTTTTATAAAATCAGGATTTTCAAGCGGATTTTCCCTTTCAATAGGCACTTCTTCTTTTGTTTTTCCAATTTCCTTCATCTCTATTTTCCCGCTGTTCGCATCCACGCTTTCCCTGAATTCCTTTATTGAATCAACTAATTTGCTGAAAAATTCCCTTTCATTTGTTGTCATTCCGCGCAAATCAGCCCTTTCCCTCAGGCGGACTGACTGCAGTGCATGGTTTAATATTTTTTTCTCCCTTTTGTCAACAATATCGTCAAAAATGCTCCGCCCGTTTCTTGCTTCATTCAAATCATTTTTTGCAGAGCGCTCAAAATACTGCATTGCCTCGGCGTAAAACTCATCGCTCAGCTCTGCCAGCTTTTCTGTTTTTTTCTCCTTTCTCTGGACTTCCCTTAACGTTTCAAAAGTTACTATGGCCATAATCTGTGAAATTAGTTACTCATAACTCATTACTCAAAACTCAATACCGCTTAGCGGTAATGGGTAATGA
>CAYNXO010000031.1:0-3498 GCA_964401205.1 Candidatus Undinarchaeota archaeon
ATCATGAAATTAACTGTTGAGGAAAAAACAAGCATTTTTCTCGCGCTTTATGTTGCGGCAATAATTTCTGCAAATTTAATAGGCGGAAAGCTCACTGTGCTTTTTGGAAAAGGGCTTAGTGTTGCAATACTTTCCCTGCCAATTACTTATGTTGTCTTGAGCGCTGTTAATGAAGTATACGGCCCGATTTTGCCGAGAAAATACGTTCTTTCTGCAGTAACAGCCATGATTGCAGTTTTCATACTGGTTTTAGTTTCTCTTTGGCTCCCACAAGGGCCGCGCGAAATTTTTCCCGGATTTACAGCGCACTATAACGCAATTTTCAGCACAACTCTGCGCATAATAATCGGGAGCATAACTGCATTTTTAATAAATCAGCTCTACACAATTTGGGCTTTCAATAAGATAAAACAGGGAACCCATGGAAAATTTGCCTGGCTGAGGTACAATGCAGCAACTATTTCAGGGGCGTTTATTGACACATTCCTGTTCATGTTCATCGCGTTTTACAGAGGCGATTTTGCATTTACGGCAAGTATTGCACTCACCTACTTCCTGTTTAAAGCTCTCGCGACAATGATAAGCACCCCGTTATTCTATGGCTCTGTATGGTGGCTGCGCGGCTCAAAAATGCCGCCTGAAGAACCTATGAGGGTAGCTGTGAGTATCCCGCAAAGGCGCAAAATTTTTAGCCTGAATTAAGGGAATCATTTTTACCATGAAATCTGAACTTATCAATGAAGATATTGCAGAGCAGGTTATGAATGAGATCGGAGTATGCAAAGAAGGAACAGAAATAATGCTGCCGAAAACAAAATTCCGGCTTCTCCGCATTTATAAAGTCAGGAGTGCTGTTGCAAATATTTTAAAGCAGGAAATGCTGGCTGCTGGAGGGGATGTTGCTGTGTTAGCAGGGACTGTTAATTGCGCGAAACCAGAGACAGATGTTTTAGTAATCGGAAATTTAACGCAGTACAGAATTCTGGCCAAAAAGATGATGGCTCAGGCAAAGATTGGCATAAAAGACTGCAAAGAAGTAGCCCGAGTTATAGAAAATGCACTGGATTTAAAAAACTTTTAATTTTAAATTATCCATTGCTTCTCCAAGCAAGTACATTGAGCCGGTAATCAGGATTAAATCATTTTTTTCAGCAGTTTTGAATGCATAATCAACCGCATCAGCAACATCAAAAATTACCTCATCTTTATTTTTAACAAATTCGCTTAAAATTTCAGGGTTTTGGCTGCGCTCGATTTTTGGCTTTGTCAAAATTATTTTATCTGAAACGCTGGAGAGCAATTCAAGCATTTTCCCGTAATCCTTGTCCTTCATAATCCCGGCAACTAGGATTAATTTGTTATAGCCGATTTTTTTAATTGCAGGCAAAATAGCGCGGACACATGCAGAATTATGCGCGCAGTCAAGCAGAATATTTTTTCCATTAACGCCCCTCAAATCAAGGCGGCCCGGCCAGTAGACTTTTTCAATTCCTGCTGTGATTTCCTCTTTCTTAACAGGAATTTTTGACTGCCTAACAGCTTCGGCTGCAACAGCAGCATTTATTTTTTGGAAATCACCCCTAAGCCCGATTTTGGCATTATAAGGGATTCTAATTTGAATCAAAGGCGCGCGCTTTTCAGTGCAGATTTTTTCAAAAACCTTAACAGCAGTTTCAGCTGCTGCTGTTACAACCGGTGTTTTTTCCTTTATTATTCCTGCTTTCTCAAACGCGATTTTTTCAATTGTATCACCAAGCTCATTTGTGTGCTCCAAATCAATATTTGTTATAACAGAAACAAGCGGTTTTTCAATTGCGTTTGTTGCATCAAGCCTGCCACCAAGCCCGACTTCAACAACAGCATAATCAACTTTCTGCTCCTTAAAATACTGGAAAGCAAGCGCTGTTGTGAATTCAAAATAAGTTACTGCGCTTAATTCTCCTGAAACTTCATCAGCCAGTGGCCTGATTTTTTCAACTAACCTTGAAAAATCCGTTTCAGAAATTTTTGCCCTATTAATTAAAAAGCGCTCTTTGAAGTCAACGAGGTGCGGGCTTGTGTACAGCCCGACTTTGCAGCCTGCCTGCTGCAAAATTGAGGAAATCATCGCGCAGGCAGAGCCTTTCCCGTTTGTGCCGGCAACATGAAAAACTTTCAGCCCGTTTTCAGGATTTCCCATTTTTTTGAGCAGCAGCTTTATGCGCTCAAGCCCGAGCTTTGAGCCGAACTGCTCCAAGCTGTCCAAATAATCAACTGATGCCTTATAATCCATGGATATCAATTAAATAATTTTTAATGCAGCTTTAATTTCCCGTCAATAAACATCTGTATTGCTTCAACATAAGCTATTTTTTCAGCTGCCTGAACTCTCTCTTTCAAAGTATCAGGGGTGTCATTTGGAAGTACCGGAACTTTTTTCTGGATTATTATAGGGCCGGAATCAACTTCCTCTGTGACAAAATGAATTGTGCAGCCTGTTTCTTTCTCGCCTGCTTTCAGCACTTCCTCATGGACGTTTGTGTCCATTCCGCCTGCAAATTTCGGGAGAAGTGAGGGATGGACATTCATAATCCTGTTCCTGTATTTAGCAACAAACCATTCTGAAACAATTCTCATGTATCCAATCAGGCAAACAAGCCGGACTCCGCGCTTTTCAAGCTCTTTTGCAATTTCTTTGTCAAATTCTTCCCGTGTTTTCCCTTTTGGGCTGATAAAAACAGCTTCTATGCCGTGGTTTCTTGCACGCTCAAGTGCATAGGCATCCTCCTTGTTGGAAATTACACAGCATATTTCGGCATTTAATTTGCCGTCCCTGACTGCGTCTATGATTGCCTGCAGGTCAGTTCCCTTTGTTGATGCCAAAACGCCGAGTTTTAATTTTTCCATATCTATTCACAGTTAATTACTCTCTTTTCAGTAATAATTTTATGCATTTTAATATCATGCTCTTCTTTTGCGATTTTGCCGAGTATTTGCAGGTCAAATGCAATGCCAATCAGCTTTGCACCTGAATGTATTTTTTCAAGAAACTTGTCATAATAGCCCTTTCCGCTTCCAACCCTGTGGCCGTGCAGGTCAAACACAACGCCAGGGACAATTATTAAGTCAATTTCCTCTGGCTCAACAGGGTTTATTGCAAATTCTTTTGGCTCCAGTATGCCGATTCTGGTTTTTTCCAAATCCCTTTCAAAATTTTTAATTAATGAAGGCATCATTTTTTCATATTTGAAGTCAACATGCGGAACAGCAACTTTTTTCCCGAGTTTCAGCGACTCTTTTATGAAAAAATGCGTTTCAACCTCTGAATTGAAAGAAACATAGCAAAAAATTGCTTTTGCGCTTTTGAATTCGCTGCTTGCCAGAAGCTTCAGGGCAATTGCAGAGCTTTTCTCGTTCAATTCAGCGGCGCTCAATTTATTCCGCTTTTCAAGAAATTCAGACCTTAATTGCGATTTTGGTTTCATTTTATTCCGTTAAGTTGCTCTACGCTTACGCTTC
>CAYNXO010000031.1:3508-7896 GCA_964401205.1 Candidatus Undinarchaeota archaeon
GAAATTGGTTCAGCTTGTAGCTTGTGGCTCGTCGCTTGTCGCCTTAGTGCTACTAGCTACACAACGCGAAACCATAGGTTTCGCGTGCGTTAAGGAACTGCTGTTCCTTAACAAGCTACTAGCGACAAGCCTTAATTTATTTCCCAAACTTGTTCAACGAACTTTGTATTATTTTATTTAAAGTTTCTTCAACATTAATTTTAAGCCCGTCTTCTGCAGCAATTGTTTTTACGCCAGTTACCCTTTCAAGCTTCTCAACTTCCCCTCCGATTCCTGCACGCCAGAATTTCATTCCAATGTGAGCCAGTATGGCAAGCTTTGGCTTTGCTATTTTCAATATCTTAACTGCGTCATCAAGGCACAGGTGATGCCTTATTTTTTCGCCATCAGGCCTTGTTGTGTTCATGATTAAAATGTCGCAGCCCTTGTAAAGTTCAGGCAATTCATTGAAATATTCAGTGTCGCTTGTGTAGCCGATTGTCATTGCACTGAATTTCAGCTTAACCCCGAATGCTGATTCATCTGAGTGCTGGCACTTTAATGTTTCAACAATTAATTTTTCGCCATTCTCCTCAAGCTCAATAACCTCGCCTGCTTTTGCAGTAATTGCCTTTTTCGGCTTTGAATAATGATAATTTCCCATAACAGGGCCTACACCGCCTTTTGAATTTATTATTGACCCTGCAACAATGAGCGCCCCTTTTTCCTTTGTCATTCCCCTGCACATTGCTTCTATCAAGGGAGCTGTATCTGTTGCGTGGTCCGGATGAGCGTGAGTGACAATTATGCAGTTGAGCTTCTGTGGGTTTTGCCTGTGCTGGATGCTCCGCACAAGCGCCCCTGCCCCGGGGTCAACATGAATCTTGAAATTCTCTGTATTTATTCTGAATCCGCCTGTTGCCCTGACTTGCGTAGTGAGCATAAACCTTCCGCCGCCGCTGCCTAAAAAAACAAGTTCAGTCATAACGAGGGGTTTAAATTCTATAAAATATATAGTTTGTTGAAATACGGGCCGATAGTCGAATGGTAAGACGCCGCCTTCGCAAGGCGGAGACTCAGGGTTCAATTCCCTGTCGGTCCACCATATTATTTTAAATAGCGAACAATCGTATAGCATAAAATATGGATCGCCCAAAATTGAGTTTAATTATCTGCGTTCTGATATTCATAGCAGTTGCATCATTGGCAAAGGCAGAATCAGCCCCTATTGCAAAAATACATGCCCCTGCAGTCACTAATGAAGGCGTGGGAGTCCTCACTGAGCTTGAAATTGAGCTTATTCCAGGAAAAGGAAGAATCCTGCTCAACACAGAGCCTTTTGCAGGGATACAAACGCAGAATTCAGAGAGGGTTGCGTATTCTGTTGCACAAAATTTTACAGGCGTGAACCTTAGCAATAAAGATGTGATAATTACGTTCAGGGCAAGTGCTTCAATTGTAGATGGAGGCTCAGCAGGCGCTGCAATGACTTCCCTGCTGATTTCCCTGCTTGAAAACAATCCCCTGCGGAATGACACTTCAATGACTGGCACAATACAGCCTGACGGCTCAATCGGCCCTGTCGGCTCAATACTTGAAAAGGCGCAGGCAGTTGCTGAGAGCGGATACAAGTATTTCCTTATCCCAAAAGGCCAGGAAATGCAGGCAAAAATGATTGAAAAAGAAACAAACCAGCTGCCTGGGCTTACAAATGTAAAAAGCGTTGTTGAATACACCAACATAACACGCTATGCAAAAGAGAACTGGAATCTTACTGTTTTGCAGGTTTCCAATATCAGGGAAGTTGATGATTTCATGATTGGGCTGAAAAACATAACTGTTTCTGAAATTTCAGAAGAGGGGGCAAAACTCCCTGTTTCAAGCACAGCACAAAGCACAGAGATTTTTGCCAAAGTAGCAGAAACAGGCATTGATGACGCTTCAAAAAGCCTTTCAAAAGCAGAGGCGCAGTTCGCAGCAGGAAATTTCAAGAGCGAATATATTGAGGGAATAATTGAAGCCCTGAAGCAGAGCGAAAGCGAATACAAAAGCGCGCAAAAAGCACTTAAGCTGAATTATTTATACGGCGCAGCAAACCATGCTTTCCGCTCATGGGTTTTCTCCCAGACTGCAATGGAAGTTATGGATTTCTCTTCCCTTGAAAAAGATTCTGACCGGAAAAATTTCCTGGATGAGCTAAGCAAAGAAGCGTTTGATAATTTGACTGAGGCAAAGAAAAAACTTTCAGACATCCAGTTTTATGCAAATGACACAGGAGCTTATGAATGGGTTTCTGCGAGCCAGAACAGGCTGGCACAGGCAGAAGTGCAGTATGAGTCTCTTAACAGCACAGCAGACATGTTTTACGCGGTTGCGCTTGTAAAAGCGTGGTCAAACATAGCTTCTTCGCTTTATGACATCGCAAAAGAATCACAGTCCTACAAAGTTTTTGATAGCAGCATCTTTAAGGAGGAGAGCAGGGCATCCCTGCTTACTGTTGGAAAAATAATCGCCGGCTATACTGCAGAACCGCCGCAGGGCTCTGCATGGCTTGAAAAAACAGCGCAAAAGGAATTTTCAAATGGCTGGCACATCGCTGCTTACATTGACAGCGAGCTTGTGCATACAAGAATAGAGGCGCAGCGCGATTTAAGCACAAAAACTTTTGAGAATTACGCTGATTATGTCCAGTCAAGAATAAGCAGGGTAAATGAAGGGAATTCTCCTTGGGCGAAATTGTACAAGGACCAGGCAATACTCAACCTTTATTATGCAAAAAGGGATAACGACTTCTCTGCGCTTAATTCTGCGCTGATTTTTGCAAATGAGGCAAAAATTTACTCAGACCTTGAAAGCAGAATAAAGGCAATGCCGGCTGAAAGCAGAAGAACACTCTCTTTTTACACAAATGCAATGCTCCTTATTGCTTTTGTTACAGCAGCTGCGCTGCTTCTGGTATATTACAGGTTTGCATACAAGAATATCAAACCTGTGCCAAGAAGGCTTTAATCTTTTACTTTATCCCAGCTTCCCTTGCCAGAGTTTCTGCCAAGTCAGTCCTTTCCCATGTAAAGTCAGGCTCGTTTCTTCCAAAGTGGCCGTATGCTGCTGTCTTTCTGTAAATCGGCCTGAGCAGGTCAAGCTGCTGCAGTATCATCCCGGGATTCCAGTTGAAGTGCTTTAATGCGAGCTCCCTTATTTTTGAGACCTCAACCTTGTTTGTCCCGTGTGTGTTTATTGCAAGGGACAAGGGCTCCTTGCTTGCAATTGCATATGAAACCTGCAGTTCGCACTTGTCAGCAAGCCCTGCTGCAACAATGTTCTTTGCAGCGTATCTTGCCATGTAGGAAGCTGCGCGGTCAACTTTTGTCGGGTCCTTTCCTGAGAATGCTCCTCCCCCGTGGCCGCCAACACTTCCGTATGTGTCAACAATTATTTTTCTTCCTGTGCACCCTGAATCAGCAACTGGCCCTCCTATTACAAAGCGCCCTGTATTGTTTATAAAGTACTGGGTTTTGTCGCTCAAGTACTCGCCGCAGACCGGCTCAATCACTTTCTCCTTTATGTCAAGCCTTAATTCCTCAAGCTCAACATCAGGGTCGTGCTGCGCTGCAATAACAATTGCCTCTATTGATTCCGGCTTTCCATCGTTGTATCTTGCAGTAACCTGTGTTTTTCCGTCAGGCCTCAAATAAGGAATTGTTTTTTTCTTGCGCACTTCTGAAAGCTTCATTGCAAGCTTGTGTGCCATTGCTATTGGAAACGGCATGAGTTCAGGGGTTTCGCTTGAGGCATAGCCAAGCATCATTCCCTGGTCTCCTGCTCCCTGCTCTTTTGTTCCTGTCACTCTTACTCCCTGCGCAATGTCAGAGGACTGCTCGTGAATTGAAGAAAGAACTCCCACGGTATTGTAATCAAAACCATACTCTGGCTTGTCATAGCCAATATCCCTTATCACATTGCGCGCAAGCTTTTCAACATTGACATAGCCTTTTGTTGTTATCTCCCCTGTTGCGATTACGAACCCCATCCCAACCATGCACTCGCACGCAACTCTTGAATATTTGTCCTGCTTAAGCAGCTCGTCCAGAACAGTGTCTGAAATCTGGTCGCACACCTTGTCCGGGTGGCCCTCGGTAACAGACTCGCTAGTGTACAAGAATTTTTTCTCAGTCATTTTAATCCTCCAAATAATTCATTGCCGTATGATTAAATAATTAGATTTAAATAGTTTATTGACAATAATATTCCTATTGGAATAAATAAGCTTAAAATTATGAAATAAATTAAGGGACGTAGGATGTGAGGGGCTGAGGTCGGGCGCTTCGCGCCCTTGAGGGGCTGTGGAAAATAATAAAAATCTCAGCTCCCCAAGCGAGGGCGTGAGCCCGAGCGACCTGAGCCCCTTA
>CAYNXO010000032.1:0-7622 GCA_964401205.1 Candidatus Undinarchaeota archaeon
TTACGCCTGCTGTGCGGACTTTTTGCGCCAAATCAGGGACAGTAGAGAGCTTTATCCCGTTTGTGTTTAATTGAATATGGTCATAGCCTTCCTCTTTTGCAATTTTTATTATTTCAAGAAGTTCAGGCCGCATTGTCGGCTCCCCGCCTGTAAGCTGGACTGCATTTGCACCAACCGGCTTTTCTTCCCTCATAACGCGGAGCATATTTCTTACCTGGGCAAGGGTTGGCTCATAAACATAGCCCATTGCCTTTGCATAGAAGAAGCAGTAAAAGCACGCCAAGTCGCAGCGGTTTGTTACAACAACGTTTCCCAGGGCAGTGTGGCTCGTGTGTATGTTGCAAAGCCCGCAGTCTTTTGGGCAGACTGGATTTTGTTCTTTGGTATTTGGGTTTTGGATTCCCTTCCCGTCATCTGCGCGCTGCATTATTTTTTTGTAAAGCCCGTAATCACCGTAATACAAATCAGAAAATTCACCGTGCTTTGGGCAGGTTTTCTTTATGAAAACCTTTCCGCTGTCCTCAAAGATTTCAGCGTCAAGTATTTCCGAGCATTCGGGGCAGACGGACTTTGTTTTTGTTATATGGGTTGCCATAAGTGTGATAAGCGTAATAAGCGTGAGTTTATGATTATATTGAATATATTTGCTTTGCGGAAACTATTATATTTATAAGGCATTGAATTATTGGAACTAATGGAAAGCGGAATTATAGCATTAATATTGGGGGCGGTTTATTACTACTTGCCTGCATATTTTGCAAATGGAATGCCGATTATTTTCGGCGGCGGCTTTCCCTTGGATTTCTACAAAAACTGGAGCGACGGAAAAAGAATTTTGGGGGACGGCAAAACTTTTAGGGGTGTGCTATTTGGCATAGGCGTTGGAGCTGGAATAGGGATTTTTCAGGGAAATGTTATGCTGGCTTTTTTAATGGCGCTTGGTGCCATATCGGGCGATTCAATAAAAAGCTTTGTGAAAAGAAGGTTGGGGTATGGCCGCGGAGAGAAATTCTTCCCATGGGACCAGATTGATTTCCTCATTGGAGCAACTTTGCTGTCAAGCCTTGTGAAAATCCCGCGAATGGAGTTTGTGCTAATTATCTTTATTTTAACACCGCTTGTGCATCTTGTAACTAATTATGGCAGCTACAAGCTAGGGTTAAAAAAAGTCCCTTGGTAACAGCTTTTTTGCCACTAAGCAAGCCTAAGCTATGTAGGGGCAAAAAACCTCAGGTGGAACTTCGTTCCACTACCCGCAAACAAAGTTTGCGGTGGGAAAACAAGCTCGTGCGCTGAAAGTGAAACACAAGTGCGGTGATGCGCATTATATAAAATGACTGAAACTCTTTTGGCGTTTGAAAAATTAGGTATTTCTAAAATACGGTTCTACTCCTTAATTCCAGGAAATAAATTACAATAAACAGCAGAATTACCCCTGTAACCGCAACTAATGTTGTGAATATTGCAGGCATTCCTTTTGATTCTTTTTGCTCTGTGCCTGAAAGATTAACTATGTGCTCTACTGGCTTCTTTTCCTCTTCTTTTGCAGGAGGCGGGGTTATAACAGCTTCGCCTGCTTTCTTTACAGAAAGTGTTTCTGTCTTGACAAAAGAATCATAGCTCTTCCATTCGCAGTCCTGGTATGATGTTGTAAGAGTTAGCTTATAATCGCCGCTTGCAGTTGAATTTGCAATATTAACAGTGAAATTAATTGCAGGCTCTTCAGGCTCATCAATTCTTCCCTTAAATTCTGTGCCCGGCAGTATGGTGCTTATAGGAATTGACAGATCAGAACTGCTTGCAGCTAAAGTTGCATTAACGCTGCAGCCTGAGTGGCCTCCGACATTTGAGTTCCAGATATAAATCGGGATTGAAACACTATTGCCCTTTTCTGCGTATTCAGGAACTGCTATTCTTGCATTCATCTTTGGCAAAAGGCTTACGCTGCTTGAGGAGCTGAAAAGAACAAAGCTGTCATTGAATGTCTGGCTTGATTCAAAGCCCATTGTCTTGTAAGTGAATTTCATCGGAACGAAGACTGTTGTGTAGACAACAGTGTCAGGGAAAGACTGGCCGTCCCTTTCAAAAGTCAAGACAATGTCTGAATTTGCGCCTTTGCTGAGCGCACCAGGGCTGTTGGTGCCTGAAAGAGTATAGTACTTCGGGTTTGCAAGAAGCTCAAAATTGATATTTGAAACATCTGCTTCCCCTGCAGCAGTGAGCTTGGTGGTGTAGATTATTTTTGTATTATTTGACAAAACCCGCGTTGGGTTTGTTGATGAGCCTGTTAAAATAAGTGGCGGTTTTGCAAAAAATACATAATGCTCCTCTGGGTAAAATCCTCCGCCTGCGTCCCTGTAAGTGATATTTACGTTGTAATGTCCGCCTGATGGCCATGCAGCATTCAGCACTACGAGTTTTACAAGGCCTTTTGGAAGCTCTGAGGCTGATCTGGCCACATCAATTGTTGTGTTGCTGCCATTTATAAAAAAAGTCACGACATTTACGGTTTCTTTTGTGCTGTCTGTCTTAATTGTTATGCCAAGCTCATTTTTCAAATAAAGCCCAATTGAACCGTTTATATTTACCGCGTCAGTTACTGATAGGACAGTCCCTGCGTGAGCAATCTGGGCAAAAGAAACTACTGCGAGCATAAAAGCAATTGAAATTATGGTTGTTTTATCCATTTCCCACCTGCAGAAAAATAATAATGCGCTATTTATTAACTTTTCTCTCTACTTTTATGTCAGCTGCAAAATTCCAGATCCTGGGGGCATATGGCCTTACTTTCCGGACTTCCAAAATTTTATACCTGCACTTCTTCAAAGATCTCTTGACAAGGCTTTTTACTTCTTTTTCTGTTGAGGCAAATGTGTAAAAATGAATAATTCCTTTTGATTTTAATGCAAGAAGCGCATCTTTGAAAAATGTTTTGTTTGTTTTAGGAAGATTCATTATAACCCTGTCTGCCTTTCCAGCTAAAAAGCGCCTTACAACAGCTGCTGCATCGCCTGTAAACGCCTGTATTTTGTGCGAAAGCCTGTTCATTGCAGCGCTTTCCTCCAAGTATTTTACTGCAAAAGAGTTTGAGTCAATTGCATAGACAACTGAAACTTCTGGGCAGAGTTTTGCAATTGAAATTGCGAACGGCCCTACGCCCGCAAACATATCCAAAACAGCTTCTCCTTTTTTAACCTGCTTCGCGACTCTGAAACGCTCTGTGCTCATTCGGGGGGTGAAGAAAACTTTCCCCGCATCAAATTTAAAAACACAGGTGTTCTCCCTGTAAATAGTTAAAGTGCCGCCTTTGCCTGCGATTCGCTTTAATTTTCTTGTCCTGAATTCTCCTCGGACTGCTGAAGCTTTTCTGAAAACCGCCCTTATCTGCGGATTTGCCTCCAAAACAGCTTTCCCGATTATTTTTTCTTTTTTAAGAAGCTCTTTTGGAATTTCAATAATTGCAATCTCGCCTAAAATATCAAGCGAAGTGTGCAAGCGGTTTAACTCAGGCTCAGTAAGCTTTCTTTCAAGAAGAACATCAAATCTTGCCATATTTCTAACATCCCATTACTTTTTTAATAAGGTTAATTGAAATTAAGCAGGCGGCAGCATCCAAATCATCTGTGGTGTTTGCATTTACATAGATTTTCGGGCCGTCAACTGTTATTGAATTTTCGCTTTGGTTTAACCTGAGCCAGATTACCGGACTAATAAATGTTGCAGAGTCAATTGATGATATATTCGGAATAAGCGGCTGCTCAGGCCAGTGATATGTGTATGCTATGCCTGCCACAATGTTAGTTTGCGGTTCAAGAGATTTGTAAATCTTGTAAATATCAAATGCGGCCAGGCCTACTTCAGCTGTGCCGTTGGGGTCAACAAGTATTGCAATTTGCTTGGCTGTGGGATTTGCAAGCACGCCAGCAAGCGTTTCGTTATCAGGATCTACGTTGAACAAAGAGCAGTTGGTTATGTTTGCCCTGAATGGAACTGTCTGGCCATTGCAGACAAAGTAATTCGGCGGGTATTCAACTCTTTTGTGAACAACCCAAAAGGCAACATAAGTTCCTGCAATAAGAATTGCCAGAAGCACTGCTAAAATAATGATGCTTGATTTGTTGATTTCCAGTTTCATTGCAGGGTTATTGAGATGATTAGTTTTTATATTTTTAACTAAAGAAGCTACTAGGCCTATTTGGGGGCTGCTAATATTTTAATTTAAGGCGCATAACCACGCTTGTGCTACACTATAAGCGCAATAGCCACTTTTACCAGGTTTTTTGCCCCCTTAAATAGCTTAGACTTGCTTAGTGGCAAAAAAACTGAAAATAAGAAGAAAGGGGGTTTTTAGGCCCCCTTTTTGTTTTGTTAATTTGTTACTGTGTAGGTTTTTTACACAACGTAGACGGTCTGGCCGGCTAATACTGCCTTGTTGCTGTCAAAGTTTGACAACACGTTGGCTGCTGCGGCTGTTCCAGCGCGGTCTGCGCCTGCAACAACTACTGCGTACTTGCTAGTTCCCCATGCATCTGAAACAAGTTCAATGACTCCAGCGCCTTTTGCACTGATGTCTCCGCCTGTTCCAATTGTCTTGGAGAGCTTTGCCTTTGTCTGCAACTCGTTAACGAGTGTGTTTACCTTTGGTCCGCCAACTAACACTAGTGTGTAGTCGGTCTTGTCTGCAGTTGTAATTGCAGTGTCAAGTTTTGCCAAGGCTGCTGGCAATGTAACGGTCTTTCCGCCAGTTACGCTGCCGGTTATGTTAA
Organism: Candidatus Undinarchaeota archaeon; assembly: GCA_964401205.1. Classification (GTDB taxonomy): domain Archaea; phylum Undinarchaeota; class Undinarchaeia; order Undinarchaeales; family Naiadarchaeaceae; genus CAYNXO01. The sequence goes on from CAYNXO010000032.1 coordinate 4,767, forward strand.
CGGTTGTTCCGCCGATTGTTGTTGTTTCACCAGGTGAAACTGTTGTTGACTTGCCGGTTCCTGCACCTGAAGTTCCAAAGACAATTGTTCCGTACAACTGCTCCTTTGGCACTTTCAGGGAAACGAGGTTTGTTCCGACGCTGTCAATAAAAGTTCCCCATTTTGTTATGTAGTCCCTGGTCATGCCGGTGACAGATGTGTCTGTGCATGCGGCATAGGTATCTGCTGTACCAAGTGCTGCTCCGCCTGTTGCGCCAGTGTATACATAGTAGCAGCTGCTGTTTGTTACGTTTGTAAATGCTCCGACTGCTGCTGCTGATGCATTGTATTCTACAATGATTGTTCTGTTTGCGGTGTCAGTGTAGAGTACTGGCTCGTACATGTATATTCTTGCTGCTGTTTTGTTCGCTCCGTAGGATGACCTTCCTGTAAAGTTGAATACCAACAGGTTCTGTGGTGTCAACTCAACATATGGTGCGCCGGTTACCTTCCCGTACTGTGTGGATGTCTTTGTGTCGTCCTTGTACCAGAAGTCTCCGGTTGTGGCATTGTTTAATCCGGTCTGTCCTGCTGGGCTGGTTGTGTTAATCCAGAGTTTGTCAGCTGTCTTTGAAATGCTGCCATTGTCCAGATATTTTAGGAAGTTTCCACCGGGTGTGTTTACCTGAATTGCCAGGTCCTGGTCTCCGTTTACGTTCAAGTCAATTGTTGTTGGAATGATGTCTACATCGACGTACGCTGGTGCTGCTCCAAAGCGGTCCTCAGATCCTGTGTATGCCAGTGAGAACAGTCCTGTTGGGAACTTTAAGCTGTCTCCTGCTTTGAGCACTTTTGTTGCTCCGCTGATTGAGGTATATGGCTGTGTTTCCTTTACAATAATGTCGTCGAAGTATCCTGCTGTGTTGCTGTTGTCAAGGATTGTCTGCCAAGTTGTCTCGGTTCCGTCTCCTTTCTTCAGGTATGAGTTGTCCTCTAGTTTTGTTATACCTGCGCCAACAATAAGCTGGGCTTCTCCTTCATTTGTTCCGCTTGTTGTAACAACTGCGTTCTTTATGTAGATTTCAATTCCTGCCAGTGTGTCTGTTTCACCGCTTGTGATGTACTTTGTCTCGGTTGTTCCGCCGTTTGTTATGGTAACCTTTGCCTTGTAGGTTCCAGAGGTTCCTACTGCGAAGATTCCACCTAGTGTTACATCAACTCCGCCAACAGTTGTTGTTGGGTTGGAGGTTGTCAGCAACACTTCAGAGTCGCTGGACCCGAGCTTTATTACATCGTTTTCACGGGCTGATATGATTGACATTTCCTTGCCCATGAACCAGATTTTCTTTCCTGCAAGTCCGACTGCTCCAGTTGGTACTGGGGTGTCAAAGCCATACTGGTATTGTATTGTGTTTCCAAGCACTGAAACAAATATTTCGTCATATTTGTCTCCGGCGTTTGTGTCCAAGATGTCACGCGAGGTGTTTATGTTTGCCAGTGTAATGGCAACTTCCTCGTGCCACTTGTACTCGGTTCCGTTGAAGTAAGTTGGCCCTTTGTCTTTGCTGCTGTATAAGAAGTCAACTACTCCGTCTCCAGATGCCCATCCAGATGGTCCGATCTTGTCAGTTACTGCGGCTGTGGTTCCAAACTCGTATGCGTTTGCTGCTGTTTTGTCGTATTCTATGTGCCTCTTTACTCCCTTGACAGTGGTTGTCAATGGGGTAATGGTTATTTGTCCGCCTGTTGCTCCCTCACCTGCTACTTGCTGGTTGGAGACCCAGCCAGTCCTGAGACGGTTCCGTCAGTTGCAATTACAAGGTCTTTGTAATCGCCAAGGCTCTTTGTTACGGTTGCTGTGTCTACTGCAAAAGCTGCACCAACAAAGGTTGCGCCAAGCATAACTGCGCTACCCAATGCGGCACCGGCTTTTTTCCATGTTCCTTGCATTTTTTATTCCTCCTAATTTTTGATTAGTTTTGTTTTTTTTAGCGCATTATACTAACAGCTTTACGCTGTAGGTACTCTGCACTTAGTGTAAAACCAAGGTTTTACACATGTGAAAACATCTAGTAAATAGATTATTTCCACATCGACTCGCGAGCCGTGTTTGCTCTTAAAAAAAGAAAGCCAACAACGGCATATATCAATCCTCGAAAATGGTTATATAAGCCTTTCTATTGTTGCCGTTTCTGTTAAATTGGTTCAGTACCGCGTATTCGGGTATTCGCGTACCGCGATACGCGTTACTCGGTACTCGTTACCTTAATTTATTTCCCCGCGTCAGCAGGCTCGCCGCGGAGCTTCCTTAACTGACCCTCTTGTATGAATATTGTATGGGCAAGGGAGGTTACTATATTAGAAATGTCTGCAAGTATGTTCTGGGCATCGCCTATTGGCAGTGTTATCTTTTTAGGGGAGTAAATTTCAAGCGCGCTGGGTGAGTACATTGTAGCCATTCTTACAAGAACATTGAAATCCTTTGCGATAAATTTGAGTTCGGCGTTTGTTGAGTACAATTTTTCGTGTAATTCACGCGGCTCTGAAAGAATCGCATCGTAAACCTCAATTCCGCGCTCCTTTTTTATCTTGTCAATGTGGGCATCAAGGGCTTTTTTTATGTAATCCTTGTCATTTCCCTGGACTTCAACTATAGTTGAGGCGTGTATCCAGTTTGCTTCGTCTAGTTTTTCCCTCTGGCTGTTTGTGAGCGGCATGTCAATTCACAGCGTCTATGTGTATTGATGTGGTTTTTATATTATTCTCTTGCTCGCAGTCTGAAGCAAAATTCTCGTAGCCAGTTATCTTAAAAGTTATTGAAATTTCGCCGGTCTGGTTTAAAGTCCAGCTTGTTGTGACTGTTTTTGAGCGTATTAT
>CAYNXO010000033.1:0-7516 GCA_964401205.1 Candidatus Undinarchaeota archaeon
CTTGCAGCAACTGCTCGTCAGGGGGTGGTAACGGGGGCAGTGGCGGTACAGGCGGAGGCGGAGGAGCAGGAGCAGTGCAGTGCGCAGACGGCATTGACAATGACAAGGATGGGCTTATAGACTTAAAAGATCCTGGCTGTGAATCAGCTGCTGACAATAATGAAAAAGATCCTGTAGTTTGCACTCAGAAATGGAGCTGCAGCAACTGGGGCGCATGCAAAGATGGCAAACAAACACGCACTTGTACTGACAAAAACGATTGCTTGGCAAAGAAAGAGAAGGGAAAAGTTGACACGGTAGTTGAGGTTTCAAAGCCAGAAGAAACAAGGGACTGCCAGCCAGGAACAGGAGGTATTGCTGAGAAAGTAGTTGAAGCAACAAAAAAGCTGATTGCAGCCATCATACCAGAATCAAATCTCGGAAAAGCAGTTTTGGGGGCCGCGGTAATTGCCGCTGCTGCCTCAGTATTCATGTTTTACAGGAAATATGTGGCCAAGCCTAAATCTTCGCCTAAAAAAGACTAGCTCAGAATTTAAAAAGTTTTTTTGCATTCTTTGTTGTAATCTTAATAACTTCCTCTGCCTCAATTTTCTTTATTTCCGCAATTTTTTCAGCAGCGGTTTTTATGTTTTCAGGAGTGTTCCTTTGCTTTAAATCAGGCCCTGAGGTAGGCGCGTCGCTTTCCAAAAGCAGATTTTCAAGCGGCAGATTTTTCACAAGCTTTTGCTTTTGCTGACTTCTTATGATTGAGGCCGGAATTGAGAAATAATAGCCGAGTTCAACTGCTTTCTGCGCGCTGCCAAATTTTCCGTCAAATGCGTGCATGCAGACTTTTTCAGCTTTTTCACTTTCCAGAATTTCAATTACATATTTTCCTGCACTGCGCGAATGTGTAACAACTGGCAAACCAAGCTCCTGTGCCAATTTAATATAAATCTTAAAAATTTCTTCCTGCTTTTCTTTTTCTGGTTCTGTTTTTGCACGCCAGTAATCAAGCCCGATTTCGCCGATAGCTACAATTTGATTTGCAGCTATCGCATTTTTTATGAATTCCGCATTTGCCTTGGCGTCCTTTAAATTAATTTGCTCTGGCTGCCAGCCAAGGCACGACTTTAATATTTTAAATTCTTTTGCCAGTTCCAGAACTTTTTTGTTCTCTGCTAAATTTGTCCCAGAATCAAGGATTGCAATTAGCCCTGAATTTTCGGCATTTTTCAAAACAATCTCGCGGTCTTTGTCAAAATCTTCTGAATTGATGTGTGAATGGCAGTCAATTAGTTCCATTTTCGCTGTTAAATTGGTTAAGACACGAGACACGCTCGCCTGCTGCGCAGGCTCGCTTGAGACACGGGACAAGCGACTCTTGCTTAATTTCGTCAAGAGGCATTTATGCCTGAGTCGCGTTTCCGAGCGCAGCGAGGAAATGCTCGAAGCGAAAGCGTAGAGCGTGTCGTTATGTCGCGTTGTCGCGGTATCGTTTAATTTATTTCCCCAATTTATATTTTATTCCAAAAACTCAACATCGTCAACCATTCCGTCAGAATTCAAATCCAGCCCTTCAACAACCCTTGCCATGACTTTGCGGTCTTTTTTGTTGCCCTTTGCAAGCTCTTCTGTGTATTTAGTAAGGGCAATTGTAGCAGCCCTTGTCCCTGAATACCGCTTCCCTGCAATTACAATAATCCAGTGGCCTTTTGAATACGGGTTTGGCATTTTCACGACAAAGCCGGTTTCATCTGCGCTGTAAGTTTTGCCGGTTATTTTTGAAATAATATTTTTTGTCTTGTAATCAAAGCGGATTGGCATTTTTGCATTTAATCTTTCAGTAATTTTATTTACAATCGGGCCGCCAAGGGAAATTATGTTCTGGCGCATGTCGCCGTTCCTTAGTTCAGTGTCAAGCTTTACAACAGGCCTGTCTGCCTGATAGCTGAGGAATGAGCCAAGGAACATTGCAATATCTATTGCATAATAGCCGTCATTTGAGCGCGCCCGTTCAGGGCCATGGGATTGCGAACTGCCGATAATTACGGTTGAATTAAGTTTTCCGTCTTTTATGAACGGATCTAAAAATTTTAAAACACTTTCGTCTGTTGCATTTATTCGCGTTGTTTCTTCTAAGTTCCTGAATTTGATTGCAAATGCCGGAGCCGTGAGCTCGTAAAATTTCGCAACAGCTCCCTGCCGATTTTCTTCCCTGCATACCCTGATAAGCCCGTTTTTCTCAAAATTCTTTACATGGTAGTATACTTTCTGCTCGTGCACCTTTAGCCGCTCTGCAATTTCCTTCGGGTAGGCAGCTCCGCTCTGTGCAATTACATCAATTATTTTCCCTGCAAGCTCTGAGCCAAAAACAGCGAGGTTTTTGCCTTTTACTTCCTTTGCAGGAAGCGAAAAAAGCTTCTGGGATTTCTTTTCTACTATATGCATGTTTGCCTTGAAATTTGTTCAGTTTTAAGTAATAAGTTTTAAGTTCTAAGTTTTAAACTTATTACTTACCACTTACAACTTATAACTGAATTTACTTAACCATTTATAAATACTTTTTGGTGCTACTAAAAAACTTTTAATAGGGCATATATATCGCTTTTTCAAAGTTGAGTGTTATGTGCGGAATAACAGGTTATGTCGGAGAAAGGCGCGCTGCGCCGATTTTGCTTGACTGCCTGAAGAAACTGGAATACAGGGGCTATGATTCTGCAGGGATTGCAACAATTGACAGCAAGGAGCTGTTCCTAAAAAAAGACAAGGGTTGCATCAATGAGATTGAGCAGAAATTAAAGCTATCCGAACTGCCTGGCAAAATCGGCATTGGCCATACAAGGTGGGCAACTCATGGGATTCCAGACATGAAAAATGCACATCCGCATACTTCCTGCGACCTTTCGCGAAGCGAAAGGGTAGTGGAAGCGAAGCTTCCACCTGACAATAAAATCGCTGTTGCGCACAATGGCATAATTGAAAATTACCTTGAATTAAAGAACGATTTGATAAAAAAAGGCCATAAATTCAATTCTGAAACAGACACTGAAGTTTTCGCGCATTTGATTGAGGAAAATCTCAAAACCACGAAGCAGTTTGAAGCCGCTTTTGTAAAATCAGTTAAGCAAATACACGGCTCCTATGCATTCGTTGCAATAAACTCAGGCGAGCCTGACAAAATATTTGTAGCCAGAAACAAAGCCCCTTTGATAATTGGCCTCGGAAAGGGTGAAAATTTTGTCGCATCTGATATTACGGCATTCCTGAGCGAGACAAAAAAAGCAATTATCCTAGAAGACGGAGAATATGCCGTTGTTTCAAAGGATTCGTTCTCGGTAAAAGAAATTTCATCAGGAAAACTGCTGAACAAAATGCTGAATGAAATAAAATGGAGTGCAGAAGCAGCTGAAAAAGCCGGCTATGAGTATTTTGCGCTCAAGGAAATAAACGAGATTCCGCAGGCAGTTGAGCATTCGCTGGCAAATATGCCTGCTTCTGACGAGATAATCTGGAAAATCAAAAAATTCAGGAAAATTGTTTTTGTTGCGGCAGGAACTTCATACCACGCTGCATTAATCGGCAAATACCTGCTGTCAAACCTCTGCGGAATAAAGGCAACCGCAGCCCTTGCATCTGAATTTTCGTGGAGCTACAAGAATTTTGTGGATAATGGCACTTTAATAATTGCAATTTCGCAGAGCGGAGAAACAGCAGACACGCTGCTTGCAGTAAAGGAAGCAAAGGCAAGCGGCGCAAAGGTCCTTGCAATTACAAATGTCACAGGAAGTTCATTGACGCGCGAAGCTGATTATAATATACATATGAGTGCCGGCCCTGAAATCGCAGTAATAGCGACAAAAACCTTCGTGGCACAGCTTATAATATTATATTATATTGCGTTCAAGCTTGCAGGCCTTGATGTGTCCCAGCTTAAGGCCATCCCGGCGCTGCAAAAGCTTGTTTTAAAAACTGCCGAAATCCCTGCAAAGGAATGCGCTGAAAAAATAAAAAGCGCGAATAATGCTTATTTTCTCGGCCGCGGCATCTGCTATCCACTAAGCAGGGAAGGCGCATTAAAATTAAAAGAAATCTCATACATACATGCAGAAGGAATGCCGGCAGGCGAATTAAAGCACGGAACTTTGAGCCTGATTGAAAGCGGCGTGCCTGTTGTTTTCTCCTTGACTCCTGATTCGCATGAAAAAACAATCGGGAACATGCAGGAAGTCAAAGCGCGCGGTGGTTTTATAATTGCTATTACAAATGAATCCGACAAAGCAGCAGCACAGCACGCAAATATTGTAATTAAGGTGCCTGATTTGAACGGGCTAGACGCTAGACGCCCGACGCTAGACGCCGCATCAAGCGTCAAGCCTCAAGCATCAAGCACTTATCTTTTGTATCCGCTCTTGCAGATAATCCCAATGCAGCTTTTGGCATATTACACAACAATTCTCCGCGGATTAAACCCTGACAAGCCGAGAAACCTTGCAAAAAGTGTAACGGTAGAATAGATTTTCATGAAGCTTTAACATTTTATGCAAAAGCGCATCACCGCACTTGAGTTTCACTATAAGCGTATGAGATGCTTTCGCCAGCCTTTTTGCCCCTTCCATAGCTACGATCGCTTAGTGGCAAAAAGGCTGTGTGACTGTGGAATAATTTTTTATTCTTAATTATATTATACAAAAGGGGAAAAACATCCTTGCCGTAAGCTTTATAAACCCCCAGTGATTATTTGCGTGTAATGAAAACCAGTGGATTAGATAAAAAAAATATTTTGGTTTTGTCAATTTTACTCGTTACTGTGATTTTTGCAGTTTCTGTTTTTGCCACATCAACTGCATATAATAACTGGTTCCTTTCAGGAGGCGCTCTTTACAACGACAACGTTGGGATTGTAAAGCTAAATCAATCTTTTGCAAATCAACAATACATAAACACAACAATTCGCGTAGATCTTAACATAACTGTTGTTAATGCAACAAAGGGTGAAATAAACATTTCTTATATTAACATTTCGAGCACAAACACTTCTGGCTGGAACTTTACAGGAAGCCTTATGAGTCTTGCAGGTACTTTTAACGCATCCTCCTTTGGGCGTTGCACTATGGGTGGCGATTCAACAAAAGGCGTTTATAATTCAATGAACTGCACAAACGGAAGTGTTGCAGGCGGAACTTCTTCTATAATTGCAAATGGTACAAATGCCACAACATGGTTTACAGTTCCTGTTAATTTCAGCACAGAAGGAATATACAACTTTGTCATAAATATAACTGCAAAACACTCGCACAGTGTAGCCCTAGATAGCCCAGGACCTGCGGATAACCTTACAAATACCTCAAATTTCACAATCCTCGCAGACTGGACAACTCCGAATTTGACAGCATATTTATTGAGCTCAAACAACTCAACAAGCACTGGCAACGGAACAATAACGCAAAACGCGATTCTTATATGGTTTAACGTATCGGATATGTCGCTTAATGTAACGAATGGAACCAACGCTGGACGCGTTAACATAACCGTATATAATTCAACAAATGGATTAATTATTAACAGAACCGCGCCAGACTACCAGTCAGTAGGCCTCAGAAATCTGTTGGACCAAAGCTGGAATTTCTCCTATAGGTGGAACGGAACAGATGCCAGTAGCATTCCATGGAACTATTCAGTACGAATAGAGGCATACGATAACGCAAGCAATTTGATGAACTTAACAGAGGGCTGGTTCATATATGACAATAAATCTCCGAACGCAAGCATTTTTGACACGCTTCTAAACACAAGTACTAATCCAAAAGGTGCAAAATATGTTTCATCACTGTCTTGGATAAACGGAACTGCGTCTGAATCAGGGAAAGTCGGCTATGGTCCGGTACAATCCTGCGCAGGAATCAGGAATGTCACAATTGCAATACAGTCAAACAACTCATCCTACTGGAACAACGCAAGTGGCAGATGGCAGGCTACCCTTGTTTGGACCCTTGCTGAAAACAACACCTCTTCAAACTATACCAGCGGAACTGCGCCATTTGTGAACTGGTATGTAACAGCACCAAGCGGGCTTGGCTCAAATTCATCTAATTTCAATTACACAGTCATCATAAAGGTTGTTGACAATGCAGAAAACAACAATACTAATGAAACAATAATGTTTGTATATGATGCTGTAAATCCAATTATTACATCTTTCTCAACCAATATAAGCGGAGCGGACGACAGAATTGTATTTATGAATCAATCAATGGCATTCAATGTTGTGCTTAATGATTCAACACTTAATCTGAGCAATGTAAATGTAACGCTGTTCAACGCAACTACAAACACAACAACAGACAACACTTATCACGTCCCAACAGCAAACCACACGGGCAACGGAACAGGCGTACTTGAGGCATGGAACTTTACAGTTGAAATCGGTAGGATAAACGTGTCAATGGGAACCAAAGAATACAACTTCACAGCAAAAGTAGTTGCCTACGATAATGCGTCAAACTCAATGACTTCTTACTACAGCCAGTGGTTCATGTTTGATAACCAGTCACCTACAATTACAAGCACAAACCCTGCAAACAACACTGGCGTAGTTGATGTTGGCAGTGCAATTACACTTTACTGGCATGAAATGCTTAACATAAATTCTGTAAATAACACAACAGTCAGGCTGTATGCAACGACTGCTGGAACAAATGTTACGATAACTGTGGCATATACGAATGTTAGCAACGTGGGTACGCTTACAATTACCCCGTCAAGTTCGCTCGCCTATAACACGAACTACACTGTAAATGTTTCCCATATAAATGGATCAAACGTGATACGCGACCTTGCAGGCAACACTATCCCCAACAACTATTATGCATTTACATTTAAAACAACAGCAGCTCCTGATACATCAACAGCTGGTGGCTCAAGCACCGGAGGCGGCGGAACAAGCGGCAGTGTAACCGTCGGAGCAATTAGTGCAGCAGAACCTACGGAAACAGTTACTGCGGCAACTGGAAATATAGTTTCAATTTCACTCCCGACAACAACAGCAACCGGTGCAACAACGACAGAAGCCCACACAGTAACAGTTGTTTCAATAACCGGCACTCAAGTCAAACTTAAAATCACTTCAACTCCGGTATATGTTGATGTAAATGTCGGCCAGACAAAATATGTTGACTTAAATGGCGATGGCGCAAATGATGTTAAAGTAACTGTAAACAGCGTGACTTCTGATACGGCAAGCATAACATTTGAGCTCATTACAAAGGCAAAAGCAGGAGTTGCAACTCCTGAAACAGGCGTAACAACGCTGCCTGAAGAGCAGGCGCCAACTGGCGGAGAAGAAACAGCTCCAACTGAAGGTGAAGTGATTACAACAGCCGCAAAGCCGGTTTCAGGCACACTTGTGCTTGCGATAATGGCTGTTATAATTATCGCAGCAGCCGGATTCTGGTGGTTCACGCAGAAAAAGGGGCACGTAACACCGAATTACAGAAGCCTTTAAAACTTTTTTATTATTTTTTATGCTTAGCAGCTT
>CAYNXO010000034.1:0-345 GCA_964401205.1 Candidatus Undinarchaeota archaeon
ATACAAAATATCGCAGTCATTTGCCTCTTCAAGGGCTTCAAGGCTCATACTTTTCTCATTCCAAAAACCGAGACCAATTAGTTTAAGCATTTCGCTTCCCTATTTTTTGTCGGCAGTAGTGCTGCAAGTTCGCGCCTACGGCAACTTTTTTTCCCAGGTTTTTTGCGAGTGCAAGTTCATAATGTTCGAGCAAAAAAGCTGACCAACTGCTTTTCTCGTCCCACAATCCGAGCCCTATTAATTTAAGCATCTTTCCTCTTTCTTTTGGTGCTACTATGCCTATTTGGGGATTGCGAGTGCACCAATTTTACAGGCGAGCATATCCCCAATGTAGTCCGCACTTTC
>CAYNXO010000034.1:355-889 GCA_964401205.1 Candidatus Undinarchaeota archaeon
CAGGTTTTTGCCCAATTCGTAGCTAAGGCCGTTTAGGGGCAAAAAGCTGTTCCACAGCCCCAGGCCGATTAATTTTATCATATAATCAGCTCAATTCCCCCTGCTATAACCGCTGACAAAATCAAGACAGCAACAGGCAGAATAAACAGCCAGGAAACTGAAACTTTTGCAGCTTCCTTTAAATTAACATACCTTGTTGCCAAGCCAACGCCGATTATTGCACCAAGAAGAGTCTGGGTTGTGCTTGTCGGGATTCCAAAATAAACAAACGCAGTCATTACAATTCCAGTAACCAGCATTACAATAAATCCCCTGCTCGGGCTCAGGTCAGCCAGCCCAACGCCGATTTTCAGCGAAGTTTTTCTGCCGAAAAACAGGATGCCTATTAAAATTCCTGCAATTCCTATAAAGGCAAGCACTGTAAAATCAAAATTGTTCCCAAAAAGCCCCATTATGACGCCGATTGAGTTCGCACCAAGCGCAAAAGCAAGTATAAGCATTGCAATAAAACTCGGGGCAATAAATTTCATCTCA
>CAYNXO010000034.1:899-7465 GCA_964401205.1 Candidatus Undinarchaeota archaeon
TTCTTGAGGAGTTTTTATTTTTGCTCGATGCTAAAGATTTTTTACTGAGTAAAAAGCCGCGAAGCCGATTAAAAGTGCAATGAACGGGCTTGCCAGAATCGCAACAATGACTTCTTTCCAAAGCGCAAAGTTTAATGGATTGCCGCTAGCTGCAAAGCCGTATCCTGAAAGCGCGCCAATAACAACGTATGTTGTTGATATCGGAGCTTCTTTTATTGCAAGAAAAACCGCAATCACAGAAACTGCAATCAGGACTGCAAGCATTCCGCTTGCATTCAATTTAATTAAATCCCTTGAAACAGTGTCAACAATTTTGTTTGAAAGCAAAAGAATTCCGATTATTGCCGCGAGTGTTGAAGCCACTGCCGCTGTTTTGTAGTTGAGGTTTGTCCCGCCTCTTATTATCCCGACAGTTGAGCCAAGGGTATTCACCCCAACGCTCATTGCCAGGCAAATTCCTATTGCAGCGCTCAGCCCCAGTATAATGTCCATAACTGATAACAATAAATACTTCTTTAATTTAAATATGATTGGTAAAATAAATTAAGGCTAGCAGCTTGCCGCTAGCCGCTTGCAGTTTAAGACGGGCTGCAAGCTGCTAGCTGCGAGCCGCAAGCTGAACCAATTTCACAGATATGGACTTCCTCCCTGTTTTGCGCATTGACAAGAGCAAGGAATTCTACAGCAATATGGCTATTTTTGTAAAGGATGTTCATCTGTGCGCTGAAAATCTAGATAATGCAATTGGAAACTACTGTAGCGGCAAAATTCCTCAATACAGAAAATCAGCAAACCTTGTCATTGACCTTGAGGAAAAAGCAGACGATTCAAGGAGGAAGCTTGAGAAGATGCTTTACACAGGAGTTATTCTGCCTTTCGGAAGGGGAGCGAAATACGAGCTTCTTGAATCAATTGATGACATAGCAGACAAGGCAGAACTTGTTGCGCGCCTGATTCTGATTGAAAAATTAAAAATACCGCGAAATCTCTGCAACAATTTCAAAAAACTTTCAGGCCTTGTTCTTGACTCTGTGACTCATCTCAAGACTGCTGTTTTGCAGCTTGACTCTGATTTAGGCAAGGCAATCATTTCTGCAGCAAAAGTTGAGCGCATAAGAGAAGATGCGCGAACCCTTGAATTCAGGCTAATGGAGCAGCTTTTTTCAAAGTCAGGCGGGAGCGTTGACATTATTCTCCTGAAAGAATTGATTGCGCTGATTGGGAATGTTGCTGACAAGGCAGAGGAGTCTGCTGACCGCGTAGTAAGCCTTGCGGTAAAATACCAAGGATAACTGTTAAATTGGTTCAGTACCGCGTATACTAGTACGCGCGTACCGCGATACGCGTTACTCGGTACTCGTTACCTTAATTTATTTTTCAATTCCAAATTCTGTTATTATTCCAGAAATTTCTTCCAGCGGAGTTATATCAAAAACAACATTTCTTATTTTGACGCGGGGCATTTTTATTCCCTCAAGAATCTCATCAGCGCCCCTTTCCTCTAATTTTATCTGACCGGATTTTTTTTCAGTGAATTTCAGCTTTTGGCTTGCTGCGTAAAAAGGAACCTTGCATTTTTTCGCAATTAAGGCAATCTGCGAAGTCCCTATTTTATTGATTAATTTTTTGTCAGAAGTAATTGCGTCAGCGCCTGTCAAAACCAAATCAACATTTGGCATCACCTGCATCACTGCAGAATCAACTATCAGCTCTGTTTTTATCCCAAAATCAGAAAGCTCCTTTGCGCTTATGAAGCCCTGGTGCCACGGCCTTGTCTCAGTGCAAATGACTTTGAATTTTTTGCCCCTTCTTTTCGCTTCCTTCAGAATTTCAATCAAAGTGCTTGAGTGGCAGTGAATTAAGACAGTATCATTGTTTTTTATCAGCGTCTCTCCGTTTTCTGCAATTTTTTTAATAGCATTCCTGTTCTGCTCAATGAAAATTTTTCCAAAAGCAAGAGCGATTTTTTTAATTTCCGGAACTTCCCCTTTTAATTCCTTGATAATTTTTAGATATTGCCCGACTGCATTTGGAAGCGCGACAGCAGTCGGCCTTGTCCCAATCAGGAATTTTCCTGCGCTTTCAATTTCGCCCAAAAATTCTTTTCGCGTTTTTGCCTTTGAATTTTTTATTACGCTTTCAAGCCCTGCAACAGCTGCAAGCGCGATTCTTATTGCTCCTTGTATGCGCATTTCTTTGATATCCTTCGCGATTTTTTTTATAACTGGGTATCTCAAGCCTGAACCTCAATATTGCAGCAATTCCGCCCAATCCTTCCAGCTGCTTTCCCAAATCATGCTCACCGCTTACAATTATAATTTCGCCCCTCATATCCTTTATGCTTTTCAGCAGATTTTCAAGGGTTTCATTTTTCTCAATCTTTGCTTTTTTCAGGGTTGAATTTGAAATCAGAAGCGATTTTACAGCACCCATGTTTGTTGAATATTCAACTGCCTTCAATCCATAGGCAAACATTGCTGAGTTTTTTGAAAACTCTTCAAAGAACTCTTTCAGCTTTTTTACTTCCTGCTGGACTTTCCATTCCTTTACAATTCTTTCAATTATCCCGCGCTTCACAATTTCCTGCAATCCGCGCTCCCCACCTGTTGAAACGTCTTCAATAACTGCTTTTTTTGCAAGCTCAGGATTTTTTTCCTGGAAATATTTGAAGAAATTGCTTTTGTAAAATGCCGGCCCTGCTATCACAATCCTGTCAAGGCCTTCAGCATCCATTTCAATTGCATCAACAAGGCTCTCAAAAAATGCAATCTCTTCTGTGCGCTTTTTTTCAGGCTCGTTTTTTCCGCTCATTGTTTTTGAAATTGTCCCGGAAAGCTTTATCCCATAGTCGCGCAGCAGTCCGATTGAGCAGACACCGTCCTCAATTGCAAGAAGCAGGACTTTTACCTTTACTGTTTTTGTTGAGTCCTCAACTTTGATTAAGTCAGTTGTGCTCCAGAAATCCTTTGCAACCGTAAGAGTCATTCCCTCTTTCAGGTTTATTGTGTGGAAATCTCCTGTAGGCGCGATATCCTTTCCCTCATAAATTTTGCCTGTAACCCTGAGCCTGTCCACTGTCCTGTCAAACTCAACAGTCTCCACTTGAATTTCAAGCGTAACAGTTTCCTTGTCAGCTCTTTCTGCCCTTATTTTCCCTTCTCCGTGGTCAATTCGCCTTTTTGTCTTTGAAGTAACCCTATCCCCCTTGCTTATTATGTCTGCTAAGTAGTACAAATCATCTGCAACTTCTATGCGGAAGGTTATTTTTCCGTGGCTAAAGTCCTTCTTGAGTATCTTCATATCACAGCAATAAGCTTTAATAATATATAATATCATTATCCGCATATGGCAGCCGCTGTTTCTAAGAAAAAGAAAGCAACTTCTTTGAAGCCGAAACACCACATACGCCTGAAAAACCTTTCCAAATTATTCCATGGCCTCGGCGTAAATATCAGCGACCATATTGAAACACTTGGGCTTGATGAAAACGAGCTTGCTGAAATAAGAAAGGAATTCGGCGCAAAATCGTTCCTTGGGGTAAACGACAGGGCATTGCTCAGGGATGTTCTTTCAAACCTTATTTCGCTTATGAAATCAACTGTTGTCCTTGAGGAGCTTCTCTGGAAACAGGTTGCGCCTTATGTTATTGCGGCTTACAACAGGAAATTCAGGCCCACAAATGTCATTGGCCTGCGCGCACTCCGTGAAATCCATAAAAGAACATTCCACGACAAGGCAGCTGACTTAAAGGCAACCCTGCCTTCTGCAAGGAAATTTTTGCTGAGCTCATTCATGCAGGAAGAGGAATTCATCTTCAAAAAGTATCCGAGGCTTCTTAATGCTGTTGAGGGGAATTTAGAGGACCTTGTTGCGCTTGAGGCAAAGCACGAAAAAATCCCGCAAAAAGCCCGCTCAGACTTCCTGAAGCAGGTAAAATACGTGCGACAGATGCTCCATGATGATGTTTCATTCCTCACAAAGGACATTGCAAAGCTTTATGACATGCGCACTGATGTTTACAAATGGCTTATTGAGGCAGATGCTGCTGCTGTTCCGCAAATTCTGCCGACTCTTGAAAAGGAATACAGGGATGTGCTTTCTGCCCGCAACTACTATATAGATAATTACAGAATTCATTTAAGGAACGTAGCTGAAATTTATTCAGGAGAAGGTGGGGAAAAGTAAATGGCAGACTTGCTTGCTTCAATTGCAGGGAATGCGCTTGTTGCGCTTCTGATAATTGCCGTACTTCCGGCAATATACATAATAACAGTTGTCCTTGCTTCTTTGTTCAGCTCAAAATTGTTCATCAGGATTTCTGAATTGTTTGTTGCGATTATGTTCGCATTCATATTTTTCTTCATATTTCCACAGCCAATGGGCTGGATTTTTGGCATAATAATTCTGCTGGTTGGAATTGCAGGCGCACTTGACTATTTCAATATTATAAAAGACAAATTCAAGCTGTGCATTTTTGGCTCTGTTGACCCTAATATTTGCAACTATACCTGCTTTATTTTGATTATTTTCCTGCTAATGCTGCCTTTGGCTGCTGTGGGCGTTGTCATTGGAGTAATCATTCTTATTGTTATACTGGTTGTTGTTGCGGTTCTTGGATTGGCTGTTGCCCCAGAAATTGCAGCAGGAGCAGGCGCAGCAGGAGGTGCTGCTGAAGCAGGCACAGTTGCAACAAGGGCTGCGCCGGCAGCAGCAGAGGCGCTTCCAGGCGCAGAGGCAGAAGGCGGCGTAGCCATGAGGAACATAGCAGGCGCTGCACCGCGGGCAGCGGCTCCTGAAGCAGCCACTGCAGCAGAAGAAACAACTGCTGTTGAAGAAGTTGAGGTTGCAGAGGAAGAAGCTGGAGCTCCTGAGCAAATGGCAGGAAAAGCTCCTCCCAGCGGAAGACCTATTGCAGATATTAAAAAAGATATTGAAGATGAAAAAAGAGAAATAGAGTATGCAGAGAGTGCCATAAAAAGAAATCAGCGAGATAAAGAGTTAAGAGAACGCGCCGGCAAACCTACGCCCCTTCAGGAGGAAGGGTTGCAAGAAGCGAATGACCGCAAAAAGCTTGCAGAAGAAAAGATTGCCAAGCTACAAGCAGAGCTAAAAGCTGCAGGTGTTGAGGAAAAAGAAGCCAGAGCAGGAGGCGCCGGAATGCCAGGTGGGGGCAAACCCACAGCAGCAGGCGAGGGATTGCTTGGAGACTTGAAGAAATTAGGGGGCATATTTGGAGGAGGAGGTGAAACGCCTGGCCATGAAAAGAAAAGTTCATCAACCCTTGCGACATGCTGCATAATTATTGCAGTAATATATTGCAAGTTACAGAGAAGACGATGAGAAAGTCAATTAAATTTGAAATAAATAAGAAATTTAAAGAAGTCTCTGCAGTAATTGCAATTATTTTCCTGGCAGCAGTTTATCTCATACCTACAACTTCAGCTGCAGGCCAAAGCTTAGAAGGAATAAAAAACGTGTTTAATTTTGCATTAAGCTCAATCAGCAGGATGTTCCTTGAATTGATTGACAATTTAATTGCATGGATTATGGGAACATTCAATCCCTGCGAAATCGGCGGGACAGGAGTAATATGCAAAATGCTCACGTTCAGGAGCTGCGAGCCGTTCTGCACAAGCCAGACAGGCGAAGCTCCCTGGCACGGCTTTGAAATAACAGAGCTGAAAGTTGTCCCTTCAACAATTTACGACTTCCAGGGATTCAGCATACTTGCAGAATTCACTAACAACGGGGACGGCGATGCAAAATTCACAGCAGTTACAGAGCCGACATTCGGGTATTATGCAACAGGGGACAATCCGCTGTGCGAATGGGGAATTTACGGAGCCCTTATCTGGGATTTCAACTGCCGCAAAATTTTGCCAATAAGCCAGGACCAGACTGTTACAAGAATTGTTGCAGGAAAATGCGCCTATAAGGACACCAGCGGCAAGATTACAATGGCAGAGCCGTGCACGCTTTCTCCGAAAGACAGCAACCAGATAAGATGGCTTGGGTTTAAAATTGACCCTGTAATTCCAAAAGGCAAGACAATAAAGCCGGCCATCACAATTTCAATACCTTATGTCTTTATTGTCCCGAATGATTTGGTAGGGACTGTTTCAGTGCAGTCATTCAATGAACAGCTTACTGCAGCAACATCGCTGAAGAGAGAAGGCCAGATTGTGAAGAAAATCAACAAAGCTTACTCACCGCCTGGCCCGCTGATGATGGCAATGGGAACAGCAGAAAATCAAGTTGTATCAACAATCCCGAGCGTTTTCCTGATTCAGTTTGCAAACAAGGGAACAGGTGTTGTCAATTATCCAGCAGAGGATATTGGAATCCACAAGGACAGCATGAGAATTTACCTCCCAGACGGTTTTGCTCCGCTTAGCGATGACCTGTGCGACTTTGAATACTGGAAAGATGTTTCTGACCTGACTGCAGAAGAGAAAAAAGCCTGGGAGCCGGGCCCTGGATTTGAAAATCATAAAATCTACATGCCGAAAAACGACATTCCGCCAATACTTACAACAAGGACTGCGCTTGAAACCCCGACACTTTAC
>CAYNXO010000035.1:0-7414 GCA_964401205.1 Candidatus Undinarchaeota archaeon
CTCGTATCCATGGGAGATTGCAATTTCCTCAACCAAGTCAAGGGGATGCATTATGTCAGTCCTGTAAGCCGGAACAAGAACATCATTTCCAGCAAAGCCGAATCTCATTTTCAGCAAAGAGTCCTTTGCCTCTGCAGGAGTTAAATCCAAATCAAGAATCTCATTTGCATAATTTAAGTCGAATTTTACCCTTCTCGGCCTCAGGTCAGGCATCCTTACAATTTTTTTTGTAGGATAAACTGTCTTTACCTCATAAATCCTTGCCCCCCTGTCAGCAAGTGAGCAGGCAACAATGTTCAGCATTTCCATAACAGCTTTCCAGTCAGTTCCTGTTACTTCAACAAGCATGTTCTTTGTATTTTTACTGACTTTTGAAAATTCTGAGTTTGTAATCGGCAATAAGCTCATTATCCTGTCCTTTGCATCAACATAAGCAGGATATTCAAGCCAGTTTTCAAGCAGATGGCCGTATTCAACTCCTCTTGGATGATTCTTGACAACCTGCTCAGCAGTCATTTCGTGCTCCTCTCCTAACGGGACAAATTTTGCAAGCTTTGAAATTGTTGTTAATTTCAGCGGGAATCTTAAATCGCTTAAATCATAGGTGCCTATTGATGCTTTCTTCCTCTTTCTTCCGATTGTAGTTGCAAGCTTTTCCTGCAGCTGCATTATTGCAGCAATGCTCTCATCAGTAAATTTCAAATCCTTTACAACAGCAAAAGCAGCGCATCCTCTCAGCCCCATCATCTGCTTCTCAACATTAACTATGAAATTCCCCTTTCTCACTTCATAATCAATAATTCCTTTTTTCAGGCCGAGAAATCCGCTTGCTGCGGCCGCAAAACCTTCTGCTGAAAGCAAATCAGGCCTGTTCGGGAAAATTTCATAATCAACCTCTGTTTCAGTATAGCGTTCAAGCGGAACTCCTATCATGATTAATTTATCTTTGTAATCGCTCTCGCTAAGCTTTTTCCCTATTAAGGATTCTAAATCTTTTTTGTTAAAGGTTACGAGTGCCATTTAAAAAATTGGAACCTCCCTCAGCCATTTCAAATCATTGAAATAATAGAAGTTTCTGATATCATCAAGCCCAAGTTTCAGCATAATCGGCCTTTCAAGCGATAAGCCCCAGGCAAGCACAGGCACATTTATTCCAAGCGGCTCTGTAACTTCCTGCCTGAAAATTCCTGCGCCACCCATTTCAAGCCATTCGTTTTTTTCCTCAAGGTAAATTTCAGGCTCAACGCTCATTTCAGTGTAAGGGAAGTAAGCCGGCCTGAACCTTATTTTTTCAAAGCCAAGCCTGCTGTAAAATTCTTTCAAGTAGCCGAGCAAATCCTTGAAGCTGACATTTTCATCAGCAACAATCCCGTCTATCTGCGTGAATTCAGGCAAATGCTTGAAATCAACTGTTTCATTTCTGAAAGTGCGGCCAATGCAGAAAACCTTTGCAGGCGGCTTTATTCTCGCAAGCGCCCTTGCAGTGACTGCTGTTGTGTGCGTCCGCAAAACAGGCTTTTTTGCAAAATCAGCGCTCCACTTGTAGCGCCAGCCAGTTGAGCTCTTTGTCCCTTCCTCGTGCGCTTTTTTCACAGCTTCAACTGTTTTTGTTTCAGGAAGCTTTGCTTCTCTCGGGTTTCTCAAGTAGAAAGTGTCTGCCAAATCCCTTGCAGGATGGTCCTGGGGCTGGAAAAGTGCATCAAAGTTCCAGAACGAGCTCTCTATTAAAGGCCCTTCAGCTTCTTCAAATCCCAAGTCAAGGAATATTCTCCTGATTTTATTTTTTGCAATTGTAAGGGGATGCAGTTTTCCGCCATAGAAATCCTGCACAGATGCTTTTACATCATAGCCGCGCAGCTTCTTCCCTTTCCATGAGCCTGTTTTCAGCATTTCGTGGGTAAGCTGCTGCACAACATCCCCTGATTCAGCTGCTGAACTTTCTGCGCCTTCTTTCAGCTCAAGGACATACTCGGCAGAAGTATTAATTTCAGCAAGCCCGCGCTTTTTCAGAATTTCAGCAACATTCTCATTAACTTCCATCCCGTTTTCAATGTCGCTTATTGCAGCTTCAAGGTCGCTTTTGTTGTTGCTTTCAATCTTTCCAATGGAAGTTATTTCAAGTTCCAACCCAGCAGGCCCTTTCCTGATTGCAGCCCAGCCGTTTTTCCTTAAAATCCCGATGCAGGCCTCAATCTCTTTTTTGTCAAGAGCTGTTTTCTCAGCAAGCTTTTCAATAGTGAGAATTCCCTCTGTTTTCAAGGAATTCAAAACCTTTTTTTCAGGCATACCTTCTGAAAGGTATTTTCTGCCAAGCTCTGTCAGCTTAGGAGAAGTCCTTACTCTTTTTTCAAGAATAGCAAGCCCTTTCTGGCTCAGCGAATAGCCAAACCGCTCTGCCTGTGTCTTTTCAATTCCAGCTGATTCAGCAACAGCGCTGGCAGGCCCTTTTCCGCCGAGCTTTTTCAATCCCTGAATTACTTTGATTTCAAGAGGGTGCAAATCCATAGCAGTAGATAATTTAGCCTAGGATAAAAAGGTTTTGGGTTTCATTCAAACAATTTTTTTCGGCGCCAAGTAAAGAATATTATTACAAAACTTTTAAAAATTCTTCTTCTGAAACTTTTGCTTGGCTTAAAATCGCCTTTAATGTGCCGCTTTTTATTGCAGGATGCATTGGAACTGTGCAGCCAACTTTGCCTTCAGCAATTTCTTTTATCATTATTACATGGCTTCCTTTTCTTCGCTTTGCATCAAAGCCTAGTTTAGAAAGAGCTTTTACAACTTCAGTGCCCGACAGGTCTTTTGGCAACATTGGCGGACACCTCAAAAACAGTCATAAATGGCTTGGGTTCTTCTTTGGAGGGGAATTCTTCCAAATACAATTCTGTTGCTTCCTTTAAATTTGCCAAAGCTTCATCTATTGTATATCCCTGGCTAACTGTCCCTAGTTCTGGGCATTCAGCAACATACATATCATCTTCTCTATGAAGAACCGCTGTGAAGGTTAGAGTTTTTTCCATATTTACAACACTTCTTTAAGGTATCATATAAGCATTTCTATTGTTTCACTCAAAAAGCTTCTTTAGAACATCCAAAGTGAATAAAATTATCGCCTGCGCCTGCTCCTTGCTAGGATAAAATGCCTCTTTTTTGCTGTGCACTGAGAAAACCCTGACTTGGTTGATAAGATGTATCTGCTGGGTCAGGCCAGGGTCAATTTTCACGTTTTTTTCCTTTAGCTTCGCAATAAGATTTCCAAGGCCTGTATTCGGCGCTGTCTCAAGCAGGTCCTGGCCTGCAACTTCGTAATACTTTCTGTGCAGCGCAGTTTCCATTACCCTTCCGCAGAGAACAACACAGCTCCTGTAAGCTGATGAGACAAAGCATTTCCTTACTTCATTCAGGTCTGCTGCAACTTCCTCTGCAATTATATCAGGCAGTTTCGGGATTTGAATAAAAGAAATGTCATCGTCTACTGTTTTAATGCCGGTTAATTTGTTTGCAAGCAAATCAATTTCAGGGATTGTTTTTTTAATTTCCGCTGTTTGCATTCCTTTTTTCAGGGTTTCCGCCTTTTTGAGAATCTCAGTTATTGTTTTCCTGTTTTCTGCATTAGCTCCAAGTTCAACAAGTTCCCATGCACCCTCTTTTAATCTCAACAAAGCGGAATCAACATTTGCGCTCAGGTATGAAGCTTTTCCGCTCCCATAATCCATAAACTCGTTTTTTACAGCAAACTTTGCGTCCTTTGCACCTTCAAGGTTTTTCAGCGAATCTTCTAAGTCTTTTATTCTTTTTCTAAAAACCTGAAGGGCGTTTGCCATCTCCCTATTTGCAACCCCAAATCTCGTTCAGCAGTTCGCAGTTCTTTTCAATGTGAACGCGCTTTTGCTTTGTCGTATCGCGATAGCGCACAGTTACTGTTTTGTCCTTTAAAGAATCATGGTCAATTGTTACGCATATTGGGATTCCAATCTCGTCTGCGCGCGCATACATTTTTCCAATGTTTCCGGAGCTGTCGTACTGCGCCATAATATTATTCTCTATAAGCATATTGAATACGTCCTCTGCTTTTTCAGGCAATCCATCTTTATTAACAAGCGGGAAAACAGCTGCATCAAAAGGCGCAACCTCTTTTTTAAATTCGAAAAATGTCCTTTTGCCGTCATCCCTTAATGAGTGTTCAAGCAGCATGTAAAACGGCCTGTCAATGCCGAATGAAGCTTCCATCACATGCGGCATGACTTTTTTACCGTCAATTGTAACTGCAAGGTCCTTCTTTGAAATTTCAGAATGGCGCTTCAAATCATAATCAGAACGGTCTGCAATAGCTGCCACTTCTACCCAGCCAAAATCCTCTGAGCAAACTTCCAAATCCCAAGTATCAACAGAATAATGCGCCCTTTCTGTCGGGAGCTGCTGCCTGCATCTTATAACTTCATCAGGAATCCCGATTTTATTGAAGAACTGCTTTGCAAGCACAACATAATATGCCTGCAGTTCAGAGCTGATTATTTTTTTCTGGCTAGCATCTCCGGCAGCCATTTTTATTCCCCGCTCGGATTTTCCTTTTTTCTGCTCTTCAATTGTAAGAAGGCTTAACTGCTCTTTTTCAACATTTTTAAAATCCGGATGTGTTTTGTCATTCGGGTTGAAGAATATCTCGGCCTCTGCCTGCGAAAATTCCCTCAATCTTACCATTCCCTGCCTTGGTGAAATTTCATTTCTGTATGACTTGCCAACAAGAACTGCCCCGAAAGGAAGTTTCTTTCTTGCGACTTCCCATAATCTCTCAAAAGCAACAAAAGCGCCCTGCGCTGTTTCAGGCCTGAGGTATGCAGTTCTCTTTTCTTCCCCTGGCCCGACAGTTGTCGGGAACATCATATTGAACTTGAAAACCTCGCTGAGCTTTCCCTTGCATTTCAGGCAGCTCAGCTTGTTTGCGATTATAGTTCCGTTTAATTCATCAATTGCCATTCCGTCTGTGCGCAGCTTTAGTTTTTCCTCAATCAGCTTGTCAGCCCTGAAGCTTGAGTGGCATTTTGCGCAATTCACTATCGGGTCTGCAAAATGCTCCAGATGCCCGCTTGCGCGGAAAACAGATTCCTGCATTATGTTCGGGGTTTCAATCAGCAGCATTCCTTCCTGGTTTACAAAAATCTTTTTCCATTCCTTTTCTATGTTCTGCTTCAACAGCGAACCGACTGGGCCGTAGTCATAAAAGCCCGCAAGCCCTCCATAAAGCTCTGAAGAAGGCCAGAAAAATCCGCGCCTTCTTGCAATTGCTGAAATTTTTTCGTGCTTTTTCTCAACCATGTTATCCCTTGAAAATGAATTTATCCAGGCTCTTTTTTGCTTTTTCCCGATTTTTCTGGTGTGTTTTTAAAAACTTTGTCAGCTTCTCAATTAAGATTTCTTTTAACTCGCCTGTAAGCAGTTTTCCTGATTTGTATTCGTTATATATTTTTGCTAGTTTTTTGTCATCCTCTTCAAAGTAAGTCAGCCACTGGTACGAAACATCAATTTCAGGGTTTCCTCCATGTTTCCTGTGCTCCTCAATTGTTGCTGCCCCTCCTGAAAAAGCATATTTTCTTATTTTTTTCGCAATTATTTCAGGAGTGTCTGTTGTATAAACAGCAGTATGCTCCTCTGAAGCTGACATTTTTGTCTCATGCCCTGTCAGTGCAGGCAAAAACTTGCAGTGCAAAAGCGCTGGCTTGTAATATCCGAGCTTTGGCAGAATATCTCTTGCAATCCTGAAATGCGCATCCTGGTCAATTGCCAGCGGAATTAAGCAGGGGATATTTTTTCCCTTTAAAATACTTGGCAAAAACGCAGGAACTGCCTGCACTGATGTAAAGAAAAACTCCCCGACATTGTTGCTGTCATTAAAGCCGAAAACCGCCTTTGCTGTTGAAGCTGTAAGCTTTTTCGCAACCTTAATCGCTTCTTTGTAAAGTGTTCCTGCGCAGTCTGTGTCAACAATTATTTTTGTTTTTTTGGAATCAAAGCCGAGCGCAATTACATCAAGTGCATTTTCATATGCAAGGCTGTTTGTTTCCTCTAAATTCAAGCCTTCCTTGAACAGGAATTTCTCATCATCAGTCATCTGGAAATAAAGCTCTGCTCCGAATTTGTCCTGGAGCCATTTTGTCAGTATCCAGGGAATCATGTGGCCAATATGCGTGTGGCCAGAAGGCCCCCTGCCTGTATAAAGGAAAAACCTGTTTCCTTTTTCATGCTCATTTAAAATCCAGTCAAAATCCCTGTGCGAGAAAAATATTTTGCGCCTTAAAAAGTAATGCAAATCCCCCTTTGCGAGCTTTTTCAATCTTGCCAGTAAAGTATCATTCACATGCTGAGTTCCAAAATCCTTTATCAGCTTTTCGTAGTCAATAATTCCTTTGACTTCCCACGGAGTTACTGTAAATTCCGAATCCATTGCTTAAGAATAAGGACATCTAGCTTTTTAATCTTTCCAAAACTGCAGAAATCATTAAAGGCAATAAAATAGTCGCTTCCCCTTCAATTGTAACCTGCTTTGCCTTTTCAGAAACTTTTCCCCATGAAATGCCTTCCCTGACTTGAGCGCCGCTTAAACTGCCGTCCCATTCAGGCGCTGTTGTAATATAAACAGCATAGTCCAAGCCGCCCCTGAACTGGTTCCACCAGATTGTATGGTGCTTTGAAATTCCTCCGCCTATCATAAGGGCGCCTGTCCGCTTTGCATTAAAAGTTATGCGGTTTAATTCCTGCTCGTCCTTTAGGACATTTACTTTGAAATCCGGATGAGCCTGCGAGAACATCCATAACTGGCTTCCGAAAGAGCCGCTTTCAAACCCAGGTGCAAAAACCTTTATGTTGTTTTTTGCAGCCCAGTATAAAATAGACGAGCTTGCAGCTTGCAGCTTGCAGCTTGCCGCAATGCGAAGGCCAAGCTCTCTTGTAATTTCATGCACGCACCATTCTTTTTGATACCGGTACATATTTTCAAGCATTGGCTGCATTTTGTCCTCTATTATTGTCCCGTAGTTATCATACGGGATAAGGACATTCCCAAGCCGGTTTATTTTCTGTTTTCTCAGCATGGCATCATCAAGCTCAAAACTGCCTGCATAATAATCCCTGTAAGTTCTTGCAAAATCATGGTCAATCATGCCTGAGGTAGTAATGATTACATCCACTAGGCCGCGTTTTGCGAGCTCTTTAATCACTCCGCGCGTGCCAGTTGATATTATACAAGCAGGAAACGACAGGAACTTGACGCATTCCCTGTCTTTAAGCATTTTCTCCAGAATACTGAGTCCAACAGCCAGCTTTTTTGCTGTAAACCCTCCTGCTGCTTCAAACTGTTTTAAAAGCTGGTTTATTGTGCCTGCCTTTCCCAGGTCCAAATCTTTTACAGGATTTTTTA
>CAYNXO010000036.1:0-1480 GCA_964401205.1 Candidatus Undinarchaeota archaeon
TCTATTTTGCACTTAAGCATATCTTTGAAAAAGTCCTTTGCCTCGGTTAATATCTGCTGCTCTTTTTCACTGTTTAGAATTTCCTTTCTTAATTCAAACTTCTTTTTTTCAAGTGTTTGATAATATTTTGCGACAGCATCTCCTAATATCCGCATTTCCGCATGTCCCATTAGCTCTTTTAACTGCTTTCCTTCAAGAACTGACTTGTAAACAAAATATTTCCACAGCGGCGCCACAAACAGGGTTATCTTTTTGGGTCTCGAGCCGAGAGGCGAGAGACGCTCGTTAGAGCGTTTTTTCTTTGTAATTTCAATAACCTGCCCGATGTCTGCATGCGTGTTTTTAATAAGCTCCTCTGAAAGCTCAACTTCGCTGCTTATTGCACTCTCGTCAGCAATTGGCCAGTCTTCAAGCGAAATCAAGTCTGAATTCATCATCTTGCTCCAGAACTCCTCTGCTGTGTGCGGAATTAAAGGAGTTAAGATTTTGAGCCAGTTTCCGAGCATATTGTACAGCAGGCTGTAATTTGCCTTGCCTGCGCGCGTATGGTAATATGAAATGTCGTTGAGGAATTCAAAAAACGCCTGCTGTGTGTAATCGCGCATCTTGAAATTCTGCAAATGCGCTGTTGCTGATTTCAGCATTGAATTGAACCTTGATTTCAGCCATTTGTCAATTGCCCTTTCAGGGCCAAAGCTTTTTGTCAATTTTCCTTTCTTTATTATTTCATCAGCAAGCTCATACAATCTGTTTAATCGTTTCTTTGCAGAATCAACATTCTTTTCGCGCCAGTCCACAACAGCGTCAAGGTTTGCGCTGCCTGCAATGCACAATCTGTAAAGGTCTGCCCCGTGCTCTTTTGGTATGTTGGCAAGCGGAATCACATTTCCCTTTGACTTTGACATTTTTGCGCCTTCGCAGATTAGGAATTCATTAAGCGAGATTGCAATTGGCCATAATTTTTCAGGGAAAAGCGCAACATGGTTGAAGATGTAAAAAGTCAGGTGGTTTGTTATGTGGCCTACTGCTGTGTGCCGCAAATCAACAGGATACCAGTAATAAAAGGATTCCTGCAATTCCTTGAGCACTGCTTCTTTTATTCCAGTCTGCTTTGCAACATCCTTTGCAGTGCCTGCGCTCAGGAAAACATAGCTCCAGAATTCTTTTGCAAGCTTTTCCGGCTCTAATTTATGCGCATGAATCAAATTTGCAACAGTGTAGAAAGCAGGATAGATTGTGCTGTCAGACAAGCTCTCAATTATCCAGCGGTTATCCCAGGGAAGCTTTGTGCCAAGCCCGCGCATTCTTGCGCATGCCCGCTCATGAAGCCAGTTTATTGTATGGCTGAACATCGGCTTGTATGCCTCGGGGATAATCTGCATTTTCTCAAGGCAGTTTCTAGTATTCTCTTTCCAGCCATCGTCCCCGTAGTTTATGAACCACTGGTCTTTCATCAGCGAGACAACAATTTTTCCGCCGC
>CAYNXO010000036.1:1490-3112 GCA_964401205.1 Candidatus Undinarchaeota archaeon
GAATGCTGCTGCCTTTTTATCTGCTACGAGGCTTTTCTTTACAAGCTCCTTTGCATCAGAAACTTTTTCCCCTGAAACATCCCCGCAGTTGTTCTTCATAATTCCTGTGTGGAACTCTGTCCTGTAAAGCTCCTGGGTTCCGGAAGAGAGTTTCTCAGAATCCTTTTGCGATTTTATTTTTAATTTTTCGCAGAAATCCTTTGCAGGCAAATCAGAATAGCCGGCAACTTTTATTATTGAAATCGGGTTTATTTTCTCAATTGCTTCTTTGCTGATATTATATTTGGAAAGCTCTTTCTCGTTCTTTTTTAAGTCAAGCAATGCAATGTAATCCTCTATTGAATGGCCTGGGACAGAAGTTACAATTCCGCTGCCAATGTCCGGGCTTGGAAAGCTCGCCGGCAAAATCAGGATTTCCCTTTCTGCGCCAGGCGCAAGAGCTGTTCTTCCAATCAGCGATGCGCCTCTTATTGTTGAAATTTCTCTTGGGCTTTTTCCCTGATATGACATTTTCTCAAAAAATTCCCTGCTGCCAATCCAGCTTTCGCTGGTTGCTTCCGACGAAGTCGGACTCTCCGTACCAATGCTGAATTTGACATAATCAAGGTCAGGCCTTACCCAGAGATTTGTCTGGCCATAAACAGTCTCTGGCCTGAGTGTTGCTGCGATTACAAATGAATCATCCATCCTGAATTTCAATAAAACATACTCTGCTATGCCTGCTTCAATTGTGTCCCCGTTTTGAATGTCATCCTCGCCAACTGCATTTTTGTCAGATGTGCAGTAAAGGACAGGGTGGTTGCCTTTTGTTATCAGCCCCAAATCCTGAAGCCGCTGGAACTGCCACTCAACGAATTTGTTGTATTCGGCATCGCCTGTTGTAAAGCGCCTGCTCCAGTCAATTGAAAATCCCAAGCTTTTGAAATCATTGATAATCACATTTGCAAAATAATCAGCAACATTCTGCGGCTCTGAAAACGAATCAAGCACTTTCTTGATTTTTGTTTTGCTTTTCTCATAAAGCCCTATATATTCAGTGTAGGTTGCAAGAGCTGCAGAGTCTTTTTGGGCAATTCGCTTTGAAACCGCCAAAATAGGAGTTCCTGTTATGTGGAATGCCATCGGCCACAGCACATTAAAGCCCTGCATTCTTTTGAACCGCACATAAATGTCAGCAAGCGTGTATGTCCTTCCGTGGCCTATGTGAAGGGGGCCGCTTGTATAGGGATAAGGCACTGTAACAAAAAATTTCTTTTTCTGCCTGTCTATGCACGGCTCAAATGCCTTTTCCTCGTCCCATCTCTGCTGCCATTTTTTCTCAATTTTTGCGAATTGGGTTTCGTAAGTCATATCCAACGTATTACTCAAAGAAGTATATAATCCTAGAGAAAATAAACCTTATTATATTATCTCACCTATTATGAATCCACAAAACGGGGCCTTGGTGTAACCCGGGAGCATTGCTGGCTCCAGTCAGCTTTTTGCGCACGAAGCAAATCGCAGTTAGGAAGTGGCGCAAAAACCTGGGAAAAAAGCTAGTGCGCTGAAAGTGAAACACAAGTGCGGTGATGCGCACGTTAAGCTTTATTTTTCCCAAAGTGGAGCGCAGACTGCCACGGCGA
>CAYNXO010000036.1:3122-3647 GCA_964401205.1 Candidatus Undinarchaeota archaeon
GTGGGCTAAATGATCGACCTTTTTGAAGGTCGGCAGGGTGATGAAAAAATGCTTGCGCTTCCAGGAAGAAACCAGCCGGTCAGGGTTCAAATCCCTGAGGCCCCACCTTATATTATAAGCTTTTATGAGGGCAAAGTGTAAATAACCACGAACCCCCTCTAACCCTATGGAAAACCCAAAACCAGTTGAACGAGAATACATCCCCTCTGCTTTTGAAGAGCTGAACTTAAGCCACAAGCTTATCCGCGCAGTAAAGGAGCTTGGGTTCACTGAATTAACGCCAATCCAGCAGAAATGCATGCCTGCAATAATGCAGGGAAAGGATGTTGTAGGCCAGTCAAGCACAGGCTCGGGAAAGACTGCTGTTTTTGCACTGCCGATTCTTGAAAAAATAATTCCCGGCAAGGGAATACAGGCATTAATATTAACCCCTACACGAGAGCTCTGCGTTCAGGTGGCAGGCGCAATAAGGGATTTTGGAAAATTCATGAATGTAAGGGTATTGGAAGTTTATGGCGGGGGAAG
>CAYNXO010000036.1:3657-7200 GCA_964401205.1 Candidatus Undinarchaeota archaeon
CCAGGCAGAATTTTGGACCACATAGACAGGCGCACAATTAACTTTGAGCAGGTTAAAACACTGGTTTTGGATGAGGCAGACAGGATGTTTGACATGGGATTTATTGAGGATGTTGAAAAAATTATAAGCTATGTTCCCAAAAAAAGGCAGACTCTGCTTTTCAGCGCAACAATCGGCCCTGAAGTTCATAAATTAGTCAAAAAGCATCTTCATATGCCTGTGAATGTAGAAGTGCAGTCATACGTTGACACTGCCCAGCTGAAGCAGGTTTATTATGACATCCATTCCCATGAGAAATTCTCGCTTCTTGTTCATCTGCTGAGGAACAAAACACAGGGGCTTGCGCTTGTGTTCTGCGCAACCAGAAGGGAAGCCGACCATGTTGCACGAAACCTGCAAAAACATGAAGTTAGGGCAATGGCAATACACGGCGGATTGTCCCAGCACAAAAGATCAGATGCATTAAACTCCCTGAAAAAAGAGCACATCCAGATTTTAGTTGCAACAGATGTTGCTGCGCGCGGGCTTGACATAAAAAATGTTTCGCACGTTTATAATTACGATGTGCCAAAAACAGCAGGGGAGTATGTGCACAGGATAGGGAGAACAGCGCGCGCCGGCATGACCGGAGATGCAGTTACCCTGCTCACTGAAAAAGACTATGAAAATTTCAGGGCTGTTCTTAAAGACCCTAAAATAAAGATTGAGCGGGAGCCTCAAATTGCCTTTGAGCCGGTCAGCTTTGACAGGGGAAAGACTTTTAGGGGGCGTAGAAGCCCGCAAAGGTATGGAAGAAGGCAAAAAGGGTGGAAATAAATAACGAGCTAATAGCTAGTAGCTGGCAGCTAGTAGCGCTACGAGCCGCAAGCTGCGAGCTGCAAGCTAGTGATTAACCAATTTCAAGGCGTGTTTTTGTCACCACTGGCCAGTAATGATAAAATATAAATACTATTTATGACACTGGAATAGAGAAAAATCTGGGTGAAATTTTCGGGAGATGGGTAAAACAAGGCACATCGGGCTGTCCAAAGAATTAGCTGTACTAGTTATTTTAATCGCATTTCTGGTAATCGGCATTGCAGTTGCTTCTGGAACTGCTTATGCTGCAAAAACATACCGGAGCTCAAAAGTCCAGCAGGCGGCAAATGCAAATACTTTTGAAATTCAGCAAAAAAATGTTGAAATAAAGAATTCTGAAATAATTCCAAACAGCAAGCCATCATACGGGCAGGATATGACTGTCACTGTAACACATTCTCCTGACCCTATAATGACTGGCCAAAAAGCTACTTACACAATAACTGCCACCACCACAGAGGGGGTTATAAAATCACTGACTCTTCATTACCATCAGCACGGAGTTAGCGGATACAGGCTCAATGAGATAACTATGAGGGAGGGTGGATACACCTTTGTCAGTTCAAAATATAATGCAGACGGAAGCACGACTGTTGTGTCAAGCTTTACAGAGAGCAAATACATGGACAACTGCAACGGCTTCAATACGCAAACAGCGACATGCACTTACAAAGGCGCGGTCAATGAAATAAAATTTGATTACCCATACTGGGCAACTGCGACAGACAGCCTTGGAAATACTGCAAGGGACCCGCAAAGCGGGACAAAAACAGTTTCTGTCAAAACAGCATACCAAATGCAGGTTTTTGGCCAAGGAAGCGGAACAGGAGACATTATTTTTGAATCAGCGCAGAAAAATTCTGACTCATGCGGCGAGAACAAGCCATGGTATGTGTGCAGGCGCTATCCGCAGGGGTCTGCAGTAACATTGACTGCAGTTCCGACCGCAGGCTCAATATTTTCGCAGTGGGTCGGGGCATGCGCAGGAGATTCACAGATTTGCACAGTTAACATGAATTACAACAAAGAGGCAACTGCTGTATTCACAAAAATAGGCACTGGAAAATATCCGCTGACAGTTGCATTTGAAGGGGGTTTTGGAACTGTTTTTTCAAAGCCAAGCGGAATTAACTACTGCAGCGGAACATGCACAGCGTATTTTGACCCGCAAACAGAAGTAACACTCACAGCAACTCCATCGCAGGGAAGCTTTTTCATAGGATGGAAAGGCGCCTGCTCTGTAGCATACAATAATACTTGCATAGTCAGCATGGGAGATTCTGCAAAAGCGGTTGCTGCTGTATTTTCACAAACTCCGCCGCTGCAGGAACTGAAAGTAACACTTGCGGGACTGGGAACAGGAAATGTCGTTTCTGCACCAGCAGGAATCAGCTGCCCAGGAGACTGCACAGAGAATTACACTTACAACACTTATGTAACCCTAACCGCGGCTACAGGAACTAATTCAGCATTCAGCGGCTGGAGCGGAGACTGCTCAGGCACCTCAAACATTTGCGTTGTAAAAATGGATGCAAAGAAATCTGTTCTTGCAACTTTCAATAGACTAGCGGACATTTCAAACCCGGCAATCACGGTTTCAGCCAGCCCAAATCCGGTTGAAGTCGGGCAGGCAATTACAATCACAGCAGTTGCAACTGACAACGTTGCTGTTTCGCAAATTGAAATTTATGTTGACACAATAAATCAAACCAGCTTAACCTGCACAGGATTGGGGACAATAAGCGCAACATGCACCTATACAACTTCATATTCGGCACTTGGAACCCACACTTACCATGCAGAAACAACTGATAGCTCAGGATTGACTGCAAGGGATCCTACAATAGGGGAGAAAACTTTCAATGTAGTTGATACTGCAAAACCAACTGTTTCTGTTTCTGCTCCGGCAACTGTTGAAGTAAACCAGCCAATTACAATAACCGCGATAGCAACTGACAATCTCCAGGTTGCAAGCCTGCCAATTTACTTGGATAGCCTACCAGTCTCTGCAACATGCACAGGCATAGGAACAGCTTCAGCAACTTGCGCATACACAACTTCTTATTCAGCAATCGGCACTCACACTTACTACGCAGAAGCAACTGACAGTTCAAGCAACTATGCAAGGGACCCAGTCTCAGGAACAAAGAGCTTTAGCGTAGTAAACACACTCCCGCCAGCTGACATTACAAACCTTGGCGAAACTGCAGCTGGAACAACATGGATTAACTGGCAGTGGACAAATCCTGCTGACTCTGATTTTGACCATGTTGAAGTCTGGCTTGACAACGCGTTCATTGAAAACACGTCAAACAATTATTACAACATGACAGGCCTTGTTCCGAACACGGTTTATGAGATTGAAGTCAGGCCTGTTGACAATGCAGGAAACATAGGAAATTGGGCAACTGATACGGCAACGACATTACAGCAAGCAAACACATTGCCGGTAATTACTTTGATTGCACCAGCAGATGGAACTATAACAGATGACGCAACACCAGACCACACTTTCAGCTTTGTTGACACTGAGAATTCAACAATTCCGTACTGCAACCTGTATTACAACGGAACATTAAAGGGAACAGCAGCAAATGCTGCAAACAACACTGATATTACAATTACTGCAGACGCAACAGCAAACGGAATTTACAGCTGGTATGTTGAGTGCAGCGACGGAGTTGG
>CAYNXO010000037.1:0-298 GCA_964401205.1 Candidatus Undinarchaeota archaeon
GGGGAAAAAGTTCAGGAAGCACTGCTGAAGCTTTACAAGACAAGCGAGAGCAGGAGCGAAATAGGAGAGGGCGCAGGCGGGGACATCACGATAAAAGCAGACAAGGCAGCAGAGGACATTGTAATAGAGGAGCTTGAGGGGCTTGATGCCTGCATGGCAGTAATAAGCGAAGAAAGGGGGGAGCTGAAATGCGGCAAAAAGGAAAAGCCGGGCTTCACGATTGTTGTAGACCCTCTGGACGGAAGCTTTAATTTCAAGAACGGGATTGATTATTTCTGCATATCAATAGCAGTGCTTG
>CAYNXO010000037.1:308-7154 GCA_964401205.1 Candidatus Undinarchaeota archaeon
ATTCAAAAGATGAGCCGATTTTCGGCTACATAAAAAACCTTGTCACTGGCTGCGAATATTATGCGCTCAAGGGAGAAGGAGCGTTCAGGAACGGCGAGAAAATAATGGTTTCAAAAAGGGATACCGCAAAGAACATTTTGCTTGAGTGCTCGCCAAAGTCAAGCAAGGCTGACATAGAATTCCTTGCAAAGGCATTTTTGCAGAGCAAGCACTCGCGCGCACTTGGTGCAGTTGCGCTTGATTTCTGCCTCATAGCTGAAGGGACATTTGACGAGCTTTTTTACGCAGGCGCCTCAAGATATCTTGACATTGCAGCAGGGGCGTTTATTGTAAAGGAAGCAGGCGGAATAGTAACTGATTTCAACGGCAATGAAAAACTTTTAGATGGCACAAAACTAATTGCAAAGAACGTTTTTGCCTGCTGCAACGCAGAAGTGCAGAAGAAACTGCTTGAAAAAAGACTGGAAATGAATAAAGACGGCAAAGTTATTCCAGAATGAAAATAAATTAAGAGATACGCGACTTTGCGACACGCGATTCGCGACTCAGGCATAAATTCCTCTTAACTTGACAAAATTAAGCAAGAGTCGCTTGTCCCGTGTCACGCATCTCGTGTCCTAACCAATTATTCCCTAGTAAAAACAGTCACTATATCCTCATCTGCAATTTTATGCTCAAGGCCAACTCTCTGTTCCTTAAATTTCGCGCTTTTTCCAGTAACCTGAGCATACTTGAACTTGCGCCTGAATTCCCTGTGCAGTTTGTCGCAGACATCCTTTATTGTCGCGCCTTCAGGCAGTATCAGCGGATTCACAAAATCAGGCTCTTTTCCCGGCGGTTTAAGGTAAACTCTTGAAAAGCCGAGCTTTTTGTAAATAGCATCTTTCAGCTCTTCAATGCCGACTTTGTCCTCAGCAGAAATCTGCACAATGTCCCTTGAATTTGGAAGTTTTTCCTTTTCAACAGAATCAATCTTGTTCAGGACAAAAAGCGCTTTTGCATATTTCCTGTTTGATGCAACAACATCAATCAGCTGCTCAACTGAAATGTTTTCTTTTATAGTAATGTCTGCACTGTTGTATCCGAATTCGTTAAGAACCGCGATTATTTCATTGTCAGTGAGCTGGCAGTTAATTGCCTTGCTGATATTTATCCCGCCTTTTATTTTCTTTTCAATTTCAACTCTTGGCGGATTCTGGTTTAACCTTATGCCGGCATTGTAAAGCTCCTCTTTTATTGAATCAAACTGCCACTGCTTTTCAGCCTCTGCAAGTATTATCAGCATGTCTGCATTTCTCAGCACACCAAGAACTTCTTTACCCCTTCCTTTTCCCCTTGAAGCGCCTGTTATCAGGCCAGGGACATCAAGCAGCTGGATTCGTGCGCCTTTGTAAATAAGCATTGCAGGAATTACAGTCAATGTAGTGAACTCATAAGCAGCGACTTTTGAAAGCTCTTCCCCGCTTAATGCATTTAATAAAGTGGATTTTCCAACAGAAGGAAATCCTGCAAGGACAACTGTTGCGTCCCCGCTCTTTTTAATTGAATAGCCGATTGAAGCAGCTCCTTTTTTTCCGCCTTTGCCGGCTTCCATCTGCATTCTCAGATGCGCGAGCTTTGCTTTCAGCTTCCCGATATGGTGCTGGCTGGCCTTGTTGTAAGGAGTACTCTGGATTTCATCTGCAATATCCTTTATTTTGTCTTCAATTCCCATGTCAAAGACCGCTGATTTTAATCAGCGGCATGGTTTTATAAATGTAATTGATAGAGGCGGGCTTTGACAGACAGTCGAATTCCCCGACCTTAATCATTCTTTAGAAAGAGGGGAATTCGACTGGATTGGAGCAAAAATATGTATTAGCCTGCTTTATAATATGTGCATATGGCTGATATATCAGTTATTCTTGTCAAGCCCTTGTATGGCGGAAATGTTGGCAGTGTAGCAAGGGCTATGAAAAACTTCGGCTTTAAAAATTTAATTTTAGTCAATCCCTGCACGCTTGGGAAAGAAGCAAATGACATGGCTGTCCATGCAAAAGATATTTTGAAAGCCGCGAAAATTTATAAAAAATTCAAGGACGCGATCAAGAATTTTGACCTGATTGTTGGGACAACATGCGAAAGCACTGATAAGGACGATTATTTCCTGAGAATGACTGTGAGCCCTGGTGGTTTGAAAAGGAAAATCAGGAAAGCAGAAGGAAAGGTTGCAATTGTCTTCGGGCCAGAGGACATCGGATTAACAAACAAAGAGCTTGAAAGGTGCGACATTGGAGTAACAATACCAACTTCCCCTGAATACAAGCCAATGAATCTTTCCCATTCAGCAGCGGTTTTGCTGTACGAGCTCTCAAAAATGGATAAAAAGCTGATTGCTGAAAACAGGGCAAGATTAGCGAGCAAAAGGGAAAAAGACCTGATTACAAGCAATTTCAGCGCAATCGCAGAGAAAATAAAATACCCGAAGCCGGCAGACAGACGAAAGATATTTAATGTTATGCTGATAAAACTTTTTGGAAGAGCACAAGTGACTGGAAGAGAGGCTAACACTCTTATTGGTGTTCTCAAAAAAATAAAAAAGGCGGTGAAATAAATAACGAGCTAGCAGCTAATAGCTGATAGCTAGTAGCGCTACGAGCGACGAGCTGAACCATCTCGAGCCGTTAGGCGAGAGATGCTCGAAGCGTAAGCGTAGAGCAATTTAACAGATATGAGTTTATTGTCTTTATTCGGCAGCGGCCAGAACAACTCCATTATGAATTTTCTTTCTTTCCTGCTGATACTTGTTTTTGTATTTCTGGGACCGAGAATGTATCTCTGGCAGGCGCTTGCAAAGCTGGAAGCGAGTGCCCTGAAGCTTGAAAAAATATCAAGAGACGGACAGAGGGAGCTTTTCAAGGCAGTGAGCAGGAAAGGCGGAGGAAGCAAGGAAGTGAAGGAAAAAATATCGCGCTTCATGGACTTTTTCATGATACCTCCTGTTGACATTGACCCTTACGGAATTATGAGAAAGCTTGAGCATCTTATAAGGGGAACAGAAAACCGCTTCAAGCAGACCGCAAGGCAGATTGCACCGAAGGCAGACAGCGAGGAAGTGATGGACATTTACATGGGACTTCAGGCAGCTGTCACGATAAACATGATTGCGAAAATCGTAAGGCACTACGCAGAGCTTATGAAGAAATTCAAGAACTTTCAGCTAGCAATGATTGTGCAGATGCAGATGCCGATGATTGAAAAAATGGTTGAAGCAGAGGAAAAAGGGCTTCACGCATTTCTGAATGGCCAGCCAATAGGCGATGCAGCCGGCCCGCTTGTGATAGCAAGCATGATTGAAAAAGAAGGAAAGGAAATTGCACAGGATGTTATTGGAGCAACAAAGGAAATGTGGGGCAGAAAAATTACCCTGCTCAAGGCGCGGGGACCAGGTGGAAGACTTGGGGAGCTGGGCTATGCTGTTGAAAACGCAATCAGGAGAAACAAGAAGGTCAGCAAGATAGTTACAATTGATGCTGCACAGAAGCTTGAGGGCGAAAAAACAGGCAGTGTTTCAGAGGGAATCGGGGTTGCAATCGGCGGGGCAGGGATTGAAAAGGCAAAGATAGAGGAAATTGCAACAGCGAGGAAAATTCCGCTTGACGCAATCGCGATTAAGATGAGCCCGTATGAGGCGATAAGCCCGATGCCTGCGGAAGTCGCTGATGCTGTCAAAAAAGCAGGCAGCCTGCTGAAGGAAATTGTTGAGGACACTCCGAAAGGAAGCCATATAATTGTTGTCGGAGTCGGGAATACATGCGGCATTCCAAATACAAAGAAAGACCTTGGGAGGGTCATAAAAAAGATAAAAGCAACTGCCAGGAAAATGAAGCAGGAAGAGGAAAAAGAAGAGGGGGAATGGTTTTTCAGCAGCAAGAAAGGGAAAAAAGAAGAGAACGGCAAAGGCGGAATAGTTGGGAATTTTGTGAATTTTCTTTTTGCAAGGGGATATTTGACAGGGGTTTAAGCGCGGAGCATGGCAACTTTAAAGAAATTAGAAGACAGAATCAGGAAAGTAGAAGAGCGGAATAAACGGGTTGAAACTGATAAAAAATGGGAACTGAGCCTGACAAGAAGGATTTTACTTATGCTTTTTACTTATCTTGCAATCGGAATCTATCTTCGGGCAATTAATGTGCAGCGGCCCTGGCTAAACGCCATTATTCCAGCTGTTGCATTTATGCTATCGACACTCACTTTGCCATTTTTTAAAAATTTGTGGCTAAAGTATTACAATCAAGATAAGTAAATTAAGTTTATATATCAATTAATACATTTCAAGAGACGCTATTAAATAAATTAAGGTTCGTAGCTAATAGCTCGCAGCTAGTAGCACTACAAGCGACGAGCTACAAGCTACTAGCTGAACCATCTCGAGCCGTTAGGCGAGAGATGCTCGAAGCGTAAGCGTAGAGCAATTTCACAGATATGGCAGAAAGAAGAGGCGGAGTTTATGCGCGTTTGGACGGAAGGCCGAACACAAGGCAGTCAGAAAGAGTGCCAAGGGTAAATTATGTAAGAGGCGTTCCAAAGCCGAAAATCCAGACCTTCCAGGTTGGAGACCAGAGAAGCGCTTTTGATTTGGAGCTTGCAATTGTTGCAGACGAGCCAATACAGATAACGCACAGGGCCCTTGAAGCAGCACGCGTTGCAGCAACAAAAACAATGGGGACAGCAGCAGGCGCCTCGTTTTTCCTCAGGGTTTATCCTTATCCGCATCATGTTTTAAGGGAGAATCCGCTTGCAACAGGCGCAGGCGCAGACAGGTTCCAGCAGGGGATGAGCAGGGCTTATGGAAAGCCAATCGGCACTGCTGCGAGAATAAGGACAGGCCAGAAAATAATCGGCATCCGCGTAAATAATGACAGGATGGATGTTGCAAAGGATGCGCTGAGAAAGGCAAAAATGAAGATTCCATGCCTGGTGAAGACAGTAATAACTAATTTAAAAGAAGATAGCAAGCCATCGGCCAAGAAATAAAATACAAAAAATGCTTTTTTAGGTGCTTTTAGAAAACTTATGCCATTTTGCTGACAATCAGCGTTGTTGTGTTTACGATTCCCGGCAAAATCCTTACTTTTTCAACAATAGTGTCCTTCAGGCGGATTTCATTCTCTGCCTCAACGTGCGCAACAAAATCATACTGCCCGAAAGTTATTTCAGCGGATTTTACTCCCTTTATTTTTTTCAGGGCAACTGGTATTTGTGTTTCCGAATTCGGCTCTACTTTTCCAAGAATGTATGCGCTTATCATTTTTTACCCCCCATTCCTAAACTAATTTTTCAGTATATACTAACTGGGTCTTATTTAAAGGTTTTCTTTTGGGATTATTCTACGGCTTTATCTCCCCGCCGCTAAGCCTTCACAGCAACATTTACTGATTTCACCCTTATCCCCAATTAATTAATAACTGCTGAAATAAGTGTTTTTCGGCATATTTAAATGATTTTGAGAATTTATGTGCCTTATTTTACGTGTTCTAAGAATTCCTCTCTTGTTATTCGCAGATCTTTTTTTATGATCTTGCTCAAAAGCCCGGGACCGATTTCCTCGCCTGTATGGCTAGGTATAGTTGTCCGCCTGCCATCTGCATGCTTATAGGTCATATGGCTCCCGGTTGTATGGCTATAATTAAATCCAAATTCCTCAATTATGCGGGCTAGCTCTTTTCCAGTTAGCTTTGGTAACTTTGCCAAAGGGATTACACCTCTATTTGCTGAACCCCGACAAATTCTTCAGAAATTTCTAACCGCCCTTCAGTTCCCAAGTAGGCTTGAATGGCTTCTTTAGTTCGTTCTATAAGCTCGTCTATGCTTTTTGCCTGAGTATGGCATCCAGGCAGCTCAACTACCTCGGAAACCAGCCATCCTTCCTCGTCTCTCTCAATAATCAAAGTATATTTTTGTGGCATATAAATCAATTGAAGTTTAAGCCGTTATTTAAAACTTTCCAATTACGTCCTTATCTCCCCACCACCAGGGATTGACTGCACTGAGTTTCCTGAGTAGTCCTGGCTCCAGTTGTCAAAAGTTGAGCCGCTTGCTTTAGTTGCTGTCAAAGTTACAGAATCGCCTGCGTTGTATCTGTAGCAGTTTGTTCCGCAGCTTTTTAACGATAATTATTTAAAGCTAAAACAGCAATTAACATTTGTTATGGAAACTAAGCTAGAGCAAAAAATTATGGAAAAACTGGATAAAATAGAAAGAGAAGTTGAGGAAATTAAGGAGCATATGGTAGATGCAGATGTAATTTTAACAGATGAGGAGAAGAAGCTTCTTGATGAAAGCCTTGTGCATGAGAAGGAAGGTTCACTAGTTTCTCTTGAGGACATTGAGCATGCTCGAAATAAAGCTAGACAAACAGCCTGAAGATTTGCTCAAAAAGTGCGAAACAGAGCTCTATAACCGAATTAAAGAAAAGTTAGGGGAATTGCAGCAAAACCCAGTTCCGCACAATGCAAAAAGGGTTGTTGGTTATAAGGAGCC
The DNA here is from genome assembly GCA_964401205.1 of Candidatus Undinarchaeota archaeon. Classification (GTDB taxonomy): domain Archaea; phylum Undinarchaeota; class Undinarchaeia; order Undinarchaeales; family Naiadarchaeaceae; genus CAYNXO01. The sequence goes on from CAYNXO010000037.1 coordinate 6,831, forward strand.
TACTTTTAGGGTAAGGGTTGGAAAATATAGACTTCTGTATAGAATAAATTACGAAGCCAGCCTGATAGTTGTAGTCAAAATAGACCACCGAGAAACAATTTACTAACGCTTGATTAAAATCTTAAAAAGTTTTCTACTAACACTTGCACTATTCCCTGAACTGTCCGTTACAATAGCATAGTAATCATTGTTGTTTCTGCCTTCATGCTACCTACTTCCTTATCTCCCCTCCGCCTGGTATTGTCTGCACTGAATTTCCTGAGTAATCTGTTGAAACCGCGTAGTAGAAGAAATACCCTGCGCTGTTTGGAGTAATTTCATAAT
>CAYNXO010000038.1:0-7084 GCA_964401205.1 Candidatus Undinarchaeota archaeon
CAACGCTGCCTGAAGAGCAGGCGCCAACTGGCGGAGAAGAAACAGCGCCAACTGGCGGAGAAGTAATTACAACACCTGCAAAGCCGGTTTCAGGCACAATAGTGCTTGCAATAGTTGCAATAATCCTAGTAATTGCAGGCGTGTATTTCTTTTATGTCAAAAACCGCCCCCATTCGTCTTGATTTAAATGAACGTGCCGCTGAACTTTCAGTCAGCGGTTTTTGACAGTGAAAAATCTGAAAGATTTTTCACGTGTGAAACCAATGGTTTCACACAGTAGCGAATTCCGACAAGTTGCAACCACTATTTGAAAATGGTGGAATTCGCCTGATTTCAAGAAAAAGGAATAAAAAAGAAAAAAGTTTTTCGTTTTTAAATATTAATCAATAATCTCTGTTTTGTACATTACGCCTATTTGATTCATAAAATCTGGATTTTTTTGAATGAAATCTAAAATTTTAAAAGATAAACTATTTATATTGAATAACATATAGTTATATAGTGGAGGTGTGTAGGATGATAAACGCATACATACTCGGAAAAATTGTGCCAGGTGCAGAGAAGAAAGTTGTTTCAAACCTGAAGGCAATAGACGGAGTGAAAACAGCCATAACAACTTTTGGCCAATATGACTTTATTGTGCATGTGGAGGCAAGGGACGATGGCCAGTTGAAATCAATTATCACTGAAAAAGTCCGAATGTTGCCAGATATTGCCTCAACAACGACACTGGTTGCAAACCAAGCATAAAAATTCATTCCGCGATTGGCCTTGGAATTTTTTTAGATGAAACGCTGCCATATATTTTTCTAGCCAATTCAGCCATCTTATTTTGAAATAATTCTCCTTCTAACATTGTTTATATATTTCCTTGAACATTTAGATAAAGGGGAAAGGCAGTGGCATACGAGGACTTTAAGGTTTTGAACATCCTTAGCACAATTAATAATACACAGGACCTTATTGACTTTTATCTTGAACACAAGCTGGCAATTAGCCAGCGGGCTTTCATTAGCAAGTATGCGTCCCTGCTTGGCAGCACTGAAAAATGTTTTTCTGACATGAGCAATTGGTACGTCAACACATACATTCTGCCACTGCTGGAACACGGCAACATTGATCCGCGCTTTAAATTTGTAAAAAAAGAAGGCAAATTTATTGAGTCCAACCTGCCGCGGGGCTGCGCACTCCTTGATGTTGGCTGCGGGCCAGGAAGAATACCGCTTACCTTTTATCACAACCCTAATATCAAGAAAATCCTGGCTTTTGACTTGTCAGCCGAGATGGTAAAAAAAGCCATAGAGCTGAAAGCAAGGTTTGCCCCGCTTGCCAAAATTAACTTTTTCAGAGGTGACATAACTTCATTGCCAAAACTCCAACTTTCTAAGCCAGTTGTTATAACCTGCATGTTCGGGACACTTGGCAACATTCCTAAATATGAAGACAGAATAATCGCCCTGCAAAATATGTGCAGCAGTGCTACAGCCACCGGTAAAATTTTGCTCAGTGTTTTTAACATGAACAGCCTTGATGAAACACGTGATTATTACAAGAGTATAGCAGACAGCTGGGGCAACTATCTTGAGGTTCTTGATGAAAGCAGGGAGAAAACATACTTTCTCTTTTCAAAAAGCGGGCTCTTTACAACATGGTATACTAAGAAAGGGATAAAAGAGGAACTAAGAGAGGGTGGCTTAAAAAATATTCACATAGACTCTTATAACGAGCATTTTTTTATCAGCAGTTCCGCTAAACAATAAGTGACCGTGTTTCCTTCAACGTTTGATAAACAACAACACTTTCTGCTTTTTCTATTCCGCCAAGCGGCAGGACTTCGTACGTAATTATTCTGTGGTAGTCTTCTGTGTCTTTTACTTTCAGCTTTATGAAATAATCCCAGTCTCCTGAGCAGTTGTGTATTTCAAGCACTTCCGGTATTTTTGCAAGGTTTTTTGCAAAATCTTTTATTGGCTGGCTTCCGCTGTAGTGCTTTGAATAAACAACTTTCAAAATGAGGAAGATTGTCAGGTCCTTCCCTACTTTGTTTGAGTTCACAATTGCCGGATAGCCTTCGATTATTTTGTTTTCCTGCAGTTTTTTGACTCTCGTATGCACTGTTGCGGGCGGCAGGTCAAGTATCTTTGCTATTTCAGTGATTTTTGGCACTGTAAGATCCCCACGCTGCAGCGCATTCAGGATTTTTTTGTCAATTATATCTAAGTTCTCCATCACAAAGTCGCGAGGGTACCACTGGTTAAAACCAGTGGAGGAATCGCGACACCTCCTTTTTTCACAAAACCACCGAAGCGACTTTGTGAGTTACACACCGCATAGCATACCTGCCCTTCAGGGCGGGGTGGAAAGGGTGTGTTTGATTTTTGCCCCATACGTCATTTAATTATTGTTGATTATTTTAAAAGTATTATATAAAGTTTATGGAAATAGCCATTTTTTCGTATCATATCTCAAAAATTGGGGCACGATATAAACTTTATATAGTTATAATGGCTCTAAACTAGCAGTGCAAAAATGATAAACGCATACATCCTCGGCAAAATTGAGCCAAACGCAGAAAAGAAAGTTGTGGAAAACCTGAAAGCAATAGGCGGTGTGAAAAGAGCAGAGATAACTTTCGGGCAGTATGACTTTGTCGTGCGCATTGAAGCAAAGGACGAGCATCAGTTAAAAGACATTATTATTGAAAAGGTCAGGACATTGCCCGGTATTGCCTCTACACTGACGCTTATTTCAAACAATTTTGCATCATAAATTAAATTTAAATCAGGCGAATTCCACTATTTTCAAATAGTGGTTGCAACTTGTCGGAATTCGCTACTGTGTGAAACCATTGGTTTCACACGTGAAAAATCTTTCAGATTTTTCACTGTCAAAAACCGCCCCCATTCGTCTTGATTTAAATGAACATCCTTTAACAAGGATCTCTCGCTACGCTCGAGATGCCGCTGACTGAAGTCAGCGGTTTTTGACAACTGCGCTGGCAATAGAATAATTGAATTTTAAAATTTACACAACTGACTGGTTTTGCTGCTCGTTTATTTTCTTCAAGAACTCCGTATAGCCGCACTTGCCGCATGTTCCCCGCAAACTTTTTTAGAAAAAAAGTTCAGGCGAAACTTCGTTTCGCTACCCGCAAACAAGTTTGCGGTTGATCAAAAAAAGTCGCAAACCTTCGGTTTGCTCCCACGAGCACTCTCTGCATTTTGTAATTTAATTCCTGAAAAATTTATTTCTTTACAAATTCAGTGTAACCGCATTTCCCACACGTTTCTCGATCCTTGTGCTTTGCCATGAAAATTCCAGGCCCGCAGCGCGGGCAGTTTCTCAGTTTCCTTTCAATTTTTTCGCCAGCTACCTTGAACAAGTCCCTCTTGTTAACCTTGTTTGATTTTTTTTTGTCTTTTGCTGCTGCCATCTTCAAATCGGAGCGATTAAAGCCCTTTTTTATTATTTGATTATTAAGCGACGATTTGAAGAGCTTAAAAAGCTTCTCCAATCGCACAGCTTTTTATGATTATTTCTTCTCAGCCGGCTTTTGTGCTGCTGGCGCTTGTGCCGGCGCTGCTACCTGTGCAGGAGCAGTTGCTGCTGGCTGCTCAGCTTTTGATTTTTTTTCTTTTTTCTTCGGCTCTGTTTTTTTCAAATCATCAGCTGTATCATAAACATTTGCAAATGAAACGCATTTCTTTGCACCAAACTGCTGGTAGATTCCCTTTACAACAACCAGATTTTTGTCAGCATTAAGAAGCGCGGCTACTTTTCCTGCAATATCGTCATTCTTCGGGGTGCCGCTCTCGTTTTCAATCTCAAGCGTAAGCTCTTTCCTGTTGAGCAATTTGTTTTCGTTTTGTTCTGTTATTTTTACTTTTGTCATTTTAATTAGGCGCATCACCGCACTTGCTTTTCACTATACGCGCACGAGGTGCTTTCCCCAGGGTTTTTGCCCCCTACACAGCTACGACTTGCCGCGTGGCAAAAAGGCTGTCTACTGCACAATCAGCGCGTATTCTCCCTTCTGCTTTATTTCAAGTTTTTTTGCAATCTCTGATTTTTCGGGATTAAAAACAACAACAACCCCGCTGAACCTGCTTGACAGATCCTCATTCTTGCAGATAGGGCAGATTGATTCTGTTGTAACATACCTGCATTTTTTACACGCTTTTCTCATTTTTTTACCATATTTTTTGCCATTTTATAAGACGGCGCATCACCGCACTTGCTCTGCACTGTAAGCGCACTGGTTAATTTTCCCAGGTTTTTTCGCCCATTCCTAACTGCGATTGCTTCGTGCGAAAAAAGCTGTTTTGCACGCTTTTCTCATTTTAACCTGTTAAATTGGTTCAGCGTACTCGCGGACTCGATGACTCGCGAACTCGTACGAGTCCGCTAGTTCGCTAGTGCGCCAGTTCGCCTTAATTTATTTCCTCTCTTTTTTCTTCCTTGGCCTCTTTTTCTTTTCCTTTACTTCGCCTGTTGCTGCTTCGCCAGTTCCTTCCATCCACTCAAACTTTCCAAGCCCTGGCTGGCGCATTGTCAGGCCGATTTTGTTTTCCTTTGCCTTCTTCAGGCTTATAGTGACTATTCTTGCCCTTACCTTGTCGCCTTCCTGCAGTGTTTTCTTGCTTGCTTTTCCTACAAAGCGCGAGCCTTTTGAGTCATAATTCAAAAAGTCGTCTGCAATCTGCGAAACATGCACTAAGCCGTCAAGCGGGCCCAGCCTTACAAACGCGCCGAATTCAATAATTTCAATTACTTCGCCGTCAACAACTTCCTGCAATTCCGGCTTGTAAGTCAATGCCTTGAAATTTGCCTCGTAATAAGCTGCGCCGTCCCCTGGAATAACTTTCCCGATTCCGTTTGTTTTTGCTTCAATTACAAGCACGATTGCGCCGATATCCCTGTCTATTTTTCCCTCATATTTCTCAGCGAGCAATTTCTTTAGCACGTTCTCCAGGCTGTCATTAAACTGGCTTGGAGGCACTCTTACAGTATCCTCAAGTTCAACAATTTGGTACATGGTTTTAAACTAAGATATAACGCACATCTATATCCATTCAACTATTTAAGCCTTTAAATTAATGCGTGGCTAATTATTAATCCTACAAACAGCAGGGCAATCATATTCACTACTTTTATCAACGGATTAAGTGCCGGGCCTGCAGTGTCCTTGAAAGGATCTCCGACAGTGTCGCCGACAACAGCTGCCTTATGGCTGTCGCTGCCTTTTCCTCCGTAATTGCCGTCTTCAATGTATTTCTTTGCATTGTCCCACGCAGCACCGCCTGTTGTCATCTGGATTGCAAGCAGCAAGCCGCTGATTATCACTCCGACAAGCATTGCGCCAAGCGCTTTCAGGCCAAGCAGGAATCCTACTGCAAGGGGCGCAGAAACAACAAGCACAGCCGGCAGCGCCATTTCTTTCAGCGCAGCTGTTGTGACTATTGAAACGCATTTTGCATAATCAGGCTTTGCCTTGTACTGCATAATCCCCTTTATCTGCCTGAACTGCCTTCTTACTTCATTTACAATCTGGAATGCTGTCTTGCCAACAGCAAGCATTGCCATTGAGCTGAAAACAAATGGCAGCAAAGCGCCGATGAAAAGCCCTACAATTATTAACGGGTCTGAAAGCGAGAATACAACTTTTAATCCGTGGTTTTCAATTTCCTGTATGTAAGCTGCGAACAGGACAAGCGCTGCAAGCCCTGCTGAGCCGATTGCATACCCTTTTGTGACTGCCTTTGTTGTGTTTCCTACAGCATCAAGCGCGTCTGTAATCTTTCTTATTCCAGAGCTCAACTTGCTCATTTCAGCAATTCCGCCTGCGTTGTCTGTTATCGGGCCATAAGAGTCAATTGAAACTATTATTCCTGTAAAAGAAAGCATAGACATTGCAGCTATTGCTATCCCGTAAATTCCTGCAAGATAATAGGAAGCCAGAATTGCAGCGCCTATAACAAGCACAGGAAGTGCAGTGCTTTGCAGGCCGACTGCGAGCCCTGTAATCAAGTTAGTCCCTGCGCCTGTCTGTGATGCCTTTGCAATTTTCTGCACAGGGCTGAAATCCTTTGAAGTGTAATATTCTGTAATCATGATAAGCGCGAATGTTACTCCGAGGCCTACAAGCGAGGCGTAGAACAAATTAACCGGAGCTGCAAAAAATCCGGCGAATTTCATTGTAATGCAATAGAACAATATTATTGCAATAATTCCGCTTGCAATTATTCCCTTGTAAAGCGCCCACATTATTCTTTTGTCCCCGCCTTCCAGCCGTACAAAGAAACTGCCGATTATTGATGCTACAATTGCCGCTGCGCCCAAAAGAAGCGGATATACAACAGCTCCTGTGCTCTTGTTATACAGCAAAAAGCCAAGAACCATTGCAGATATTGCAGTTACAGCATAAGTTTCAAACAAATCAGCAGCCATTCCAGCGCAGTCTCCCACATTATCCCCTACATTGTCAGCAATTACAGCAGGGTTTCTTGGGTCATCCTCAGGAATTCCTTTTTCAATTTTTCCCACTAAATCAGCGCCAACATCAGCTGCTTTGGTATATATTCCTCCGCCGATAATTGCTATCGGGTCCTTAAACCATATGTAAAAAGAAGAAACTCCAAGCAGGCCAAGGCCGACAACAGTCATTCCTGTTACTGCCCCGCCTTTGAACGCTATATCAAGCGCTGATTTCAATCCTTTGCTTGCGGCATTGGCTGTCCTTAAATTCGCCCTTACTGAAATTGACATGCCAACATATCCTGCAAGCGCAGAGAGCAAAGCCCCGAATAAAAATCCTATTGAGGTTTTCCAGCCAAGCACAAAATAAAGTATTGCAGAGATTATTGCTGCAAAAACACTAATAACCTGGTACTGCTTGTTCAGGTATGCCATTGCGCCTTCCTGGATTGCAGCTGCGATGTCCTGCATTTTCCTGCTTCCAGTTCCTGCCTTCAAAATGCTTATAACAAGATATGCAGCAAAAAGTATGGAAATCACTCCTGTTGCCGGAATTAAAAATATTGAGCTTGTCATTTTAATCTGTGAAATTGGTTAAGACACGAGACAC
>CAYNXO010000039.1:0-6663 GCA_964401205.1 Candidatus Undinarchaeota archaeon
TGCCACACCACTTTCAAAAGAGGCGCTTGCCAGCCAGCTAGAAATTGAAAAAGCACATAATTACATTGAAACAATGAAAGCGGCTAATTTTAGCACAGCACGCGTAGATGACCTGCTGCAGTCTGCTCAGGCGCTATATGAAGGCCAGCTGCGGCTTGAGCGTGATACAGGAAATGCCTCGTATGCAGACATAATTGGCAAGGCAAAAAATGTCATTGCCATAGAGGAGCTGGCATTCAAGGTTTTTGACAATCTCAGGGGCATTGAAAAGGGAATTGGCAGGAAAAATGCAACTATAAACACCACTGAGCCGCTTCTCATATACAAGGAAGCATCGGAAGATTTCAAAAACGGGCGCTATGAAGATGCCCAGGAAAAAATAAACCAGGCATATTCCAAAATTTCAGAGCTTGAGGCAGCTACAAGCTACAGCAAAGTCCTGTTTGATGCTACAAAAGGTTTTGCCGAACGTGTCCTCGCTGCATGGAAGCAGATCGTTGTTGCGGTTTTAGCAGTTATTCTGGCAGTGATTATTTTGTATGAGAGAATAGGCATCTTCTTAATACGGTTGAAAATACGCGGCCTGGAAATTGAAAAGAGATCCCTTGAAAATTTAATTCAAAAAACCCAGAATGCGTATTTTAACAAAGGAGTGCTTTCGGAAACAGCCTATCATATTAAGCTGTCTAAGTTTGCAGAGCTCATTAGGGATATAAACCGGCAGATGCCGCTCCTGCGCGAAGAAATTGAAAAGAAAAAGGGAATAGTACGAAGAAAGGTAAAAATGGTGCTGAACCTGCGGTAGAAATAAGCGCGTTACTTTATTTTTTCCCTTAAAAATTCAGCAACCTTGTCTATTACTTCCTGCAAAGTGAGATATTCAGTGTCAATTTTCAAGTCATAGATTGAAGTGTCATCCGCATTGCAGCCGTAGCGCTCCAGATACCTGTCCCTGTCCCTGTCGCGGCGCTCCTTGATTTTTTTGGCGACTTCTGCAAGGTTCTGGTATTTTTCAGCAATTCTTTTTTTTGCATCATTGAAAACGCGCTCAGCCCTTACCATTAAAGGCGCATCAATCCATATTTTTATCACATTTGGCAAGTCATTGTTAACCCATGCGGCAATGTCGCTCTCTATAACAACATTCCCATTCATCGCCGCCTGCCTGCACTTGTTGTCAACTTCCCAGTCAACTTCCTGCTCTGCAATTTTGCTCAATTTGACAACTTCAATGTCCCTTTTCCTTGCAGTTTCCCTGAAAATGTCGCCTGTTGAGAAAAAATCCATTCCAAAAAGCCGTGCAATTTCCCTTGCAACGCTTGTTGTGCCTGAGCCAGGCGGGCCGCTAATTATAACGACGGGCTTGTAGCTCGTAGCTCGTAGCTTGTGGCTTGAAGATTGTTTGTTGGCTTCCATTCCATTTATAGTATAAAACAAGAATTATTTAAGAGATTTGGTAGCCGTACTACAAGCTGCAAGCTATAAGCTGAACAAATTTAACCAAAATTTAATTTACGCCCATCACTTTCTTGAACACGCTTGTCAGCGGAACTGAGCAGAATATGTACCAGCCAAGCCAGCCGAGTTTCCCGTTTGCAAGGCCCCAGATTGGGATTGCATTTCCCCATGGCAGTGTCATGAATTCGCCCCAGTTCTGCGTTGCAGCTATTTTGCCAAGAACTATGAAAACAACAAAGAACGGCAGCATTGCAGCAAACATCGGCATCTGCATTTTCATCATTTCAGACTGCATCTGCATTATCTTCGGCTTTTCATCACTGAGCTTTTTCATCTCTTCCTCGTTCTTTTCCTTTATAGCCTTCATGTTTCTTTTGTTGTGATCAGCTACATACTTCTGGATTTCCTTAAGCCGTTCCTGGTTGACAAGTACCTTGTTTACAATTGTCATTATGGCTGTAATTACAACAGTTATCAAAAAGATAAACAGCATTGCGTGTTCAGAGGAAAGCAAAGAGCTCATTTTAGTGAATTTATCAAGCTGGCAAGCTCCCCCACAGCTTTGCTTAGTTTTTTGTCGGCATTTACTATTATTTTTACTGAAGCTCCTGTCATGGCAGCATAAGAAGAGGCAAACATCCTGTTTAATTCCTGCTGTGCTTTTATCTGCTCAAAAGCTTCTTTGTCGCGGGCTCTTGTTTTGTCCTTTTGCCTGCGTTTTGCAATCTGCTTCGGGTCTGCTTCAATAAGCACTATGACCATTGGTTTTAATTCGGTTACAACCCATTCTGGCATCCCTGGGATATAACCAAGCGGAGTGTTTATAGTGGAATGAGTATCCACAATTGTTATCTTTTTACCAGCCCGCGCAACTATCTGGTTTGCTGCCGCCATTTGTATTGTTATTTGCTCATTAGAGGGTAATTTTCTTAGTTCATCCCTGTTTTTTACGTTACCATTTTGCTTCGCAACCTCAAACATAAAATCGCCGTAGTTTATAACATTCACCTTGTTCTTCAGCATTTCAATAGCTCCGTTAAGAACAGTTGATTTTCCTGCGCCTGGTGTTCCTGTTACAACAACTATTTTAGCCATTTTTTTAGATTAAGCTCTCTCCTTCTCCAATGAATCTTCTTATTGCCGGATGCAGCTCAAGAAGCTGCTCTGATGCAATTTCCTTGTACAAGTGATATACGATTCCAACAGTTAAAAGGATTCCTGTCCCTGTTCCAAGCGCCCCTGTGAAGTCTGCAACTGCTGCAAGCGCCCCTACAAAAGCGCCTCCGAGAACAGTAAGCCCGGGGATATATCTTGACAGGACTGTTTCAATTATCCTAGGGTCTGACCTGAAACCCGGGATTTGCATTCCTGATGCAGCAAGCTTGTCTGCAAGAGAGCCGGCATCTGTCCCTGAAACGCTGACCCACAGTATTGAGAAGAGAACAGAGCCTATTACAAAAACCCCGAAATAAACAAGCGCGTGCAGGTAATTAGGGTCTAGTCCAAGTACGACTTCCTTTGCGAAAGTAGAATATGGGAGCAGATATTTTACAGGCCCCTGTGCCCCTGCTTCAGTGATTTTTCCGAAAATTGTTATCCCTGCGTTCTGCATTATTGCAACAAAGAAGCGGAAGTTTGCAATAAGCGCGCCCATGAAAATGACAGGCATGTTTGACGCATAGACAAACGGCAGTGGATAGCGCCTTCCAAGGCCTGCTATTCTCCCGTAAGTTATAGGAACTTCAACCTTTATGCTCTGCGCGTACATTGTTATTATAAAGACAATTACTGTTGCACCGACCGCAAGCATGTCGTTCTGCGAAATTCCGCCAGCAGCTGTCCTGATGAACTCAAATTTTGCAAAGAAATTCGGGATAGCCCCGATAATCGGGCCCTGGCCGAACCAGGCTGCCTTCCCTCCTATGTCAACAAGCGGGCTCAGTGCACGCCAGAGTATTTCTGTGCTTACTCCTGCTGCGATAAAGAGCGAGATTCCAGAGCCAAAGCCCCATTTTGAAACGATTTCGTCAAGGTAGAGGATTATTATTCCGCCTATTAAAATTTGCAGCAATAATATAGTATAAACTGTTCCAAGGCCAAAAGCAGAGACAAGCGCGCTGTCCGGTGCAAGCTGGCCTGCCATGACGAGTATTCCTCCTTCAAAAAGCGTAAACAAGACCGCAAGGATTTTCTGCGAACCCATGTACTGGGCTTTTCCTTCAGGAGTTTTCATGTCATATTTCAAGACACCTGCCCCTGAAAGAAGCTGTATTATAATCGAGGCCATAACAATAGGCCCGATACCAAGAGTAAGCAAAGTTCCAAAGTGGCTTGCCAGCACAACCTGCATTTCCCCGAAAATATTTCCTGTCCGGCTTAAATCAAGGCCAAAGAGATTAACCTGCGCCAGAATGTAAAAGACAATCAGGGTAATGCCGGTCCACTTTAATTTTTCCCTGAATCCGAGGCGCCTGTCCGGCCTTGCGACTGACGGAAGTTTTGCTAGTAAGGAATTTAAATCCATTTTATTTTTTTACCGCTTCAGCTGTTTTAATCTTTTCTGCTTTTGGCTTTGCCAGTGATTCTGCTGTTCCGCCAGCTTCCTTTATTTTCCTGCTTGCGCTTTCAGAAAAAGCAGCTGCCTTTATTTTCAATGGCTTTGTTATCTCGCCTGCGCCAAGTATTTTTACCCCAGGGAAATTTAGTTCCTTTAAATCCTGCTTTGCCGCGATATCATTAACCTGCCAAAGGTTCATTACAGAAAACATTTTTGGCTTCGGCTTCAAGCTCGGCTTCTTGAAATGGTCAGGCTCGTTTGTTACAGTCCAGCTCCACTTATGTTTGTGCAGCCCAGCCTTTCCTGTTCCACCGCGCGAACCTGCTCCTCTGTGCTTTTTCTTTGCACCATAGCCGGTTTTTCTGCCGCGCAGATGCCTTGTTTTTCTTGCCTTGAATTTGCTCATTTCTTTAAACCATCCTCTTGATCAGCTCATTAATTTCAGAGCCTCTGTATCCGACTGCCCCGCCGTTTTTGTAAGTCCTGTTTATTCCTTTTCTTTCCCAGCCTTTTCTTGGCGAATTTAAGCAGAAAACTTTTTTGTTTTCAACGCCTCTTTTGTCCTTTAAGAGTTTTAAAGTAGTATCATCGATTTCCCCCCATGTAACATAATCAACAACTTTTCTTATCTGTCCCTTGTTTATAGGAGTATCATCCAGGATGACGCAGTTGTGCACATTTTTCAGGCCGACTGTAATCAGCGCATCGCGTATCTCAGGGTTTATTCTTACTTTTCCCCTTACTCGTATTAACGCAAATTTTTTATTCATTTAATCTGTGAATTTGGTTCAGCTTGCAGTTTGTGGCTCGTAGCGCTACTAGCTACGAGCTATTAGCGACAAGCCCGTGATTTATTTCTTTATGCTGCTCAGGTTTTCAAGCGAGTTGAATGTTGCCTTTGCAAGGTTTGCCCTTGTTTTTGTGTGCCCGTTTGAATAGCTCCAGACATCCTTTATGCCGGCAAGCTCAAGTATGTCTTTTGAAATCTCGCTTGTTATTCTCCCTGTTCCTTTTGGAGCAGGCTTGAGCAGAACTTTTACAGAGCCGCATTTTCCTGTTGATTCAATTGGAATGGAATGATCCCCTCCGCAGCCGCAGTCCCATGAGCCGCAGCCTTTCTTTACCTTGATTACGCTTAATTTTGCGTTTCTTATTGCTGACGCAATTGCTCCGCTGTATTCCTTTGCCCTGCCAAGGCCAAGGCCTACAAAACCGTTCTTGTTCCCAACAGCCACCATTACTGAATATTTGTTCCTTCTTCCAGAGTCCGTCATTCTCTGTACCCACTTGAAAGGGCGCTTTCCTTTTCCGACTTTCAAAATGCGCTCTTCAAGATCCCTGAGGAAAAAGTCAACTATTTCAGGCTCTTTTATTACCTTGCCCATTGACCATATCTGCTCAATCGAGGTTATTCTTCCATCCCTTGCAGCCCTTCCAAGCTCAGTTCTTGGAACCCAGTTAGCTGTTTTCAAACTTTCAGGCTCTGCTATTTTCTTTACTTCCTCAACTAATTCTGTTTCAATTTCCTTTACTTCTACAACTTTTTCTACGTCAGTCATACTTTACCCTGGATTATTTTTCCCTTTACCTCTTCAAAAACAGAGGCAATCTTTTCTGCATCAGCCCCGTTTTTTATGTATGCTGAAAATCTTTTTTTATATAGTTCAGCATTTTCTTTTTTGAGCTGTGAAGCGTAATTTGCTATGTGAGTTCCCTTTATTCTTTCCTCCTTAGGGAAGCATTCCTTGTCTGAAGGAATTGCAAGGCCTGCATCAATTGCCCCTTTCAGCGCAGAGTAAACTCTTGTGCCGTTTATTGCCCTGTGCAGGCCTAAATCAAGAATAGCATCATTTATTCCCGCCTTCTTTGCCCTGACTCCACAGAGCAGTCCTGCGAGATAAGCCGCAGGGATGCTGTTTGTTGAATATTTCCATCCTGCTTGTTTCAGCTCGCTTGAAACAGCAGAAGCCTTTACCGCATCTCCTTTCGGAGTGTAGTCAATAATCTGCGCCCTGATGTTGCGCATGCTCTTTCTTACTACAAGGCGCGGTTTTCTGGAGAGCAATAACTTTAACCTTCTCTGGTAATTTGTCTGCCCTGACCTTCTTCTCTTAAGTTTTAAAGTATATCCTACTTTCATCTAGCTGCCTTCTTTTTTGATTTCTTTGAAAGATTAATTCCCTGTTCTTTCAGGTAAGTGAGCAGGTATGATTTGCTCTTGAAGTTTCCTGATTTGAGCAGATGATAGAATTTTCTGAACTGCTCATTGTCAATTATTTTTTCAGCGCGCAATTCCTGCAATACCTTTCTCTGTGCCCTTATCTGGCAGATCCAGTGCTCTTTTGAATGTGTTCTTGCCCCTTTTCTTCCCTTTCTGCTTCCGTATCCCCGCCTTCTGCCTTTTGCAACCTGTGAATCCCTGTATTTGCGCCTTCCAGTTGAGTTTCCTTTTTCAGGCCTTGCTTTTATGAATCCCAATCCAATGAATTTTCGTATGTCTCCGCTTGTCATTGCAGTTGCAACTTCATTTACCGCATCCGGCTCAATCCAGATTCTGCTGGTGCCGCACTTCAGTATGCGGGATGCGATTCTTTTCTGGGTTTCAAGTGTTGTTGCCATTTTCGCGAACATCAGTGAGCGAAAATCGA
>CAYNXO010000040.1:0-6373 GCA_964401205.1 Candidatus Undinarchaeota archaeon
TGTGCCGCACTTGTGTTTCACTGTAAGCGCACGAGTATATTTTCCCAGGTCTACGAGCGCTAGCGAGTAGATGCTCGTAGAGCATTTTTTTGCGAGAAAAATTACAAATTGTGCGAGCAAAAAAAGCTGCTCAGAAGCTACCACTTTTCATCATATCGGGCGGCGATCAGAGGGTGTTCACTTCTTCATTGCAGATCAGAATAGTGTTTGTTTTGGTATAAATCAATTATCCAGGATTAGAAAAGCTGCAGCTTTACTGGGCTACCAGAGGGGCTTCTCCTTCCTCTGCAACATGGCTCTTCTGCATTACTGCGTACTTAACCGGATAGAGCTTGTGAAGCTCCTTCTTTACATGCGCTGAAAGCTTCCCATACAAAACGCTGCTTACAAAATCATTGAAATTTTCGCCTTTCGCAAACTCAAAAATCGCTGCAACTGCTTTTTTCCTCAAGTCGCTTTTCAGGGAAGGCTTAACAGTTGAGCTTGCGACAATGAATGACTTGATTACGACTTTTTTGCCGTCTTTTGTCAAAACAACCTGGTTTGAATAAATCTTTGAAGAGCGCCTGCGGCCGATGCTTCTTTCATAATCCTGCGTTATTGCGTGGCCAAGATATTTTGTAAGTGCGCGCTCGCCCTTCACATCAGTTATCTTGAAAATGAGCTTTATGCGCTGCATCTTTGAATCTCCGGTTAAATCCGACAGGGCTTTTTCAACAACCCTTCCGACAAGCAGCCTTGAATCATTTGCAAAGGTTTCGCCCAGGCTTTGCTCGTGGAAAAGCGCAGGGGCTATTATTTCAAACCACTGCTTGAGTTTCCATTTGTCAACTGTTGCTACTTTTACCATTTTAACCTGTTAAATTGGTTCAGCTATGGGCATTGGGCTTTGAGCCTTGGGCGCTTGCCCACTGCTCACGGCTCATTGCTCATAGCCCTTAATTTATTTCTATGTATGCGCCTCGCTTTCATACTTCCAGTCAGGCGGCAGGATTTTCGCGCGCCTGTAGTACTTTGCGAGCCTTCTTATTTTTGATTCTGTGAGATTTAAGCCGTATCTTGCTTCAACATCCTGCTTGTGCTTTGCAAGATGCTTCTTTATTGCAATAGCACTTTTTATCAATGCTTCAACATCTGCCGGCAATTTTGGGGCGGCATTGCTGTCCCTTAAAATTTTTGTGATTCTTTTTCCGGTTAATTCTTTCACATTCTGGATATTATGCTCGTCTCTAAGTGTCTGTCCTATTAGGTTAGAAGGAGTTCCAATCCTGCCTAATTCAAGTATTAATTCCTCAACTTCCTTTGCTGAAGCTTTTGATTCCTCTTTTGCCTTTTTTTCTTTTTTTGCCATCTGAATATTCAATAGCCTGTCCTCTTTAAGTAAGAGATAAGCTTTTTTAATGCCAGCGCCCGATGCGAAACCCTCTGCTTCAAACTGAGATCGGAAGCAAAAGTTTTCCGCTCGCCCTCATGGATAAAGATTGGGTCAAACCCGAAACCTTTAGAGCCCTGAACGCTGTGTGCGACATTACCTCTGCAAATTCCTTTAAATAGTTTTTCTTTTTTGCCACAGGTGAATGTAATGACCGCTTCAAAATGCGCATTTCTATTTTTTATGCCTTTCATTAGCTTTAAAATCCCATCTGGGCCGATAGTGAAATAGGTATATTTGCTGTAAGTCCCGGGGAATCCGTTCAGTGAATCAATAAAAAGCCCGGCATCCTCAACAAAAAACGGCTTCTTGAAGGTTTTTGCAAGCTCTCTTGCGCTTATTTTTGAAATTTCTTCAAGGGAATCTGACTGGATTTCGTGCAAATCAACGTGCTTTTGCTTTAATTTTAAGCCAACTGCCGCAAATTTTTCCTTTGCTTCTGCGAATTTTCCTTTGTTTGAGGTTGCGAAGTAAACGGTTTTCATTTTTGAGCCTTTGGCGAGAAAACGCTCGTAGAGCGTTTTTTGTGCAGTGATTCAATAATTCCAAGCTTTGAAACGGCAATCAGCATTTTTCGCGCATCGGCTTTCTTGAACTTACCTGCCTCCTTCACCCCCAGCTTATTGCGCAAAATCGCAAGGCAGTCTTCTTTAAGGTATTTCAGCGGCCTCACTGAAAATTTCGTGCCCAGGAATTTTACTTTTTGCTTGGAGTGCTCATGCTTGCCGTGCAAGTAAAAGTAAATTGGGTGCACAATTTCAATTGTTTTTCCGGCAAACTCTTCTGAGATTAGGATGGCGTCGCCCTCAAAGCTAATGTCGGAAATGCCGCTGTCTGAAAGAATTTCACGCAAAGAAACAAAAGAATGCTCTTCAGGGTCTTCCGGCAAGCTGGAAGGCGTGTCCAAAACAATTATGTCGATATCCTTTACCCTGTCAAAATTTTCCAGTGTTCCTGTGTGTATGGCAAGAGCTGCTCCGCCAACAACCACATAGTCAAAATCATTTTCTTCAAGTAGCCTGATTACTTTCTTGAAAACTTCCAGATATTTTCTTTTCATGGCTCTAAAATTTTACTCATTTTTAAAATGACCTTGTTCAATAAGATGTACTATTCGTTCAGCTGTTGCCCGTATTTTCTTTATAGATTCTGGTGCGCCAAGGTCTGCGTGTGAAAGTAAACGCTCTATCTTTTCAGTCATATCCCTCTTCAAGCTTTCTAATTTCCTAACTTTTACATCAATGTCTGCAATATGCACTAAATCAAAATTGTGCAAGTCTTTTAAATTATAGCCCTCTGGCAACAAAATATTTATTTTAATCTCGTTGTGCGAAAAATAAAGCATGTCTGGGAGATACATTAATATGCCTACTTCATTTTTCTGTTTTCGTTCAAATAAAATATGCCACAACTTTGCCAACAAGTCCTTTTTCCCAGCTACTATGATGTCAACATCATCTGTTTCAACGTATATTCCACGAAGCAGCAATGAGGAGCCGCCAGTAACTATAAAGTCCTTTATGCCTGTGCTTCTTAAGAGTGACTCAAGAAATTTTATTTCATCAACTACTTTTTGTTTTGACAATACCATCTAAGGCTCCAATAAACTTAATCCGCTGCTCTTATCCAGCTTCCTGTGAACTGTTTTCTCAAACTTTTTCATATAAATTTCAGCTGCAAAAACTTTTGCCGCAATTAAATGCCCGCCATAAGCCCTGCCCTGCCTGTCCCCAAGAGTTATATGAGCATGCACTGATGGCTTGCCTTCTCTTATAGAAACATTTCCAGTGCAGCTTAAAATTTCCCCTTCCTCGTCCAAGTCCATCTGCAAATATCTTTTCTGCCCCTGGTCGTAAAATGCAAAGCTTGAGCTTTTCACAGCCCCGATTACTGAAAAAAATCCGGTTTCAATTTTGTTTTCTTCGCAGAATTTCAGTAGCGCCTCAATTAAGTCCTCGTTCTCCTCATATCGGCCGAAATACTCTTTATCTGATTGTTTTATTAATTTCATTTTTATGGGAAGATTTCTGGATTATTTTCAATATTATATTTATTGTCTTTTTTCCTCTGTTTTTCACGGGTAGTATATGAGGCATTGTACTGGTTGAAGTTAAATGGTTCTGGGAATTCGTTCCTTGGTTTGTCAAGCTCGTATGTGTAAAAAATTCGCCTAGAGTCTGTCCCAGAAACTAATCTATCGCCCGGGATTTTATAATGCTCTTTTGCCCTGAGCTCCTCTCTGCTCAAAATAGGATCAAGCTCCCTGACAATTTTCCTCGCAACTTCTCGAACATTGTCTATATTTGTAATATCTTTGTCAACAACGAAAACGTATACGGTAAATGCCTTTCCATTTTGTTCGCCAGTTAATAAATTGATGTCTTGTGGTGTTGGCACTACCTTAGAAATTGTATGCAACGATTTTAGAACTGGGATAATTGCCTTTCCAATATTAAGTACTTCAGTCGGATTATCCGCATAAATATGAAATTTCCAACCGCTATGATACTTTATGGATAATTTTTTATTAAAGTATACAAACCACTCTGAAAGATCGGCACCGGTTAATAGCTTGGCCCACTCATGTGGAATTGACGGGACTTTAGTTATCAGAGGTTGCTCATCCTTAGTAATTGTTGTGTATGGAGCAGTGGGAGGTGGAATTTGGATTTCTGTTTTATATGTTGAAATTTGCTTCTTGCCTCCCCACGCGCCACTAGGTGGAGTTGGCCCACCAGCAGGCGGAGCTGCAGTTGGAGCAGCTCTTGCAGCTGCCCTTCTCTTTCTCCAAGCAAGGAGTGGAAGAAGTATAACAATTGCTATGATGGTAATTAACAGTGCAACTCTATCCCAGTAAACATAAGTCACTTCTTCTGCGCCGGCAACTGCTCCTCCACCGCCGCCAAGCTGTGGGTATTCAAAAAGGCATTTGTTGCATACATGGTTGTAAATCAGCGTGCCTGCAAGTATCAGGATGACTGCGAAAACACCGATTCCTACTGCGGCTGAGGCCCCTTTTCGGTTCACAAGAGTTAAGTGAATTTTTTCTTATATTAAGCTTCGGTTCTGTCCTTGTATCTTCCGCGCTTTTCAACACTTATTAAACGCTCTAAAACTTCTTTTGATTTCTTTGAATGTTTTTTGTAGGAACCAATGATATTTTTAATTAATGCCTCTGCTTTTTCAGGATGATTTGCCCTTATTGCTTCCTTCAAAACCCTTAAATCAACTGCCTTTTTTTCAACAGAATCTGAAATTTCGCCGAGCCCGAAATCAATGAAATAAATAACGGGCTTGTAGCTAGTAGCTTGTAGCTTGTAGTTTTTCACTATTATGTTGCTCGTTGTCAAATCTCCATGAATTATTGAATTGTCGTGAAGCAATGCAATTTCCCTGCCCAATTCTTTTGCAAGTTCTACGAGCGTTAGCGAGTAGATGCTCGTTAGAGCATTTTCGTTTATGACTTTGTCAATCAAAATTCCGTCAATAAATTCCATCTCAATTGAGAAATTTTCCTTATCAATGCTTAAAACTTTCGGGACATTTACCTGGCTGCGGCCGGCTTTTTGCAGCAAAC
The DNA here is from genome assembly GCA_964401205.1 of Candidatus Undinarchaeota archaeon. Lineage (GTDB taxonomy): Archaea > Undinarchaeota > Undinarchaeia > Undinarchaeales > Naiadarchaeaceae > CAYNXO01. Next base: position 5,010 of record CAYNXO010000040.1, read on the forward strand.
TTGCCTCTTTAGATGTGCGCTCTTTCCTCAATGCAGAGTCTATCTGCTCCAGGCGATAGGATTTTTTAATCCTTTCTTTGATTACTGCGCCGTCTTTCAATGTCAGGCGCGCTTCTGCGCCGAGTTTAATTTCTTTATTCATAATTTAATCGCTTGACGCTTGAGGCTGGAAGCTTGACGCGCCACGCAATTGTTTAAGCTGCTTCGCAACGCGTCAAGCGTCAAGCTTATAGCGTCCAGCCAAATATTTAAATAACTGCGTTTATTAATCTTCTGAGTTGGTGGGTTTGAATGGCAGAAGAGATTGATTTTAACAAAAAGCTTTTGGAATTCCTGAAAAAGCAGCCTGGCTGGTTTGAGGGCAGCGAAGAGAGCGGAAAAATTGACAAAAGCAGAATGAGCCCTGATGAATACTTTATGGAAATGGCGCACCTTGTGAAAAAGAGAAGCACCTGCACAAGGCGCGAAGTCGGCTGTGTTGTTGTAAAGAACCGGCATGTTCTCACTACAGGCTATAATGGAAATCCAAAAGGGATGAAGCACTGCTCTGAAATCGGCTGTTTGCGGGATGAGCTGAATGTCCCTTCTGGCGAGCGCCACGAATTGTGCACTGGCTTGCACGCGGAGCAAAATGCGATAATCCAGGCTTCACTGTTTGGAATTTCAATTGACGGCGCAACAATGTACTGCACTAATTCAACCTGTTCTGTTTGCGCAAAAATGCTGATAAACGCAGGCATAAAGGAATTTGTCTATGAAGACGGCTATCCTGATGAGCTTGCGCAGAAGATATTAAAAGACTGCAAGATAAAAGTAAGGAAGCTTGATAAAGCAGGGAAATAAATTAAGGTAACGAGTACCGAGTAACGCGTATACGCGTTACGCGAATACCAGAATACGCGGTACTGAACCAATTTAACAGAAATGGGCTACATCTATTTGTATTATGGCGAAGGCGCTGGGAAAACTACAAACGCACTAGGTTTAGCGCTGCGCTCTTTGGGCCATAACAGAAACGTTGTGATGATACAGTGGATGAAGCACTGGAAAAATACAGGTGAGTTTAAATTCCAGAAAAAAGTAGCTGGATACAAGGTTTATATGTTTGGCCACGCAGGCTGGACTAATTTAAGGAAGCCGATAAAACTTGATTTTGAATTGGCGGGCAAGGCACTGAAACTTGCAGAAAAAATCCTGAAAGGCAAAAATCCGCCGAAACTTTTAATCCTTGATGAGCTGGGATTTGCAATGCATTTGAAGCTGGTAAAAACAAAAGATGCGCTTGCAGTTTTGAAAAAAATCCCAAAGCAAACTGACATTGTAATCACTGGAAGAAGAGTTCCAAAGGAATTAATTAAAAGGGC
>CAYNXO010000041.1:0-6240 GCA_964401205.1 Candidatus Undinarchaeota archaeon
CCTTTCAAGAAATTATCCAGATTTTCAAATGCCTTAAAGTGGCTCGGTGATGTGCAAAGCTCGCTTACTACAAATCCAGCCACCTGAATTTTTTTTGATTCAAAATTTTCCTTGTTAATTGCATAATTTCCCACCATCGGATAAGTCATTGCAAGAATCTGTCCGCAGTAAGAGGGGTCAGTGAGCGCTTCCTGGTAGCCAGTCATTGCTGTGTTGAAAACAACTTCGCCAAAAACAGAAGATTTAAAAAAACCAAACGGTGTTCCTTCAAAGAACTGCCCATTTTCTAAAACTAGCAATGCTCCATTTTTCATATCTTACTCCAAAATTTAGGCGCATCACCGCACTTGCGTTTCAGTGTAAGCGAACGAGCTGCTTTTCCCAGGTTTTTCGCCCCCTTAGTTGCTAAGACTAGCTTAGTGGCGAAAAAGCTGAATGGGATGCCCTCAAAAAATTCGCCGTTTTCCAGCACCAAGAGTGCTTTATTTTTATTTTTTGCCGCAGGCATTGTTTAGTCTCCCGAATAAACCTGCTTTTAATAACTAAGCATTAGAATTAGTTATTACTTGCATCTGTTTATAAGGTTTTCTCTGATTTTTTTATACGCCTGTCTAAATGGAACGCCTTTTGCGACAAGCTTGTTCACATCTTCAATTGCGGTGCATTCTTTAGCAAGCTCTTCCATTCTCTTTGTATTTGGCTCGATAGAAGAGACCGCAATGCCCATCACTTTTGCAGTTTTAAGTGCAATTTCAAATCCTTTGATTATGTTTTTCTTTGTGAGCTGTAAATCCCTGTTATAGCCAGAAGGCAACCCCTTTAGCAGGACAAGATTTTCAACCAGCATCCCAATTAGTTCAGCGCTTTTTGCGCGTACCATTTCAAAAATATCCGGATTTTTCTTCTGTGGCAGCATTGAACTTCCAGTGCTGATGCAATCGCCAAGTTTTATCATTCCGAATTCCTTTGTTGAATACAATTGTAGGTCAGTTGCCATTTTTCCAAGATGGTTCATCAGCATGCTTAGTGCGAACAATACTTCGGTTTCAGTTTCTCCGCGGGAACTTATGGCCGCAAGCGCATTCTCAAATGTTTTTGAGAAGCCAAGTTCCTTTGCTGTAAAATTTTTGTCAATTGGCAAGCTAGTCCCTGCAACAGCTCCTGCCCCGAGCGGGCTCGTATCTGCTTTTTGCAGGCAAAACTTAAGGTTTTCCAAGTCTTTTTCAATCAGGTTTGCGTAGCAGTCAAACCAGTAGCCAAAGGTAATTGCCTGTGCCTGCTGCATATGAGTATAAGCCGGCATCTCTGTTTTTGCATACTTTTTTGAAAGTTCTGCAAATTTCTTTTTCAAGTCAATTGCGTCACCAATGAGTTCTGCAAGTTTTTCTTTCATATACAAATTCAAGTCTGTCATCACCTGGTCGTTTCTGCTTTTTGCCGTGTGGATTTTTTCCCCAACAGGCCCGAGTTTTTCAATTAAATAATTTTCAATATTCATATGAACATCCTCAAGCTCTTTCTTTAATTCAAAATTCTTTGGGAATTCCTCAAGTGCTTTTTTTATCTTGCTGTAATCTTCCCAGGAAATCAATTTGCATTTTGCAAGCATTTTTGCGTGTGCCTTGTTAACTTTTATATCATAGGGAATGAGATTTTTATCAAGTTCCAGGTCCTCGCCCGAGATATACTCCAAAATAGCAGGATTCAGCTCTTTCTCTTTTTCAGTTTTCCAGATTTGCTTTTTCATTTCTTCCCATTTTTCAGATTGAACAAAACACTTTGCAGCCCCCACAGTTTTATGAATGGCTCTGCATCCTTCTGCTCAAACTTCCCGTGCTCCTCGTAAGTTGCCAAATCGTAATCGTAAATTGAATTTTCCGATTTGCGGCCAACAACTTGGCAGTTTCCCTTGTAAAGTTTTACAGTTACCTCCCCGTTTACAAATTGCTGTGTGTAATCAATGAAACTATCCAGTGCATTTTTCAGCGGGTCAATCCAGAGTCCTGTATAGGCAAGCTCTGCCCATTTCTGCTCAACAAGGCTTTTAAACTGCAAAATATGCTTTGTTAAAACTAATTTTTCCAAATCTTTGTGTGTAGCAATTAAAATTGTTGCAGCAGGGCACTCATACACCTCTCTGCTCTTGATGCCAACTAAACGGCTCTCAACATGGTCAATTTTTCCAACCCCGTGCAATCCTCCTATTTCATTTAGTTTTTGAATTAATTCAACTGGTTCAATTTTCGCCCCATTAATTGCAATAGGAATTCCGTTCTCAAACTTAATTTTCATGTATTCCGGTTTATCCGGAGCTTTTTCTAGTTGTACTGTCCATTCAAAAACTTCCTCTAGCGGTTCGTTCTCAGGATTTTCCAAATGCCCGCACTCTATTGAGCGGCCCCAAAGATTCTCATCTACGCTATATTTTCCAATTTTTTCAGGAATCTCTATTCCGTTTTCTTTCGCATATTCCATTGACTGCGTTCTTGTCAGTCCGTATTCTCTTACAGGCGCAATTATTTTCAAATCAGGATTTAGTGCCTTAATTGTAACTTCAAATCTAACCTGGTCATTTCCCTTTCCTGTACATCCATGAGCAACAAAATTTGCGTTTTCTGCATTCGCAATTTCAACAAGTTTTTTTGCCAATAATGGCCTTCCTATTGCTGTGCTCAATGGGTAAGAGCCTTCATAAAGGGCATTTGCCTTTAGGGCAGGGAAGACATAATTTTCTGCAAATTCTTTTTTTAAATCAATGCAATAACTTTTTTCAACTCCGACTTTCTTTGCCTTTTCTGGAATTTTCTCAAGCTCAATTCCCTGTCCCAAATCTCCTGTAAAAGTAATTACTTCCAAGCCATACTTATCCTGAAGCAGCTTGGCTAAAACAGAAGTGTCCAAGCCACCCGAGTAGGCAAGAACTACTTTTTCCTTTTTATCCGCGGAAGCAATTTTTTCTTTCATTAGCATAAAGATGTATTTGCGAATATTTGAAAAATTTGTCTTAAAACAAACAAAATTGCTGTGAATTGTTCGTTTTCCGATTTTTATAGCAAAAACAATATAATCCAAAACACCCAACTAATTTGCATGGCAAAATCGCTTGCACAAATTACAAGGGAAATACTTGCGGGCAAACCCTATTACAAATATGTCCTTGAGCAAAATATTGCAAACCACTCAGCCCTTGCTGGAAAAATCAAGGCAAATGTTGAGTCGGCCCTTGGAAGGAAAGTCTCGCTTGATGCCATTGCAGTTGCCATAAGAAGATATTCAGAAACACTAACTAGGACAGCAGCAGAGCATGAAAAAGCTTTGCTCAAGCTCTTGGCAAAGTCAAAGATTAACCTGAAAAATGATGTTGCAGACGTTACTTTTAAAAAAGATTACGAGCTGAAAAGCGCAAAGCCATTGCACATAATCCGTGGAATAAATGCAACTGAGGTGATTTTGGAGCAGGATGATTTGGAGAAAATAAATCTAAAAGACGCTGTCAAGGTACGCGAAAATTTAGTCGAGCTTACAATAGTAACACCGCCGGAAGTTGAGAGTATCCCTGGCTGGGTCCATTACATAACTGGGCTCTTGGCTGAGAATAACATAAACATTGTTGAAGTTGTTTCCTGCTACACAGACACTATTCTGGTTCTTGAAGAAAAGGATGCCTTAAAGGCTTATGAGATTTTGCGCGCAAAAATGAAGTAGGTTTTCTACAATTTTCCCAGTTCAAGCAGGGTAATCAATCTATTTTTGAAGTAGCTTCTTCTAATACACCTAACGACTCCTTCTTCACCCCAGCAATATATTGTCGGAGTGCCAACAAGCAAATACGGTCTGAATCCCCTGCGTATCAACCACCACGCCCTATCATGAACGCACTGCTCAGCCCAATGCCCTGCAAAAATTACTTCAAAATTCTTAATTCCGTTGTCTTCAAGCAATTTCAAAAAGTCTTTGGCAGCTTTTTTTGCAAGCAATCTTAAAGAGTCTTCATCGCCTTTTTTGGCGTTTTCCCTTTCCATAAAAAGAATGTTGCCTTTGATTCCCCGCTCTTCTGCCATCCTTATCAATTTTCGTGTAGAAGCCTCGCTGACAACAGTCATTCCTGCTTTTAATGCTATTTCTATTGCTTTCAAGACACCTTCAATATGCATCTCGCCTATGCTTTTTTTAATTCCCTTCTTTTTTACGTACTTTTCCTCAAGATAATCATCCAGTATCTTAAAACCCTGACCGCGCTTGCTATAGTCGCATTTGTTAAAGTAATCAATAAGCATTGAAGTACTGCCTTCTGTATGCACAACCCAAAGCACATACTTTTTCTTATTCATTAGTCAATTCCCCCATCTCTCCTATTGTAATTATATGATCCTTTCCAAAAAATTCAATTACCTCGCTAATCGGCCATTCTGCATATTGTGTGCCCGCAATTAAATATGGTTCAAATCCCTTTTCTTTCAGTAATTTTGCCCTTTTGAGTATGCACATATCTGCAAAGTAGCCGGCAAAAATTACCTCAAATTCATTGATCTTTTTTCTTTTAACAGTCCGCAAAAAATTTTTAACCGTAGTTTTAGTGTTTCCTGCTTCAAAAATTGGCGCAACACTATTCTTTTTTATGCCATTCATTTCAGCAAAATGCAAAAATGCTGCCCCTTCAACTCGGCGGTTTAAAGAGACTTCATATAGTATAGGTATTCCTGTTTCTTGCGCTTTTTTCATGGCCCTTATAACACTTTCCAAGTGTTTCTTATCCTCCAAGTTTAATTCGGTATGCACTACCCAGAGAATGTAATGCTTTTTTTCTCCCTTACCCCTTCCAAACCAAACCATAACAAAATATAATATATACTCTGTTTCTTAAATCCTCTTCTATGCAAGCAATTATTCTCGCAGCCGGAGAAGGAACAAGAATGCTGCCCCTGACAAGCACAAAGCCCAAGCCAATGCTTCCTATAGCGAACAAGCCGATTTTGGAGCATATAATAAATGCCACGAAAAAAGCAGGTGCAAAGGACATTGTAATTGTGCAGGACAAAAGCAGATATATTGAAAAATACTTCGGCACAGGCGAAAAGCTCGGCGTTAAGCTGAAATATGTTGTCCAGGAGCAAAAACTCGGGACAGCTCACGCAATTTCTCTCTGCGAACCGCTTATAAAAAATGACGATTTTCTTGTAATAAACGGGGACAATTTCATCAGAGTTGAGGTTTTGGCTGATTTAGTAAGAAAGCACAAAGGTGACGCAACAATAACGCTTTTGGAAGTTCCAGACAAAGCCCTGATGGGAACACTGAGCACAGTAAAGATTGAGAAAGACCGGATTACGAAAATAATTGAGAAGCCAAAGCCAAATGAAATTTTAAGCCAATTTGCATCAATCGGCACATATGTTTTCACAGCACACCTTTTTGACATAATCAGGAAGCTTGAGAAATCGCCTCGCGGCGAATATGAGCTGCCGTCTGCAATGCAGAAGCTGCTTGACGAAAAGAAAAAAATGCATTACGTGAAAACACAGTACTGGCAGCACATATCCTATCCATGGGACCTGCTCACTGCGAACAAGATGTTCCTTGACGAAGCAAAGGCAAAGAACCGGGGCAGTGAAATAGAAAAAAACGTCGCAATAAAAGGAAAGCTGCTGATAGGCCAGAACTCCCTCATAAAAAGCGGCACTTACATCGAGGGCCCTGTAATGATAGGTGACAACTGCACAATCGGGCCAAACTGCTTTTTGCGCTCCTATGCCTGCCTTGGAAACAATGTCCGCATTGGAAACGGGGTTGAGGTTAAAAATTCAATAATAATGGACAACACATATGTTCCGCACCTCTCTTACATCGGCGACTCAATTATCGGTGCAAATGTGAATTTTGGCGCAGGAGCTGTGCTTACTAATTTCAGGCTGGACGGCCAGACAGTAAAAATGAAAATAAAAGACAAGGTGGTTGATTCTGGCCTGAGAAAACTCGGCGCAATAATCGGAGACAATACAAAAATCGGCAGCAATGTTGTTGTGAATCCTGGGAAGAAGATAGGGGCAAACTCTTTTATCTGGCCGGGAAAAGTAATAAGCGAGGATGTTCCTGACAATTCAACTGTAAATTAATTTATGGCAAAAGGAAAATTCATTGTGTTCGAGGGCATAGACGGCTGCGGAAAAACAACGCATGCAAAACTTCTTGCAAAGTGGCTTTCTGAAAAGGGCTACAATGTTTTGCACACAAAAGAGCCTT
>CAYNXO010000042.1:0-6209 GCA_964401205.1 Candidatus Undinarchaeota archaeon
TCCTGCTCTCGCTTGTCTTGTAAAGCTTCAGCAGTGCTTCCTGAACTTTTTCCCCGATTTTCTTGCAAACCTTTAGCCAGTCAATTTCATCAGCCATTATTTCACCATCCTCGCAATTTTCTCAGCCGCCTTTTTTGGCTTTGTTTTTTCCGAATCAATGATTAAATCAGGATTTCGCGGAGCCTCGTAAGGGACATCTATGCCGATTACCTGACCTATAAACTTTGTCTTTTTTCCTTCTATCCTTTGAAGTGCTTTTTTGTAAATATTTTTCACAACAAGGTTCTGCTTTCTTTTGGCTTCCCTTTTTATTGCAGTTTTTAAGCCGCACTTCACATAAACTTCATAAAAATTTTTAATTAATCCGCGGGCAAAATTCCTGTAAGCGCGCCTGTGCCCTGTTGCATCAAAAATTACGCTTACATCATTCTGCACAAGATAGTAGCCCATTAAAACCATTGCCTTGTAAGCGGTTTCCCTTTCTCCCTCAGTGTATTTCGGCTTTGGCGTTAAAAATTTGCGGAACTCATCCATTCTCAGTACTTGGATTTTTCTTCCTTTCAGCTTCCTGGTTAGTTCCTTTGCTATTGTTGATTTGCCGCTTCCAGGCAGGCCAGTGAGCCAGACTGCGAATGGCTTTTTCATTTTTTTCCATCCCTGCATCTTGCAAGAATCCAGTAAAACCTCAGGATATATTCTTTATTGTAATGTGCACCGACAGCAAACCTAGCCCGCTCAGAAAGAGTCACTCTGCCAATTTTTTTTATTAAGCCCATTATTGTGTCGTATTCCACCCGTGACTCCACAGGTGCATAAGGCACATGCGGCATTTTTTTGCCTTTTTTAGTTTTCAGCTCATAGTCCCATATCAGGATGTTTCTGCTAACCCTTGCCATTTCCTGAATTGCGTTTTCCCTGTTTTCCGGCAGTATGTGAGTCAGGACATCGCATGCCACAACAACATCAAAGGAATTGTCCTTGAAAGGCAGGCGTTCAATAGTGCCCCTTACTGCATTCTCTTCCCATCTCACGACTTCCTTTGACACATCAAGATAAACGTGCTCTTTCGCTCCTTCAACCACAGGATTCCCGCCTGGCCCTATTTCAAGGGCGCTTTTGAACTTCCGTTTTTTAAGCAGCAGCTGGATTTCGTTTTCCATCGCTGGATTAAGTTCGAAGTAGCTGCTAAAATAATCCCTTGGATATCCGTGTTCATAGAATTTTTTTGGGTTAAACCAGACTTCTTTTGTGTAATAATCTCTTCTGCGCATTTCAGTAAATTATTTTCTGCCCCTCAATGTAATTGTTAATCCTGCCCAAATCAACTTTATCAACATCAAGTATGTTGTTTGCAAACGAGAATAATTTCTGCCTCACCTCATTTGGATTTGCCCCGCGCTCGATGAACCATTTGTCAGGATAGAAAACAGGGTTTGCAACAACAATTGCCCTGAATGCAAAGTATGGCGCGATTACTTCAAGCTGGCCGTAATCTTTTGTTTTCTTAAAGTAAGTGCCAAAGAACAAGTCAAACAGCTCTTTGTAGTCTCCAATTAATTTCCCGTATTTCACAAACCCCCAGAAAATGTAATTCATTGCCAGGGAAGTTGTGTCATCAGCAGGCTCCCCGAATTCGCCCCTGCTCCTGTCAAGCGTGATAAAGTCAGTGCCTTTCGCATCCCTGAACATAATGTTAAACGGGTGGAAATCGCCATGAACAACAGAGAGCCTTTTTTCATAGTTTTGCAATTTCACCCACCATTCAACGCATTTTTTCACAAATTCGGCTTTTTTCTGTTCATTAAGGAACGAATCTTTTGGGTAGCCGTCAAGAACTCCCATAATATATTCCCCGTGCCCCACCAAATCACGCGCCCTTCGCGTGTAAATTCCTGAATACTTTATTTTCTTTTTGTGAATCTGGCCAAGATAGTTTGCCATTGCAATGGCCTTTTTCCTGTCAAGCTCTGTTATTCCACTTTTCAGAATCCTGTCCAAATCATTGTTGTAAGTTGTGCCTTTTGCTTCCTCAAGCAGGATGTAGTAATTCTCCATTGAAACAAGCGCGCCTTTTTTTATGCCAACAACATCAAAGCTCTTTATGTGCTTTGGCAGCTTGTTGAAAGTGTCATTTGCCAAAATTAAATTCTGCGCAATGTCGCTTTTGTAATCATGCCCAAATCCGCCGCAGCCCATTGTTTTCAAAACAAGCCTTTTTTTGCCGCTTCTTGAACTGAAATCAACTAGATAAGCAGCTCCATAAACCCCTTTTCCAAGCAATTGAAGCTCGTTTATCTTTACTGGCTTTCCGAACTTTGCTTCAAGGTATTTCTTCAAAGATTCTTTTTTGATTTCCATTGGACACTGTTATTGGCAGTTCTACTTATTATACTCTTCAAATTTCTTTTTGCCCATTATTTTCTTCAATACATCTGTTCTCAATTTATCTGCTTTCCAGAGAAATGTTTTGCCAAGCGCCTCGTATAAAAAGTAGTCTTTTTCTTTTAATTTATGCAGAAGTTTTTTTGTTCTCCTTGCTGTAATTAGTTCTTCGTTTATTTTTGGGATATATATGTTGCCTAAAATGGCAGTTCCATAAACTGCCGCAGCAAGCAAAAATATTATTGGCACTTCATTTATTCCGGAAATTTTTGCCGTAAACTCAGGATTTGAGCCAAAGCTTTTAATTAACGTGCCTTTTAACTTTATTGCCGCATAAGTAAAGTCCGTTCTTACAAATAAGCTATTTATAGCCATATAAACTGGATCTGAAAAACTTGCCACCCCGTAGCCAAAACAAAAAGGGTTTTTCTTTTTTATGCCGTATTTTATTAAATATAGCCCTATGAGTGCTTCAAAAATAACAGGGGATAAATAAACAATTATTTCTTTCTCAGGAAATCCTGCCGGCATTGTCCAATAGGTAAAAGATTTGGGCCAGCCAATTTTAATATTTTGAAGCTTTCCGCCAAGCCCTATTACAGTGATCCCGTGTATTGATTCATGTGCAGGTATACCAAGGGGAATCCATGTTGCCAGACCTGCGGCGAGTTTTCCCACATTTTTTGTTAATTGTATAGTTTCTTTTATTTCAGCATTAGTAAGATCACCTTTCAAGCCCTTCCTGATTAAGACAACTATTCTTTTTCTTTTTAAATCAAAAATATAATCAAAGCCGGCTTTAGTCGGTACAATGACTTTATCAGGCAATTTTTCCACCCCCCTTTTATTTTTCCAGAACATAATTTTAATTTGTATTTCTTAAGATAAGTATTTATCTCTTTGAAATAAATTAAGGAAACGAGTACCGAGTAACGCGTATACGCGGTACGCGCGTACTCGCATACGCGGTACTGAACCAATTTAACAGATATGAACTGGAAGCCAATTATGCGCCTGCTCTGCCACCAGATTCCAGAGCGCTCTTATGCATTCTGCGGCGAAACATTAGTTGCCTGCAGCCGCTGCCTTGGGATTTACACTGGCTTTATTTTTTCCCTCATGTTCCTGATAGCGGCTTACGGGTTTTTCACAAGAGGCCTTCACTTGACATGGACAATACTGCTTCTTGTTCCAATGGGAATTGACGGATTAACCCAGCTGTTCAGGATGAGGGAAAGCAGCAATCCAATAAGATTCTTTACAGGATATCTTGCAGGGCTCAGCGTTGCAATGGTTTTTTATTCAATACTTTCAATAAACTTAAAGCATAAAATCATCAGCATCCTGCCTGATTTAGCATCTTTTATCCCGCTCGCATTTATGCTGGCATTTATTTTGATTCTTGAAAAATACAACAACTCAAACAATGTTTTTTTAAAAAAATTCTTTAATTTTATCGCAATAATAACTGCAATAATTCTTTTATTCGGCGCAGTAGCCCTTTATCTGCTTGCTTTCAAAAATTATGCAATCAGCTATTTAGCCCGATAACTTCAATTTTTTCAAAAGCACCAACAATATATATATCATCATGCACAAAATAAGAATAATATGGATTGGAAAATGGTTCAGAAAACATATGGCGGCCTTCTTGCTGCTGTTTTTATCGTGCTTATTCTAGTTTTGGCAATAGCTCCAACTGGTCTTCTTGCAGCTGGGCAAACTTCTGCTAAATACGGGTGGAGCTGGTGGCCTTTTGCTTCAAGTTCATATGAAATAACTGCTATCAAAATAGGACCTGGGGCGGATGGCGGACTTGTAACTTCAGTCCCTTATGGTATTGATTGTGGACTCACATGTTCCGCACGTTTTAAGGCAAACACTTTTGTTACTGTGTATGCTACTTCAAAATATCCTTATTATTTTCTGGGTTGGGCTGGGATGGGTGGGACAGGTTGCTCTGGCACGTTACCTTGTAAATTTCCTGTGACACAGAACTCTGTTGTTTATGCTAACTTCAGCAAGCACACACCCAATCTCACTATAACTAAGTCAGGCGCTGGTTCTGGAACAGTTGTCTCAAAACCACCTGGAATCAATTGCGGCACAGATTGTTCTGAAACTTATACATTTGGCACAGAAGTCCGCCTTTTTGCAACACCTGCAAAGGGAAACTACTTCATCGGCTGGAGTGGTGCCTGCTCTGGGGGAAGAGATTCTTCGCCATGCACAGTTTCAATGACTTCAAATAAAGATGTTACTGCTTATTTTTCAAAATTTATTGATCAGTAAATTAGTTCAGCAACAAAAATCTTCTCAAAAGCCAGTTTCTTTTCTGCGATTATTTTCCCCCCAGCTTTTACTCCAGAAATTGAGCTATTGACAATTAATGCGCAGCCGCCCTCTGTTAAATAATTCCTGTATTCTTTCAAAAACCTTTCCAGGGTTTCAGAACTATTGTAGCTCATGTCAATTTTTTTGTCTGTGTATTTTTCTTCTCTTGGCAAATAAGGCGGATTAAATATAATCAAATCAAATTTTCTGCCAGAAACCGGTGCAAATAAATCACCCTGCAAAAATTCAATACCCTCAGCCCTGTTTTTTATGGCATTTTTTCGCGCGCATTCAACAGCTTCCTCATTTATATCAGTTGCAGTTACATCAGCACCCTGCTTTGCTGCTAAAATCGCTAAAATTCCAGAACCAGTCCCTATTTCCAGAACTTTTTCGCCTCCTCGAGCTGAGCGAGAGGTGCTCGTTAGAGCATTCTTGGCTTTTAAATTATCAGCCAGCAAAAAAGAATCTTCCCGCGGCTCATAAACAGAATCCGCAATATCTAATTTTAAATCTTTGTAAAAAACAGTAACCATCTATGTTGATTTCTTGACGTGGTTTATGCATTCCCTTGTTCCTGAAATAATCACCAAATCATTTGCGCCCAGTTTCAGCCCTTCTTCTGGCTTTACAATCCACGCGCCGCTCTTTTTTATTGCAAGAACCCTTGGCCCGTGCCACTCTTTTTTCAGGCTGCCTTTTGTCCTGCCAACCAGCTTAGAGCCTTTTTTTATTTCTATTATATCAACAGCTTCCCTTGATTCTAGTATTGATTCCCTGATTGCAGGATGTATCTCAATGTCGCGCAAAACAATGTCTGCCAGCCGTTCTGCAGCGTTTGCAATGTTTTCTGCTGCAGATGCCAGCCTTAATATCCCTATGAGCTTTGTTGCCTGCATGGGAGTTTTTGCAGCAAGCATGGCCCTTACTTCAACCTGGTAGCGAAGGGTATTCATCTCAGCTTCCAGGTCTTTCACTGCCCTTGCCAAATCATCATTGTTGAAAAGAACAGCAGAATAAGCAAGGTCAATCATCAGCGAGGATATGTCCTTCATATCCGTCAGCAAATCCTTTACACCATGCCCTTTTTCCACTAATTCAGTAATTATGTCGTCCAATTCGTATTTGCGTTTCATATGCCAATCCCACTTGCAGTACTTTTAGCTTTTCAATTTATAAATCTTCCCCCAGCTAAATTTATATACACAGCCAAACAAAGATAAAGATATCCTATGGCAAATTGGAACGCTCTCCAGCAAAAGTACGGGCTTGCTCTGGCAGCGGTATTTGTTGTTTTAGTGTTATTTATAGCAGCAGCTCCAAGCGGCTTTATTGTTTCCAACACATCCAGGCCACAGCCGCAATCCGCGCAAATTACTTTCAGCCCTGATGCTACTTCATATAAAATTGATTTGCGGCCCGGCAGCGGCGCTCAGTCCTTAAACCTGACAATAGGATGCACAGTGCCAAACAGCCTTATAGTGGCTGAAATT
>CAYNXO010000043.1:0-6118 GCA_964401205.1 Candidatus Undinarchaeota archaeon
GAAAATTTACGATTTAGTGCGCGGGAAAGACAAGTCATTCCCGTTTGTTGTAGGGAATCCATATCCAAATTCTGTGATGGAAAATGTTTCAATTGAAATTGAGGGCCTGCTGTCAAAATATCTGCGCATTGAGCCCAGCTTTATCAAAAAGATTCCGAAAAACGGAAATTATCCTGTTGAGGTAATAATCACTGCGCCTTCTTACTTCACAGAAGGCAAGCACACACTGACTTTTACAATCAAATCAACTGTGATTAAAGGAGTTGTAATTACAAAATCAACCGAGAGCACCCAGGTTGTTTTAAGGGTGCATGAAATAACAACAGAAGAGGCGCAGAAGCTTGTTGGCGAAACAGCGGAATTAGTTGATAAATTAAGCGCAGCTGGTTTCTACTACAAGGGGCTGGAGCTTTTGCTCGGCAAAAGTTCAGCAAGCTTAAGTATAGGGGATTATGCGGCAGTTATCAATTACAATAAACTGGCAAATGAGCTTGTGACAAGCGCTTTCCAGGCTGATGTGAAAATAAATGCCCTTGACAAGCAGATAAAAGATGCGCGAAGCCTTGGCGCAAAAATCAGCGAGAGCTCAAGGCTTCTTAATGTCGCAAAGGCAGAATTCAGCCGCGGTGACTTCATAATGGCCTTGCAGCACGCAAAAGAGTCAGAGCTCACTTACTTTGTTGAAACTAAGGGCTACTTTAATCTGAATTACTTTATAAGGAGCAATTTGAGGAGAATACTTGTTGCAACAGCGAGCGCAATAACCGCCGGCACTTTGCTGTTCTTCTATGGAGAATACGTTTTCCTGACAAGGGAGCTGAGAAAAAAGGAAAGCGAGGAAGAGATTCTGCTTGGCCTGATGAAACAAGTGCAAAAAGAATGCTTTGACGAGAAAAAGATGAGCATGAGCGAGTATTCAGAGGCAATGCTGCAATACGAGAGAAAACTTAACCGGATAGTGCAAAAAATTGTTGGGCTTGAAAGCAGGATAGCTAACCTGCTCAGTTTTGGCAGGGATGAGGCAAGGCTGAAGCATGAATCATCGCGATTAATGGAACTCGTAAAGGAAACCCAGAAAAGGTTCATTGAAAAAGGCGATTTGGAAACAAGAATCTATGAAGACACGATGAAGAGCTTCACAGCCCGCCTTGGGGAAGTTGAAGAAAAGCTGGCAACAATCGAAGCTCAAAAAGCGACAAGAAAGAAGAGAGGATTGTATGGCCGTTTCATGCTATGGATGCTTTCTTCAGTGGGCGAGGAGGAAGAGGAGGAATGATTAAAATAAAAAAATGCCCGATGGCACTTTTGGCCTGTGCTTTGCTGTTCGGAATATTTTTTGCAGTCAATTCATATGCCGCGGATGAAGGCCTGCTGAATAAAACAGAAAACCTTTCAGCAGACGCACTTTCTGCAAGAAGTGCCCTGCTTGATGCAGAAAATGCCATATCTGAAATGAAGGATGCAGGCTTTAATACAAAGCGCGCAACAGATTCAATGCAAAGTGCAGTCCAGCTGTACTCTGGCCAGCTCTCTCTTGAAAGCCTGGGAAAAAATGCGTCCTACGAGGAAATAACAAAAAAGGCAAAAGAAATACAGGATTTAAAAGAAAATTCTTTCAGGGTAAATGATGCTTTAAACGGGCTTAAAATAAGCATAGATGAGCAAAAATTGTCCATTAACACAAGCGAGCCTCAGCAAATATACGGCAATGCAGTTGCTGACTTCAAAAACGAGAGGTATGAGAGCGCTGAAGAAAAAATAGCACAGGTGTATGTCAAAATATCCGAGCTGGAAGCTGAAAAAAGCAGGACAAACGCAATTATTGAAGTTTCAAAATCAATCGGCCAGAAACTGCTGTCTGCATGGAAACAAATAGTCATATTTTCAATTGTTATAGCAGCTGTTATAATCATTAGCTACAAAAGGATTTACATTTCCATGACAAGACTAAAGATGCAAATGCTTTTGGATGAGAAGAGAACTCTTGAAGGCCTGATAGAGAAAACACAGGACCTCTATTTTAACAAGGGCAATATGTCAGAAAGTGCCTATCACATTAAAATAAACAAGTATGGGGAGCTGATAAGGGATATCAACAGAAGGCTGCCGCTGTTGCGCGAAACAATTGAGGCGAAAAGAAGGCTCTTGAAAAGAAAAGGCAAAAAGTAAAAACGGAAAACTAGATAAAACTCTCGGCATCAGCTTTTTTGCCACTAAGCTAGTATAAGCTATTAAGGGGGCAAAAAACCTGGGAAAAATAACTCGCGCGCTTGAAGTGAAAATCAAGTGTGGTGATGTGCCTATCTCAAAATTATATAAAGCTCTCCGCATCCTTTGACTTCTTTGAACTTTGTTCCTCAAATTTCTTTGCAGCTGTTTCCAAATCAATTCCTTTTGTAGATTCAGAGGATTTTCTTTTTCTTATCCTGACAAAAAGCGGATAATTTACAGCCTCTCCAACTATCAGGCCCTGGCCAACAGGCAGGGTTGAAACTGCATTAATTGCGGAATCTGTTATCCCCTCTGAGCTCTGCTTTATGTGGTCAAGGTCATAGGGGTTTGTAACGCGGAGAATTATGTGCGTGTTGCATTGTGAAAGAACAGTTGTGTTCAGGCGCTTTGGCCTCTGGGAAATAAGGCATAGGGATGCATGGAACTTTCTCCCTTCGCGCGCTATTGTTTCAATAATGCCCTTTGCAAGAGCATGCTCTTTTTTCGTTCCTTCCGGGGCAAACTGGTGCGCTTCTTCAACAACAAGCAAAAATGGCGGCACCTGATTTATCCTTCTTAAGCCGAAAAGCTCCCTTGCAAGATAGGAAACAATAATTTGCTTCTTTTTGCTGCCGAGAATTGAGCTTAAATCAATTATTGAAAGATGCCCGGGCTTCACCAAGGACATCATTGAAGGGTAATCAGTGTCGCTGAAAAGCCTTGTCTTCTCCAAATCATACAGCCAGCCATTCAGGGAGTCTTTTGTTTTCTGCGACATTTTTTCATCGCTTTCAATTTCCTTGATTAAATCAGAAATTGTGTAAGTCCCCTCGCCCTTCTTCATTTTTCCTGCGAATTTGCCAATGACATTGTTCAGCTCGCGCTTCTGGATTGCAGTAAGCCCCGGCAGATAATAGGATAATTCTTCGCCGCGCAGGTTTGAAACGCCTATCCTGAAATTCGCGCCGTTTATAATTGTGGTTTTGCTGCTGTAATCAGTGCAGCCGCTTCCTGCTTTTGCAGGATCTGCAAAGCTGCTGTATTCGCCGTGGACATCTATGAGAACTATGCCAACCCTTCCCTGCTCGGTTTTTCTTTCCAGAATCTCTTCAAGCAAAACAGAAGTCAAGTAGGACTTTCCTGCTCCGCTCATTGCAAGGATTGCAACATGCTTTTGCAGTAATTTTGTAAGATTAAGCTTTACTTCAACATCATGATGTTCAATGCTTCCTAAATGGATTCCTTTTTTGTCAATGCCAAGAAAATCAGAAAGCAAATCAGAATCTGCAATATAAACCTTTGTCCCAGGAGAAGGCGGGAAAGCAGCCCTGCATGTTCCTTTGGCATTTTTCTGGCAGATACCAAGCGGCTTTACATTTGCAACAGTGAACTCCCATCTTCCGACAGGAAAAATAGACCCCATTTCCCTGTTTTTTTCATATTCCCTTACTGATTCTGCGCGCTCAAAATACCTGTTTGCCTTTGCAATGTCCTCTATTCTGCCGACTAGTATTCCCTCATCAGTATTAAGTTCCACAAACTGGCCCTGCCTTACCTTTGCGCCGTTGTCCTTTACAACAAAATCAAACGAAGCTGGTGAAGGCCCTTCAGATGAGCTTACAACTGTTCCTATTTCGGTAAGTTCCATTCTCCCCCCTTAACTACGCATGTATAAATATGGCGGTGCTTATATTTTTATTTGTATCAGACACACCCCGTTAAATCATTGTGGTGTGTTACTCAACATCGGCTGGTTGCTTCCGCGCTTCGCGCGGATTCTTGGGACGATGTTGGGCAAAAGGTGGAGGAATCGGCTTCCTCCAACCAATAAATTGGTTGGTTCCCAGCCGATGTTGATGGATGAAAAAAAGCCGGCAGTTCCAGTAAAAGACCTGATAAAACTGCATGAAACTGCAAAATTCCCAATCGACGGGATTTACATAAGGTTTAAGGATTACAAATGGCTGGCGGATTTTTTGCATGGGCTTGCAACAAGCAAGGCATTATTGCTGCGGGCAGGGTCAGCTGGCTATACAATAAAGCCAAAAAGCAAAGCAATGAGAGAGGAAGGCTTCTCGCTGCTATTAATTGGCTCATTAGTTAAATGGAATGAAAGAGTTCTTGAAAAGATTGAAGGGCAAATTGCAGAGATGTACCTGCGAAAAGGCGGCACCGGCAAAGTTGAAAATCTCGGGATGAAAATAATATATGTTTTGCACAATTCTGAAAAGGCGCTGGCGCCGTATGAAATTTCTTCAGGGATTCAGGGCATATTTGGGGATGAAATAAGCGCAAAGCGCATTGGTGTAAATTTGAGACATATGGCAAGGGAATACTATGTTAAAGTTAGCAGGCAGCACAACCCGCCTTACTACACATTGCGCGGGGAAGAACGGAAATTCAAAAAGGCCTTAATTCGCGCCTGAGCTTGAAAAGGCTTGGCAAATCGCCAACTTTGTCCTTCAGCCTGCAATATACTAAGTCAAGGTCGTCTTCACTAAGCCTTGCGCGGCCGTCTGCTTCAATTAAGATTGAGGGGAAGCCGTAGGTTTCATTGTGCATGCTCATGGCAAGCACTGCTGAAGCAATTTTGTCTGCAGTTTCTGTTATTTTTTCAGCATTATCAGGGCTGCAGATAAAATCAATCCTCACTGGCCTGTCAAATGCCACTGTTTTAAGATAAAACGAGAAAATCCTGTCTGAAAAGCCAGATAGGTCCTGCAAAACCCTGTGCTTTTCATCATCATGCGAGTATGAATATATGCAGGTGCGCTCGCCAGCATCCAATACATAGAAAAATATGTTGCTGTCGTTTGTCTTTTCAAGGATTCTCCTGTTTTTTTCAAGAATTCTTGAAGTTTCATCATCAAACTCGCGGCCTTTTATAATTCCGGGAATGATTTTTTCCCTGAGCAGTTTAGTCAAACGTTCGCCACTGCTGTCCTCTATAACCCCTGCAAGCAGTGCTTTCTTTTTTTCGCAGGTTTTGTATAAATCAATATACGTTGCAATTAAATTTTCGTACCTGCTGAACGCTGCTGAATTTTTTTCCGGCTTGTCAAGGGCAAGCGGAAGAACCGAGCCGTCAAGCAGCATTAATTCAGGGCTGAATTTATCAACTGTTTCCTTTGCTGTGCTGATTTCCATTGACTGCCTGCCAAGGGAGACTGACATTGAATAATCATGCTCTGAAATCGGAGTGTGGAAGCCAATTGTCTGGTAATCAGGCAGTGTATTTGGATAATAATTTGTATTGAAAAGTTTGCCGTTGTTGAATTCAAAAATTACTGCAACTGCCCTGGCAACAACTAAATTTACGCCGTGCAGTTTTGTCTGGACAATTCCGCCGTCTACTGCGCCTATTTTTGTGTTTTTCAATTCAGAGGGCTCAATTTTAGTGACAAATTTTTCCTCAATAATGTCAGAATCGCTTTTTGGAAAAATAATTGCTCCTCTTATTGAATTAAGTGCCTTGCCTAATTCAGCTCTCTGGCTTTCAATTGCCTTTATTTCATCTGCAAGCTTGTTTAGTGAGGATTCTAAATCCATATTGAGAACTTATTTATTGCACTTTGATTAATAATTTGCTATGAAAGAAGGAAAGCCTGAGGTTTTGATAATAGGTGAGGAGCACGTCTCCCCTGCCTATGCGCGCATTTTTCTGCACAGGGGGAAAAAGAAGCAAATTGAAGGAGTAGAAATAGAAACGGAAGAGCAATACATAGAAAGTGGCAGTGATATTGAAAAACTACTAAAATCACTTAGAGAAGGGCCAAGTAGAACAATTGAAAGCGAAATTGAGGCTATTAAAAAAATTGGTGCCAAAAGATTGCTTTTTGAATGTGAAAGCACCCCAGAAACAATAAAAATTTGTCAAGAACTTCAAAAGGGAAGGGATATCCAGAAA
>CAYNXO010000044.1:0-5945 GCA_964401205.1 Candidatus Undinarchaeota archaeon
CTCAAGGGCTTTTGCGCTTGTTTCTGTAAGCTCAATGTTCACAACCTGAAACATGTAAGAGTCGGTGCGCTCGGATTTCAGCGAAATCAGGCATTTTACATCATGGTTGTTTTTCAGCGCCCAGTTTAGGGCAAATGTGCTGTCTTTTCCTCCTGAAAATAAAACTCCTAATTTCATGAGCTGTTTCTGGTAAAAATGCTGGTTATCTGGGAAAATGCACCCACATTCCAGTTTTCAATCCCGAAGAAATTCAGGAACGGGCCTGCAAGCACCAAAATCAGCAGGGAATTGTAAAAAATCGTAAACATGAATTCTGTCACGTTAAAAACAAAATCAGAAACAAGCGATGCCGGCCTTTGTATTGGAGTGAGGACGCAGGCTGAAAGTATGAAGTGCACAAGGAGGAAATAAAGGGTGAATGTGATTAAGTTGTTGTGCGCGAGCGCAAAGAGAAGGGGGGAAGTTAATGCCGTGGCAGTGATTGAAATGCTCTCTGCAATAGTATAAGTCATTTCTTCAACAGGATTCCAGAATCTTGCAACCCACCAAGTTGCAAGTGCATAAAAAGCAGCCACTCTGAAATCAAAAACGCACAGGAGTATTGTGAGCGGCTTGATCAGGGAAAGGTCATATGGCGAGCGGGCAGCCGGGTATCTCGTTATTACGCCAAGCAGCATGAAAAGCAAAAAAGTTGCGAGAATTTTGCTGGAGAGCCAGAGAGCAATAAAAATTCCGCAGACAGCTATTATAAAAATCCCGAAAAACCAATTCCACGCCCTAAAAATGTCAAGCAAGACCTGCAATATGCTTACTTTTTGAAAATGAACCATATTATTACGGTTTGAATTTTTTAACAGCGTCTATAATCTCTGCGGCTTTCCCGTATGATTTTTCAATAACAGTTCCAGTGACAATTATGTCTGCGCCTGCTTCAAGCTTTTTAATGGCAGTTACCGGGCCGTTTATCCCGCCGCCAACTATCAGGGGGATTGAGATTTTTTCCTTTACTGCTTTTATAACTTCTTCAGAGACAGAGCTCTGCGCCCCGCTTCCTGCTTCAAGATAAACAAGCTTCATCCCGAAAAATTCCGTTGCAAGAGCGTAATTTACAATTTCTTCTTTTGTAAGCCTTTTTATCTGCGCGACTTTTTCAACAGCAGTCGGCTCTCCTGTATTAATGACAATGTAGCCCATCGGAACAGGCTCAATTCCGCTTTCTTTTATAATGGGGGCGCCCTTTGCCTGCTCCTCAATCAGGAACTCGCGCTTTGTTGAATTGAGCAAGCTCATAAAGAAAACAGCATCTGCATATTTAGTGATGCCCGTTGCAGAATTCGGAAATAAAATCACTGGAAGGTTTGTTGATTCCTTTATTGCTTTTGCAACAAGGTCAACGCTTCCTGCTGTTGAACCGCCGAGCATGATTGCGTCTGTCCCGAATTCAGTTACTTTTTTTGCAAGCTCCGCTGCTTTTTCAGGAGTGAGCTTTTCTGGGTCAAAAAGGCTGAAATGAAGCTTTCCGTGCTTCAATCGCTCATTTATGTAATTCATTACTTTGACCACCTTATATCACCCCAGTTTTCTTTGCCAAATCAATTGCAGCTTCCCTGCTTAACCCGTTTGCGCCAAGAATCGTGTAGCGGTCCCTTATTGTGTGGGCAATCGTAAGGGCTTCAATAATTATATCCGGCGAAATTCCAATTTCCTTTGCAGTTGTCGGTGCGCCGATTGTTTTCAGCGCATCTCTGAATTTTTCCCAGTCAAGCTTGTGAAGGTAAGCCATCATTATTGTTCCAAGCCCGCACTGCTCTCCGTGGAATGCCTGCTTTCTTGCGAGCCTGTCAAGCGCGTGGCTGAATAAATGCTCTGCGCCTGAACACGGCCTTGAGCTGCCTGAAATGCACATTGCAGCCCCTGAGCTTATGAGAGCTTCAACAACTAATTTTACTCCGTCTTCTGTGGGGTTTTTCAGCAATTCATAATTGTCAAGAATCATCTTGGCGCTCATGAGGGCAAGTGATGCTGCGTATTCAGCGTATGGTTCGCCCCGCAGTTTATGCGCAAGCTTCCAGTCCTCAACTGCAGTGTAGTTCGCAAGCAGGTCTCCGCAGCCTGCAGCAAGCATTTTCCTCGGAGCTGTTGAAATTATTGTTGTGTCAGCGACTATTGCAATCGGCGCTGTTGCAAGATAGCTTGTGAAGGCGCTGTCCTGCTTTATTGAAGCAATAGGGCTTGAAATTCCGTCATGAGTTGCTGCTGTAGGCACTGAAATAAAGGGGATATTTTCGCGGAATGAAGACAATTTAGCTACATCAATTGAAGTCCCGCCGCCAACCCCCAGGACAATGTTTAATTTTTCCTGCTTTATCAGCTCCTGGGCTTTTTTTACAGTATCCTCGTCTGCAATGCTTGCCTTTTGCCAGGCAACATTAAAGCCAGCGTCTTCAAGCATTTCCTCTGCTTTGTTGCCAGCAATTTTCATTGTTTCATTGCCAGCGACAATAAGGACTCCTTTTCCAGGGGAAACCTCTTCAACTGTGCCAACCAGCTGGTCAAGGGCTCCGCTGCCTGCATAGATGATTCTGGGGAACTCGATTTTACGTATTGTCATTCTTCCACCTATTTCGGTATTATACTTCATAACAGCATTTATAACTATTGCTCAAAGCGGAATCGCGCCTGCCAAAAAAGCCACCAAGCCAAGCAGGGCGCCGAATTTAATGAGCCTCTGGTTCCTTGAAATTGTCTTCAAGTCGGATTTTTTGCTGAGCATATAAATTGTATATAAAAAGAGGCCATCAACAAAAAGCGCAACCAGCAGATATGGGAAGCTTAAGATGCCGAGTGTGTACGGGAAGGGGCTTACAAGGATTGAAACAAAGAGGAAGCTGCTTACAACAATCAGTGAATTCTTTTTTCCGATTATAACCGGCAGGGTGTGCGCCTTGAAAAGCTTGTCTCCCGGTATATCCTCAATGTCTTTCAGTACTTCTCTTGCCGAATTTGTGAAAAATGCAGCAATTGCCAGTATGAATCCTATCTTGAAGTTGTGGACAGGGATTGCCGCAAAAATAAAGACAGATGCAACTAGGTAGCTTATCAACAGGTCCCCGAAAAACCCGCTTTTTTTCAGGCGGTATGCATAAATGCAAAGAAGTATTGAATTAATCAGGGCAAGGGAAAAGCACAAAAAGCTGGCAACTGGCAAAAGCAATGTTGCCAGAATTCCAATGCCGAAAAGCACGGCTGCATAAGTCCAGATTCCAACCAAAGTAATTTTGCCAGAAGGAAGAGGCCTGTTTGGCCTGTTTATCCGGTCTATGTCAATGTCATAGTAATCGTTGATTGCATTTCCTGCACTTGAAATGCAGGCACCCGCAAGCATTGTTGGGATGAAAATTCCAAGAGGCGGAATCTGCTTCAGCCCTGCCAAAAGAGTCACAAAAACCCCGAAAACTACCATTATTACATTAACCGGCCTTGTAATATGCGCAAGGGTTTTTACTTTCTCGATAAAAGAAATTTTTCCGTTTGCCATGTCCGGTTTATTTTTTAATTTCCCTCCAAATCGTCCAGTCCATAAGTTTCCCAGTGATGACTGTTTGCGTTTTTTTCAGTTCTGCAATATTTCTTGCTCCTGCCAAGAACATGGCATTTCTTATTCCCTCTCCGATTTCGTCTATTGCGCTTACAACTGCGCCAGAGCTTTTCTCAGCTGCCTTGAAAAAAGGATATGCAATTCCGGCTAAGTCAGCGCCGAGCGCAATGCATTTTGCAGCGTCTAATCCTGTTCTTAATCCGCCTGATGCAATCAGGGGAATTTTTTTCGAAACGCTTCTTACTTCAAGAATGCTTGCTGCTGTCGGGATTCCCCAGTCCCAGAAAGCAAGCGAGGATTCATCAGCTGCGTTTTTCCTGCGAAGCTCAACAGCGCTCCAGGAAGTCCCTCCTGCGCCTCCGATATCTATTGCTGAAACTCCTGCCTTGACCAAGGACTTTGCAGCTTCCATTGAAATTCCTGCGCCTGTTTCCTTTGCAATTATCGGCATTTTTGTTTTTTTGCAGGCTTTTGAAAGCTCCCTTGCATAACCGGATGAATTTACATCCCCCTCTTCCTGCACGGTTTCCTGCAGGTTGTTAAGATGGATTGCAAACGCATTTGCGCCAATTGACTTTGCTGCTTTTTCAACACCGCCTGCGCCGTATTTTTCAAGCTGCGGTATCCCGAAATTGCCTATTAGCAGGATTGAGGGTGCGTATTTCCTTACCTGATAAGAATCAAGCAATCTTGGATTCTCCATCATTGCCCTTTGCGAGCCAACGCCCATTGCAACCCCTGTTTTCTCCGCAGCTATTGCAAGATTTTCATTAATCCGCTTTGCCTCTGGATGGCCGCCAGTCATTCCGCTGATTAAAATCGGATATTTTAACTTATGGCCAAAAAATCTCACTGATAAGTCAATTTTCTTTTTATCAAGCTGTGGAAGAGACTGGTGCACAAGCTCAACACATTCGAGCAAAGTAGTCTTTTCCCTGGACTGGACATTTTCGCTGCTAACAATTCTTAGGTGGTCCAGCTTTCTGTCTTTTGTTTCAGGAATCATTTAATTAAAGTTCCAACATGCTCCCCCTGAATAGCCCTGCTTAAATTGCCAGGGTTCAGGAGATTTATTATCTGGACTTCAAAGCCTTTTCGTGCAATTTTAAACAACTCATCAACCTTGCTCTTCATTCCGCCGGTTACATCCGTATATTTGGAGCTCCCGATTGATTCAATGATTTTCCTGTAATTGTTCCTGTTCACTTCAGGGATTATTTTTTCCTCGTTCTGCTCGGTTATGTAAACGCCGTCAACATCTGTCCCGACAATAATTCTGGCCGGCTTTATTTTTTCAAGCAGTGAGGCAAAAATCATTTCAGTTGATGCAATTGAGCAGCCAAGCTTTAGGTCTGAGACAACATCCCCGCCGATTACAGGAACTATTTGGTTTGCAATTAATTCCTTTATTGGCTTGTAGTAGAATTCTTTTATTTTCCCGTTTTCCGAGATAAGCGAGCTTGATGCAAAAACCGAAAATGCAGGAATTCCGCGGTCCATTAAATAATTTACAACAATGCTGTTCAGCTCTCTTATAGCCCTGTGAGTTTCTGTCATTCCTTCTGGCCCGCAGGTTTTCAGCCCCTCTGAAACTTTGCACTTTGCTGCAATTGGATGTGCAAAACCGCCGCCTCCGTGGCCGATTAGGAATTTGTAATTCTCCTTTAAGTTGGCAATCTGCTGGCTGCAGCTGTCTATTACCGGCTCGTTTGCCTTCTTCGGCATATTTTTGAAAGTTATTGCTGCCCCGCCTAATTTAACAAAGACCAGTTCCTTCTTACTGCCCATTTTTCTCGAACCTCACGCCCTGTTGGTTTGTTTTGACTATAAATACTTCTACCTCTTTTTTCTCAAGGGCTTTTTTTACAAGCTCCGGCTTTGCTGAAAGGGCTATTATGCAGCCTCCCCCGCCTGCTCCTGTTAATTTTGCACCAGAGGCGCCTGCATCCTTTGCTAGCTGGATTAACTGCTCAATTTCAACAGAGCTTACCCCGAGATTCCTGAGGAACTGCTGGTTTCTGTCCATCAAAAATCCTATTTCAGTTACATCTGCCCTCAGAAGCGCATCCCTTGCCCTGCGGACAATTGAACTAATAGTGAAGAGATTATAGGCAACTCTTGGGTCTTCAACTATTTTCTTTACACCTTCAACAATTTCTTTTGTATTTCTTGCAATGCCTGTGTTTGCAACAACAATCTGCATTTCAGGCGCATCAATGCCTTCTATGTGGTCTTTCTTGAAAAATATTGTGCCGCCAAAAGTTGCAACAGCTGTATCAATGCCGGATGGCTTTCCATGCGCGATTTTTTCCCCTTCAAACGCGGCTTGCATTATTTCCATTCTTGA
>CAYNXO010000045.1:0-5897 GCA_964401205.1 Candidatus Undinarchaeota archaeon
CAATCTCAACTTTGTCAATATAATAACCGGCAATTACATTCGGATTTGGGTGCGAATTAATGTCATTTGTGTTTGTCCCTGCTTTTCTTTCAATCCGGTCAGGGTAGTTATCGTTGTCAGTGTCTTTTGAGTAAGTCATTATTACTTTTGATCCTGGTTTTGCTTCCTTGTGCAGGAACGGCTCGGTGCTGATGCCTTCTGTCTGTATAAACCATGCTGCATTGTCAGAAACAGGCAGGCCTGCAATAGACGCTATTGTGCCGTTTACTATAGAAAGGCCAAGAACTTTTTTCAGGTTGTTTGGGCTGCCGACAGGCACTGTTTTATTTAATTTTAACAAAACTTCTCCATAAGCGCCACGAGGCTCTATATGTGCCAGGTAATACTGCAAATTAGCGCCATCCTCAACGCTTCCGTCATCAACAATGAGCAAAGTGCCGCCTTCATATGCATTTAGGGCGTGCGTTTCCTCATTGCTATTTCCAAGATCATAATCTTCTATGTAGATTTGAACTTTTCCGTTTGTATCATATTCGCGCAGCTCGTCCAATGTGAGGCTCAGGGGGCTAAGCTCGGCAGCGCCTCCGCAGTAGTGCCTTGACTCTCCTGGGTTGAGTGCCGGCAGCGTTATGCCTTGCTGCGCTATGCCGGGATAAGTTTTCTCATAAGGCCCGATTTTTACAGTGAAGTGCAGATTAGTGATTCCAGTTGCTCTGTCTGTTCCGCTGTTTTTCAAGGTAAAGCAAAAGCGCAATTGCGCAGCGTCAAGCGTGTCCTGGCTCCAGGCTTCCTCCCATTCCTGCGCTGTGCCGACTGTGTAGAGATTTACACTCGACACATAAGTTGAAATTTCAATTGAATTAGTGGCAGTTGTCGTTGATGACAGAACTGCGCCAGCTGTCTGCGATTTCTGCATTAATGTTCCGCTGGAAGAGGCTGTGCCCTGCTGCTTTGAAATAGGAGTGCCAACTCCGTCAGTTTTAATCGGCTTGTCAGTTGTTTTTGTGCCGCTGAAGAGCCCGCTGACTTTGTCTGCGATGGTTTGTGTCGGGACAAGAAGATAAGCTGACGGCACTCCGCCTTCCACCCCGATAAGGAGCTGTGATTCCGCGATAACTGAATTTTTTTCAGTCTGGGAAGCCAGGGTTCTGGAGTCAGTGAGCGAACTTTTCCATGAACTGGCAAACTGACTGTTTGCCTCTGAATTTGAAGCTTCCTGATGGCTGCCAATTGTGTGCGAGTTCCCAACTCCATAGGAACTTGAAACTCCTGTTGTTACAATAGTCCCTGTCGTACGCTCAACATTTACCATTGTGCTGTTTGCAAAATGCAGCACTTTGTGGATGAAAACCGTGAAACCATCGTCAACTATAAAATCAATCTGCGGATACGCTGCAACAAAAGGGCTGTTTCCCGGCCATTTTACATAAGAGGGCATCTGCCCGCCGAGATTTCCGTAATTTGCAGCAGAGAAGCCGAACAATTCCTGCCCGTCATCGTAGGCGTCGCCGTCTGTGCTTTCTCTCAGCGGATTTGTGCCGTAAATATAAACTTCATCATAATCAGAAACCCCGTCTTGGTCTGAATCAGTTTGCGAGTTTGCTGAAAGGGAGAGCGCCGGACCCCCAGCGGCCGGCGCATTCTCTTGTGTGGTGGCAACTCCTAAATTGGAGAGCATAATTGCCGCGATTGCAAACGCGGCGCAGATGATTAAGATTTTGCTTTTGTTTTTCATTGAATCGGGCTAACAGCAGTGGCTATTAGGACTTTGTTCGTTGTTATATCAGGAACGTGCTTAACTTGCAGATACGCGTCAAAAAAGTCCGCAAAATTTTCAAAGTGGATTTTGCAGCAAAAATCAAATTTGCCAATAGTGCGGCGAACCTCATCAACTGGCTCAAGCTTCCACAGCTTTTCAACTGCCTCGCTTTCCTTTTGCGGCGTTATTTTGCCAAGCACAAAAGCAAATTTTTTTTCGTTTTTCATGGGCGTATTAAAACACCTCTTTTTGAGTAGCTGTACTGCTGGCTTCCAAAACCGCTATATTGCTGCGGTCCCTGGCTTCCCAAATTATAATATCCCCGACCAGAAGGCTGCTGCCAATCCCCGATATTTATGCCATTCCTGCGCTGCGCTGCCTGCTGCTTTGCCAGCCCATTAAATATTTCATCTAGCATCTCTTCTGAAAAAAAGCTATTGAAGTCAAAATAAAGCACAGTATCTTTTTCATTGCCCCGTGTTCTTCCGCCTTCATTTTTCACACTATTTTTTTCATTTCTGAGCACCCTTGTGACAATATCATTGTTCTGCCCGCTGTCTTCAGGCAGGGGATTGCCCCAGCCGGTTAAAGGAAATGGCTGGAAGTTCAGCAGTTCTTCCTTGTCAAGTGTATTATAGCAGCTCAACCCCTTTGCAAATGACTGCAAAAGAACCCTTCCACTGTATCCTGAAGAATATTCACGGCTCGCGAGCGTCCCCTTGCCTGTAAAGAAGTCAAAAGCATTGCTGCATTCATCAGACGGCAGATTTTTGCCAAAAATAAGCTCAAATGATGCTGCGTGCGCAGATTCTGCAAGCAGCATTGCAGCTGCCAGGAAGATTACGCCGGCAATCAGGATTTTTGTTTGGTTTTTCATTTTCGTTGAGAGAGTTTTTCGCCAATTTTTTTTCAACACTACAACGTGCCGAAGCTTGCTATATAAATTTTTTTTAACTTCAGTGGGTTTATTGAGTGATAAACCAGAACAAGCATGTTTGGGTTTATAGAGTTAGAAATAATCAGAATAGCTTCGCAAGCGCACCACCACACCCGCTTTGTAATTTTATAGCAAGCGCATAACCGCACTTGTTCTGCACTATAGGCGCAATAGCTGTTTTTCCCAGGTTTTTTGCCCCCTATGCGAGCTTAGACTTGCTTAGTGCTCTAACGAGCATCTCTCACTGCGTTCGAGATGGCAAAAAAGCTGTGCTAAACCAAAAGTCCGTTAAGCTTCTTTTCAAGTTCTGAAAAAACAAGCCTTTTCTTTTCAGCGGAAAGGTGGAAAAGTTTTTTCTTAACAAGCATTTCAGAAATTGTAAATAAATAGTTGAGTTTTATAACGCTATCTTTTACAGCACCCTCATTTTTAGTTAGTGGTATCCCCTGCATTTCCAAATTGCTCGTTATTCCGGCAACAACAATGTTGCCAAATTCCTCAAACAAAACAAGCGCTGGCCGCACTTTTATTTCATTGCCGTCTGTGTACTGAACAGAAGCCACTATAACATCCCCTGGATTATGCATTCTCCCACGCCTCGTCTTCCTTGTTATCCCAGAGTTCCCTCATCTTTTGCTGCTGAATCTGGTGGAGAAACCTGTCATATTGGTTTCCCTCTTTTATTGCCCTAAATACTTTTATCATGTCAGCCAGTAGGTCATTATAGGGCTGGTTTGGGTATTCACGCACTGCTTTCAATTTTTTTACAACATCTTTTTTTAATTGTATCGTTGTTACATTAGTCATTATATATCACCTATAGCTAGTATATAACTACGCCTATTTAAATTTTTCTTAATTTGGAAAATGCACCCTGCCGCCGTATCTTTCAATAGTGTAATTGCCAGTTTCAGTGTTTTCCCCCTTGCCCTGCTCAATTTTCCCGGAGCGCATATAATTTTGCGCTGAAATGCCTGGTGTTTCGTCTTTTTTGCCAAATTTTTCAAGCGCGCTGCTTGTTATTGAGT
Source organism: Candidatus Undinarchaeota archaeon (assembly GCA_964401205.1). Taxonomy (GTDB): domain Archaea; phylum Undinarchaeota; class Undinarchaeia; order Undinarchaeales; family Naiadarchaeaceae; genus CAYNXO01. Next base: position 3,725 of record CAYNXO010000045.1, read on the forward strand.
CAATTTTCCGCATCTCATCGGTTTTATAAAGCTCAATAATTTCAGAACTGCCCAAAGAATGTATTGGGTGGAGCCAGGGCTCAATAATTATGCTTGGCATTTTAATAAGCGGTGAAACAAAATCTTTTGCCTTTTTAGCAATCCCTTCATCTTTTTTAGCAATTATTTTTTCAGCCGGCTTTGAAAAAGTCTTAATCCAGATTGGGTTTGTATAGGCAGAATACCCAAGCTCTGTGCGGCTAACAAATCTGTAATAAGAATTCTTTGCCGCTGTTTTGTCTGTCCATTTATATCCTGCCTCAAAATAAGAATTCGGCTCCACGATAGCTACCAGTTCATCGCCGCGCCAGATTTCAATAGAACTTATTTTACCAAATTCGCTGTTTGAGGTGAATTGGAGCTTAATCTCTGCATTTGCCCCTTCTTCAACAAGAGCTTCCTGCCCAAATGTTGCGCCGCTTATGTAAGCAACAAGCAAGGGGCCGTCTGTAATAAAAGAATTTCCGTTTTTAAGCGCTTCCAAAACACTCATTTGTGAAAGAATTTCTGCATAAACATATGTGCGCGCCCTCCCCAAAAGCTGAAAATCGCCGTGGCTGTCGCTTCCGGCTCCTATGTAAACTCTTCTGCCGTCTGCCAAAAGATTGCGCCATTTTTGCAGGCCCTTCTCAAGCTGGCCTGTGTCTTTTCGCCAGTCATTATAATTCCATATTTGCAGCCCGGTAAAATTGAGTCCATAGTCATCTTCTTCCCAGGGCTTTCTGGCTATATCGCCATAATATGGGTGTGCGACATAGCCAGCCCCCCCCTGTTTATTTACTTCATCAACAAGTTGCCTGGGTGTTAGCTGTGTTATGCCAAAATTAGCTTCAAACTCGCTACCAGCAATATAACTGCTTATGCCAATGGCTAAGTAATGCCTGTAACGTTCAATTGGATCAATAGCAGTACTCTCGTCATTAGTACTTACCTCTTCGCCCGGAATAAAAACAAAAGTATTGTCTGAATTTTCAGCAGAATGCCCAATTATTTGCTGCCATTTCTCTTCGCTTAAGTCAAAAGAGTGGTCTGTAACTGCTATAAAATCAAGCCCAATTGTTTTTGCGGCTTTTTTTGTTTCTGGGAAAGGCGCGCCAAATTCAGCGAAGTTGGAGGTAGAATTCGTGTGGTAATGAATATCACCTGCGTACCAGTTTTCAATTCTCGGCAAGTTTTCGCTGATTTTAATTGTAATTGGACCTTCACTATTTTCAAATACAGAGTCCGGAATTCCAAAAACCGCCTTTAGACTTACTTCTCCATATTTGTTTTTTTGCAAATTATTCGGGTTTATATTAAATTCAAAAAAATACGGGTGGCTCTCTTTTTTCACAGTAAAAGTTCCAAAATCGTGGACATCAACCAGTTTGCCTGAAAAGGCGTCATAAATTTTTATATACCTTATTTGCATGTCAATTTGGGTGTTTAGAATGGCATAAACTGGAAAATTTCCACTAGCGTGCCAAGGTGCGTCTAAATAAAAATTGTCTTCAATTCCACAACTAGGATCCAGCATTTTGCAGTAAAGCGGCTTGATTTCAGTGCTATTTGCAGCCAGTGTACTTGCACAAAAAATAAGAATTGCCGCAACTGCCAAGAGTTTTATGTGCATTGGAATCAAAGAGAATGACTGCAAAAAGAGTATTTAAAATTTTTTTAACTTCAGTTGGTTTATTGAGTAATAAACCGTGAAATACTCGCGTGGGTTTATTCAAGGTTAAATCACAAAAATTCACTGAGAAGCCTTTATAAACTCCTGCATATATTATAAGCCAAATCTAAGTTATGGTTGTCGGATAGCTTTCTGGTTGCTTCCGGCCGCAAGCGCGGATTCTTGCAACGGAAATGAAGCCCACAACAAAATAGGGGAAATAAATTAAGTAATCAGTACCCAGTAAACTGTAATCGGTACCGACTACCGAAAACCGATTACCGATAACTGAACCAATTTCACAGATTAAAATGGCTGAAACCAAAAAACTAGTCCGTTTGATGAGAAAAGACTTGCCTGGCGAAGTTACTCTAGAGAGGGCGTTGCAGTCAATAAAAGGGATTGGCGTTTCTTTTGCAAGGGCAATAAGCATAAAAACAGGCATATCACGAAAAGCAAAGCTCGGCGATTTAACCCCTGAGC
>CAYNXO010000046.1:0-5795 GCA_964401205.1 Candidatus Undinarchaeota archaeon
AGTGCTGTATTGTTTGTGCGAAGCTGGGAATACTTAGGCGCGGCGATGTAAGGGGGCTGTGCCGGGAAAATGAATTCGCAGTTCAGCAGCGGGATATAGTAGAAGCTGCCTTGCTTAAAAAGCAGACTGTTGTTTGCCCGAACTGCAAGGATGGGAAGCTGGAATTCAAGGCAAGAATCTCTGGGCAGCTGCTTTTTGCCAAATGCACGTGCTGTGGCATAAACTATTACGGGAAATTTTAGCAGTTCTAAATGTTTTGTTGGAAGGGTTTTTAAATAACCCCTCCTATATATTGTGAGGTCGGGAGAGTATGCAGAGCTTAAAGGGAAAAGACATTATAACAATAAGCGAACTGACAAAGGAAGAGATAGATTACCTGCTTGAAAGGGCTGAGACTTTTGAGAAACTTCTGAAAAAAGAGGGCAGCACTGACTTATTGAAAGGAAAAATACTCGCAACTATCTTTTATGAGCCATCAACAAGGACAAGGCTCTCATTTGAGTCTGCAATGGCCAGGCTGGGCGGAAGTGTTCTTGGCTTTGGCGGAAAAGAGGCCACTTCTGTTTCCAAAGGGGAAAATCTTGCTGACACAGTAAGAACTGTGGAGAATTATGCTGACATAATTGTGTTAAGGCATTCTGATGAGGGCGCTGCAAAGCTCGCTGCCCAGGTAGCGAGAGTTCCTGTAATAAACGGCGGGGACGGAAGCCACGCCCATCCAACACAGACAATTCTTGACCTTTACACAATAAAAAAAGAAGTTGGAAAAATAAAAGGGGTTAAAGTAGCGCTTGTAGGGGACTTGAAATACGGAAGAACTGCCCATACACTTGCGTATGCGCTTGCGATGTACGGCGCTGAAATGGTTTTTGTCTCGCCTGAGGGCCTTAAAATGCCGCGCGATTTCACAACAGAACTTGAGCACAAATTCGGGATAAAAGTAAGGGAATACACGAAAATTGAGGATGTTGCAAAGAATGTTGATGTTCTTTATGTTACCAGAATACAAAAGGAAAGATTCCCTGACCCTGCTGAATATGAAAGAGTCAAGGAAGCTTACAAGATTGACATGAAAGCAATTGAAAACTGCAAAAAAGACCTGATAATAATGCACCCGCTTCCGCGCGTTTATGAAATTGACCCTGAGCTTGACAATACAAAATACGCGAAATATTTTACCCAGGCATACTACGGCGTGCCAGTGAGAATGGCAATAATTGCAAGTGTGCTGGGGAAATAAATTCAGTAAACAGTAATCGGTACCGACTACCGAAAACTGAATACCGATAACTGAACCAATTTCACAGAGTAAAATCATCGCGACAACAAAAAACGCTTTGCGTTTTTTGTGCGTAAAAGAACGAAGTTCTTTTACGAGTTGGCGAAGTAAATGAAGCTTCGCTCGATTTTCGCTCACTGATGTTCGCGAAAATGGCTGAAAAAAAACCAGAATTAAAAATTGAAAGAATCAGGAACGGGACTGTAATAGACCATCTTCCTGCGGGCAGCAGCCTCACTGTTTTGAAAATACTTGGGATAAAAAAGGATTACAGGAATGCTGTTTCAGTCGGGATGAATGTGCAGAGCAAAAAAACAGGCATGAAGGACATTGTAAAAGTTGAGGAGCGGGTTTTAAGGCCGGATGAAACAGACAAGCTTTCCTTGATAGCGCCTGGCGCAACTGTGAATATAATCAGGGATTATGATGTTGTAAATAAAAACAAGGTTTCAGTCCCAAAGGAAATTGTCGGCGTGCTAAAATGCGGAAACCCGATTTGCATAACAAACAAAAAAGAGCCGATTATTCCTGTTTTTGCAGTTGAAAAGGAAAAGCCGATTGTTTTAAGATGCAAGTTTTGTGAAAGAATAATGGGCAGTGAATTGGTAGAAGAGCAGCTATAGTTTTAAAGCAGAAGAAATGCCGGGATTATTACAAGCACAATAAGAATTATCTGGATTATTCCGCTTGCCATCCATGTGAGAAATGCCTGAAGCCATGTTATCTGGAAAAGGAATTTCAGCATTACAAACCATATTATGAATGAGGCAATTATCCCTATAACCGGCGAGAACATTATCAGCGAAATAAGGGGAACCGCAAGCAAATCCCTTAAAACAATTGTAAAGACTCCTTTTGGAAGGTCGGCAATATAAGTTACCTTTACGCCTGATATTTTTAATGCAAAGAAAAGTATTACTGCTGCAAGAATAAGGTAAACCCCGTACAGGAACAGGAGTAAGAAAGGAGTTTCCAAGCCATAAGGCAAAAACCTTGCATAAAAGAACTGCAATGCCTGTGCTGTTGCGAGTGCCATTAGTAATTAGTGTCAAAAAGAGTATTTATAACTACTTTATCTGTGCAATCAATTCCTTTGCCCGGCTCATGGAAATGTTGTGTTCCTTGATCATCTGCTCTACAATTTTATCAATTAAGTTCAGGGGGGCCCCTGCGGTTATTGCAATATTTCTTGCACGAAAGCTAATGTGGACCTTTGCATGCAGTTCCATGTGGCCTTTTTGTATGCCCTCTGCTGCAAGGGCGCGCAATGCAGCTACATTTTGCGCCAAGCCAACAGAGGCAATTACTTCCGCAAGCTCCCTTGCTGTTTTCACATTCAGGATTTTGACATTGATTTTTGCAATGGGATGCACTTTTGTCGCTCCTCCTACAAGGCCGACTGCCATTGGCATTTCAAGTGTCCCTTTTAAATCCCCATCTTTTGTTTTTTCAAACTTTGCCAAAGGAGAGTACTGGGATTTTCCAAAAGCTGCGTAAGCATGTGCGCCTGCTTCTATTGCACGGAAATCATTTCCTGTTGCTATTGCTATGCTGCTTATTGCATTCATGATTCCCTTGTTGTTTGTGCATGCCCTGAAAGGGTCTGCAACTGCAAAATTATAAGCGTGCATAATTCCGTCAACTGCCTCTTTCCCGCCCAAAGCTCCTTTGTCAAAAACCGCCTCTGCTTTTACTAGCCTGTGGACAGCGAGGTTTGAAATAATCCTAAGGCAGGCATTTCCTCCTGTTAATTCCTCAATAAGCGGGGCAACTGCCTCTGCCATTGTATTTACTGCATTTGCGCCCATTGCATCCTTGCAGTCAACAAGCAAATGGACAACCAGCATTTTTTCAGGCTTTTCAAAAAGGTTTACTTCAATGTCCTTGCAGCCGCCGCCGAATTTGATTAAAGTGGAGTCCTCCTTGTTGCACAATTCAATGATTTTTCCCTTGTTTTCAAGGATTTTTTTCTTTGCAGCCGCAGGATTTTTTACATTTATTACTTGAACCTGGCCAATCATTATCGGCTCTGTTGTTGCTGCTTTGAATCCACCTTTTATGCGGGCAATCTTTGCCAGATTAGAAGCTGCTGCAATAACAGACGGCTCCTCAATGGCCATTGGAATCAGGTAGTCTTTTCCGTTAATCAGGAAATTAACAGCTACACCAAGCGGAAGCGGAAAAGTTCCGATTGCATTTTCAACCATTTTGTCAGCGAGATTTAAATCAAGCGCGGACTGCTTTTTCAAAAGAGAAACTTCCTCGTCTGTAAGATTTGCAAATTCCTTGACTACTTTCAACCGTTCTTCTATGCTTAATTTGTAAAAGCCGGAAAGCTGGGATGCTTTGGTCATTATTTTAAAATTTTAAACTTGTAACCGTAATAAATCGCGCCAGATTTGCCGTCTTCTGAAATTTTGCGGAAAACCATTTTTACTTTGCTGCCGATTTTTGCATCCTCTGGATTGCAGTCAACTACCTGTGCTGTCAGGCGCGGGCCTTCGCTTAACTGGATTATTGCAACAACGTAAGGAACCTGCAGTTCAAAGCCAAGAGGGGCAACTCTTATTGTAGTGTGGGTTACAACTTCCCCTGTCCCTTTGAATTTGTAAGGCTCAAACTTTGAGCTCCTGCATTTCAGGCAGATTTCGCGCGGAGGAAAATAAAGAGTACTGCATTTAGAGCACTTTACCCCGATTAAGTTATACCTTTCCTTCTGCCTTCTCCAGAATCTTGGAACAGTCATTATCGTGAGAAAATATGCACTGCGCAGCTCCCCCCTGAGCCGCCGACATTGTGAGTTAATCCAATCTCAGCTTTGTTCTTAACCTGCCTCTTGTCAGCTTTTCCCCTTAACTGCAGTGCAATTTCAATTGCCTGTGCAATTCCTGTTGCTCCTACTGGATGGCCTTTTGATTTTAATCCGCCTGAAGTGTTTATCGGGATTTTTCCTGTTAGTGAGGTATTTCCCTGCTCTGTAAATTTTCCGCCTTCTCCTTTTTTGCAGAATCCCAAATCCTCAATTGCGCAGATTTCTGCAATTGTGAAGCAGTCATGCACCTCTGCCAAGTCAATGTCTTTTGCAGTTACGCCTGCCTGCTTGAATGCCTGCCTTGCAGCTTCAATTGTTGCACCCAAAGTGCAGATGTCTTTTCTTGAATGCAAAGCAAGAGTATCTGTTGCTGCTCCGCTCCCAACTATCCAGATTGGCTCTTTGCAGAGCTCTTTTGCTTTTTCAGCATTTGCAAGAATTACAGCAGCGCCCCCGTCTGTTATCGGAGAACAGTCAAATAATTTTAAAGGATCAGCAACCATTGTTGATTTCATTACAGTGTCAATTGTAATTTCATTTTGATACTGCGCATTCGGGTTTCTTGCGCCGTTGTGATGATTCTTTACAGCGACTTGTGCGAGCTGCTCTTCTTTTGTCCCGTATTCGTGGAAGTGCCTTCTCGTAATCAATGCATAAACTCCTGGAAAAGTAATTCCCTGGAATGCTTCCCATTCCTGATCGCTTGCAGTTGCAAGAGCTTCTGTTGTTGCTCCTGTAAGAACATCTGTCATTTTTTCAACTCCGCCTGCAACAACAATGTCGTGAAGGCCTGCTTTTACTGATGCGTATGCTGCGCGCAAAGCCATTCCTCCTGAAGCGCAGGCGCTCTCAATGCGCATTGCAGATTTGGGCAGCAAGCCTGTCCTGTCCATTGCCAGAGAAGAGAGGTGCTCCTGTTTTATGAAAAGTCCGCCTGACATGTTTCCGCCAAACAAGCCGTCTATCTGCTCAGGCTTTATTCCTGCGTCGGCAATTGCTGTTGTTCCGGCTTCAGCAACAAGGCTTCCAAAGCTCCTTTCCCAGAGCTCGCCGAATTTTGTCATTCCGATTCCAATAATCGCTACCTCTTTTTTCATGGCTACTCGTCAAGTTTTATCTTGCCCTTAAATTTCGCGTAAGTTCCGTATTCAAGGTATTTTTTGTTGTCAATGTATTTCTGCACAGGATATCCGCGCTTCTGGGCTTTTGGCAATTCCTTTGTTGTTTCAATTATGAAAGAATCAGAGCCTGCCCCGCTTCCGTATGAAGTGACTAAAATTTTCTGGTCAGGCTTTGCAATGTCAAGAACAGCTGCAAGGCCGAGCATAGAGGAGCCGCTGTAAGTGTTTCCGATTTTCGGCGTTAATAAACCGGGCAGGATTTGCTCCTCTGTGAATCCCAATTCTTTCCCTGCCTGCCTTGGGAATTTCCCGTTTGGCTGGTGGAAAACTGCATAAGAAAGATCCTTTGGGGAAAGTTTTGTTTTTTCAAGGATTTTCCTTGTGCAGCTCAAAACGTGCTTAAAGTATGCAGGCTCGCCTGTAAATCTTCCGCCGTGCCTTGGATAGTCAGCGCCTTCCCTTCTCCAAAAATCAGGAGTGTCTGTTGTAAATGAAACAGTATCAATTATTTTTGCAACTGTTTTGTCAGAATTCTTTCCTATAATATAACAAGCCCCGCCTGCGCTTGCTGTGTATTCAAGTG
>CAYNXO010000047.1:0-5643 GCA_964401205.1 Candidatus Undinarchaeota archaeon
TTCAACAGCGTTTTCCGGCTCGTTTAGTATTTTGTTTTCTGCGTATGCTTTTTTTGCAATTTCTGCTGCTTTTTCATAGCCGATGTAAGGAGTCAGAGCAGTTACAGCAATCGGATTTTTCTCAAGATACTCCAGGCACTTTTCTTCATTTGCTTTTATTCCTTTTACGCACTTTTCTGCAAAGGAACTGCAGCAGTTTGCAAGAATTTCTATTGAGGAAAGCAGATTATGCGCAATTGAGGGCATCATCACGTTTAATTCAAGCTGGCCTGCCTGGCCAGCAGCTGTAATTGAAGCTTCTTTTCCAATTACATCAAAGCAAACCATGTTTACAACACCTGGAATTACCGGATTTACCTTGCCAGGCATTATTGAGCTGCCTGGCTGAATGGCGGGAAGAATAATTTCATTAAACCCGGTCACTGGGCCTGAGCCCATTAAGCGGATGTCATTTGCAATTTTTCCCAAATCAACTGCAAAATTCTTCAATGAACTGCTGGCAGAAACAGCTGCGCTCGGGTTTTGCATTGCTGCAAAGAAATTCTTTGGATTTTTGAATTCTGCTTTTGCCAGTTTTGAAATTTCCTTTACAACATTCTGAATATAATTGGGAGTTGCGTTTAATCCAGTGCCGACAGCTGTTCCGCCTATTGGAAGCTCAAGAAGTTCAGCTGCGGAATTTTTAATTTTCTCAATGTGCCTTGCAATTATTTCAGCATATCCTGAAAATTCCTGGCCAAGAGTTATCGGAGTTGCGTCCATTAAGTGAGTTCTTCCTGATTTCAAAACATTTTCAAACTGCTTTGATTTTGCTGAAAATTCTTTTTGCAGTTTTTCAATTGCAGGAATCAAAAAATCCCTTATTTCAAGGTAAGCTGCAATGTACATTGCTGTTGGAAACGTGTCGTTTGTGCTCTGGGACATATTTACATGGTTATTTGGATGAACGAATTTGTATTCTCCGAGTTTTCCTGAAAGAATCTCATTTGCGCGGTTTGCAATCACTTCATTCAAATTCATGTTCAGGGAAGTGCCTGCTTCTGCCTGATAAGCATCAAGAATAAATTCAGAATCAAACTTGCCTGAGAGAATTTCATCAGCAGCTTCCACAATCGCTTCTGAAAGCTTTTTGTCAAGCTTCCCGCTTTCTGCATTTGCAAGTGCAGCTGCTTTTTTTACAATTGCGTATGCATAAACAAGCTTTTTTGAATTCTTAATTGAAGAAATTTTAAAGTTTTCAATTGCCCTCTGTGTTTGCGCGCCATAATATGCATTAGACGGGACTTCTACTGGTCCAAGTGAATCTTTTTCAGTTCGAAAAGGGTTCATTTTTACCTGTTAAATTGGTTCAGCTATGGGCATTGGGCTTTGAGCCTTGGGCAAACGCCCACCGCCCACGGCTCATTGCTCATAGCCCTTAATTTATTTCACCGCGTTATAAACTGCTTTTGCAACTCTCCCGACTATTCCCTTATCTGTCATCCTGGGAATTATATAATTTGGCTTTAATTTGCTTTTTGGAATATGGCCTGCAAGAGCTTCTGCTGCTGCGATTTTCATTTCAGTAGTGACTTTCTTTGCCCTTGCATCCAGAAGCCCCCTGAAAAACGCGGGAAATATCAATGAATTGTTTATCTGGTTTGGGAAATCGCTTCTGCCAGTTGCGATAATTTTCACGTTCTTTGCTTTTTTTGCTTCTTTTGGGTATATTTCAGGATTCGGGTTTGAAAGAGCGAAAACAATTGCTTTTTTGCTCATTTTTTTCAAATCTTTGGCAGAAATTAAATTCTCAACCCCGCTTACTCCAACAAAAGCGTCTGCATTGTTCAGCGCATCGCTTAAAGTTCCCCTGGCATTTTCCCTGTTTGAATATCTCAAAACTTCTTTCTTGAACTGGTTCATCCCTTCTTTCCTTCCTTTGTAAATTATGCCGCGCGAATCTGCCAGGAGAATATTTCTTGCGCCATAAGAATGCAGAACCCTTGCAATGCCGATTCCTGCTGCGCCTGCTCCTGCGATAACTATTTTTGCTGTTTTGAAATTCTTCTTAGTGAGCTCAAATGCATTGATTAAAGCAGCCAAGACAACAGTTGCTGTCCCGTGCTGGTCATCATGGAAAACAGGAATGCCTAATTCCCTTGTAAGGCGCTTTTCAATGTAAAAAACTTTCGGGCTTTCTGTGTCTTCCAGGTTAATCCCGCCGAAAACAGGCGCTATTCTTTTTACTGTTTCGACAAATTCATCCGGATTTTTGGTATTGATGCAAACAGGAAAAGCATCAACATTTCCGAATATTTTAAACAAAATTGCCTTGCCTTCCATTACAGGAAGCGCTGCTTCTGGCCCGATATCGCCTAAGCCAAGTACTCTTGTGCCGTCTGTAACAATCGCAACATTGTTCCATTTGCTGGTGTAATCATAAGCAAGCTTCTTGTTCTTGGAAATAACTTTGGAAACTTCAGCAACGCCGGGCGTGTAAAGCAAATCCAAATCGCTCAAGCTCCTTATTTTTGCCTTGCTCTCCACTGAGATTTTTCCGCGGAGCTTTTTGTGGAGAGTAAGTGCCCTAGTTTTTAAGCTCATAGAAGGCATTGGCTTAGGATTAATTAATATATATAATCAAATCTCAATTTCAAGGCTTTCTTTTTCAGTCCTAAATACCATGCTTGTTATAACTTTATCAACGCCGGCAATTTTTCTCAGCTTGTCAACAACAAATTTCCCTACTGCATCAATATTTTCTGCTTTTACTTTGACCAGGAGGTCCCACTCGCCTGTAATTATGTGGACCTCCTGGGCTTCTGGGAAGGTGGCTATTTTTTTTGCAATTTCTCGTTGGGAGAGAACTTTTTCGCCAGACAGCCTGTAAGAAAACGAGACCATTACAAAAGCAGTGTCAGGCTTTCCAAGCTTTTTGCTATCAAGGACTGCGTTATAGCTCTTTATGACGCCGAGCTGCTCCATTCTTTTTATTTTTGCGTAGACAGTTGTTGTTAAAATTCCGGTTTTTTTAGCGATTTCATTCGCGGAAAGGCGGCAGTTCTGCTGCAAAATCCTTAAAATTTCAATGTCCTGCTTGTCAAGCTTTATTTCGTCAACCATTATTTGTAAATTTTACACTTTTTAGTATATAAATATGTCTATTTTTGAAAAAATCACATATTTTTTTAAGATAAATATATTAAGCAATTACTACATTATTATAGATACAATGAAAGCAGAAACTTGCACGCGGAACAATAACTAAGGAAAAAATCTCTTTCTTAGCTGCGCCTGAAACAAGGGCTGTTTTGAAAATCCAGAGCGAAATAATCGGGGCTGCAAGGGAGTTTCTGGCAAAGCAGGGCTTTGTTGAACTTTTGCCTGTAATGCTGGCAGAAGAAACAGACCCGCTTTGCCACGAGGTTTTTGACGCAAAAATCCCGTATTGCGGAACAGATTATCATCTGACAAAGAGCATGATACTGCACAAGCAGCAGGCAATTGCATATCTTGACAAAATTTTCATATTTTCGCCAAACATCCGGCTTGAAAAAGCTGAAAAGCGGGAAACAGGCAGGCACTTGATTGAATTTACGCAGCTTGATTTGGAAATAAAAGGTGGGACAAGGGATGATGTAATCTCGCTTGGAGAGCATCTTGTTTCCTATGTAATTGAAAAATGCGTTAAGGAGCGCAGCTCTGAGCTGCGCCTTTTTGGCAGGAAGATAAAAGCGCCGAAAATTCCGTTTAAGAGAATACGCTACGCTGATGCGCTCAGGGAATATGGGGAGGAATTTGAAAAAATACTTTCTGAAAAAGCAAAAGAGCCTTTTTGGATTGTAGACATTCCAATAGACAGGCGCGAATTTTATGACAAGGAGCACCCTGTTGGCTCGGGCTATCTGGCTGACATGGATTTGATTTATCCAGAGGGATACTGCGAAGCGCTTTCAGGCGGGGAAAGGGAGCACGAGTATGAAAGAATACTTGAACGCATAAAAAAGAGCGGAAAAGATCCTGCACATTTTGAAAAGCACCTTAGCCTCGCAAAAGAGGGAAAAATTCCGCCTTCAGCAGGCTTTGGAATAGGAATAGAAAGGCTAACAAGATACATTTGTGGACTTGAAAAAATTTCAGAGGCCAGATTATTTGCAAAACTTCCAGGAGGAATGCCCGCGTAGCTTAACGGCAGAGCAGCTGACTGTTAATCAGCAGGTTGCCTGTTCAAATCAGGCCGCGGGCGTCTAAACATTTATAATTAACCGGCAATAAGGTGATGCTATGGCTGAAAAAATAATTCCGATAAAAGAGGCGTTGGAAAGAAAAGAAGGAAGCAAAGTTGAAGTAAGGGGCTGGGTTTTCAGGAAGCGCGAGCTAAAGGAAAAAGTTTTTGTTCTTGTGAGGGATTCATCTTCAATTATTCAGGCAGTTTTCCCTGCATCAGACAAGGATGCTGAAAGAGTTACAATTGAGAGTTCTGTAAAGATAAGCGGAATATTAAAGAAAGATGAAAGGGCACCTGGCGGATTTGAGATTGCCGGCAAAAAAATAGAGATTGTCGGCCTGGCAGATGTTTTCCCAATAAGCAAGGATTTGAGCGACGAATTCACAATGGATATGAGGCATTTGTGGGTTAGGAGCAGGGAAATACAAAACGCCCTGAAAGTGCGTTCAACTGTCTTCGGCGCAATCCACGAATATTTCAGGGAAAAGAAGTTTTATGAAGTTCAGTCTCCAAACTTCACTCCTGCTGCCTGCGAAGGCGGCTCAACATTGTTCAAGGTTGATTATTTCGGAAAAGAAGTTTATCTTACACAGAGCTGGCAGCTTTATGCAGAAGCTTTGCTCCCTGTTCTTGAAAAGATTTACTGCATCGCGCCTTCTTTCAGGGCTGAGAAATCGCACACATCAAGGCACTTGACAGAATACTGGCACGCTGAGATGGAAATTGCGTGGCTAGGGCTTGACGATATTATAAAATATGCAGAAGGGCTTGTTTCCCACATAGCCCAGAAAGTTGCAAAGGAAAACAAGGATGAGCTTGAATTTTTCAAAAGGGACCCAAAGGATCTGCTGAAAATAAAGCCGCCTTTTCCGAGAATTACCTATGACGAGGCTTTTAAAATTATAAAAAAGGCAGGCCTGAAATTTGAGTGGGGCGATGACATAAGAACTTTGGAAGAAAAAGAAATTGTAAAGCATTTTGACAAGCCGGTTTTTGTAACTCATTACCCAAAGGAAATAATGGCTTTCTACAAGCCACGCTCTCCTAAAAACCCGAAAGTTGCACTTGGCTTTGATTTACTCGCATCTGAAATCGGCTTCGAGCTGATTGGCGGCTCTGAAAGGGACCTTTCAATAGACGAGATGAAAAAATCATTGAAAGCACAGGGCGAGAAGCTTGATACCTATGAATGGTACTTTGACACAAGAAAATTCGGCGCAGTGCAGCACGCAGGCTTTGGCATGGGAATTGAAAGGGTTGTGCAGTGGCTGTGTAAAATAGAGCACATAAAAGACACTATTCCTTTTCCCAGAACTATTAACAGATTTAGCCCTTAGATTTTTAAAAGCGCCCCCGGCGGGATTTGAACCCACGTTCTCGCCGTTCTTTGGCTTTTTGCTCATTTTATAGGCGCATCACCGCACTTGCGCTGCACT
>CAYNXO010000048.1:0-1718 GCA_964401205.1 Candidatus Undinarchaeota archaeon
TAGTGCTAATTTTAATGTTGCCAATCAGCATTTATGGGCTATATTTGACAGTGCTTGCCCTTGTTGAAACCCACAAGTATAGTACTGGAAGAGCAGTTCTAACTTTGTTTGCGCCTTTGCTAATCGTTCTTGCAATTGTATTTATGCTCGGCATGGGTGCGTTTCTTTTGAGTTAGTTGCGCTGGCTTGTTTAGGTTAATAAAGTGGGTGGTTAAAATTAACTATTTTTACGCAACCGAACAATAACTATACCCACCGGCTTTTTGCGCACTAAGCAAATCTTAGTTACTAAGTGGCGCAAAAACCTGGGAAAAGCATCTCGCGCGCTTACAATGAAAAGCAAGTGCGGTTATGCGCCATACACAGATATTTCTCAAGCAACCGAACAGTAAGAATAACCACAACTTGGGCAGGTTCCGCAGCCCTCGCTCAGCACTATTTTTCCGCTGCACTCAGGGCATTTTTCCTCTTCCTGGCTGGTGCGCGATTCGCTTTTCTCAATCTTTGCCCTGACTTCTTCCATTGCTGCTTTTTCTTTCCCGCTTCCTGCAACTAAAACCTGGCTGAGCAGGCTTTTGTCGCGGAAAACAGTCACGCCCTTGCACCCCAGCTTATACGCAAGCTCATAAACAGTTTTCATGTGGTCAACTGTTGCGTCAGCAGGGAAATTCGTTGTCTTGCTTATTGAGGAATCAACCCATCTCTGGAAGCCTGCAAGCGCATAAACATGGTCCTCAGGAGTCATGTCCAGGGCAGTGATAAAAACTTTCTGCAGTTCAGGCGGAATATACGGAATCCCCTGAACACTTCCCCTGTTGTTTGAAACATCTTCCAGGAGCTTCTCATCATACAATCCTGATTTCTTAATTCCGCGCTCAAAAGCAGTGTCAGTGTAATAGAAAGAGCCGACAGCAACGTGCTTCTGGTAAACTAAACTGTATACCGGCTCCATTCCGCTTGAAATTCCAGCTATCATTGATATTGAGCCTGTTGGCGCAAGAACAGTTGTGTAGCCGTTTCTCAGCCCGTATTTTTTGATGTCCTCAATTAAATTTCCCCAGTCAAGCGACTTTCCCTTTCCGTCATAAAGCCCTGCAAACGGCATTTTTCCGTTTTTGTAGGCTGACTTGTCAAAGTAGGGCAGAGCGCCTCTTTTTTTTGCAATTTCAACAGAAGTTACCTTGCTCCAGTAATTTATGAACTCCATCAGCTTTGACATGAATTCCCTCCCTTTTTCAGTGTTGTACGGAATTTTCAGCTCATAGAGCAAGTCGCCGATTCCCATAATTCCCAGCCCTATTTTTCTTGTTGAAAGAGTCATGTCCTCAATTGCCTTTAGCGGGAATTTGTTCACATCAATAATGTTGTCAAGGAACTGGGTTGCTGTTGAAACGATTTCCTTCAGCTCGTCCCAGTCAAAATAAACTTCCCCTTTTTCATTTTCCCTTGCAAACGCATAAACATTTATGCTGCCAAGGTTGCATGATTCATTCGGGTAAAGTTCAACTTCTCCGCAAGGGTTAGTTGTTATTATCGGGCCAAGCGAATCCAAAAACGGGTTGTGCGTATTTAAATTATCATAGAAAAGAACCCCCGGCTCAGCGCTTTCCCATGCCTGGTAAATAATCCTGTCCCAGAGGACTTTTGGGTTGACATGGCCCATGATTTGGCTGCTGCGCGGATTCACAAGCGGATAAGGCCTGCTGTTTTTCAGGCAG
>CAYNXO010000048.1:1728-5237 GCA_964401205.1 Candidatus Undinarchaeota archaeon
ATGTTGAAGTTCCTCAGCATCTTGTTGCCTTCTTTTGCTGTTATGAATTTCAAAATATCAGGATGATTGCTGTTCAGGATTCCCATGTTCGCGCCCCTCCTGATCCCGCCCTGCTTGATTACCTCAGTCATTGTGTCAAACAATCGCATGAAAGAAATCGGGCCGCTTGCTGTCCCTGATGTTGTTGAGACAAAATCCCCTTCTGGCCTGAGCTTTGAGAAATTGTACCCCATTCCCCCGCCTGCCTTGAAGACAATTGCGGTATTTTTCAGAGCATCCATTATGCTGTCCAGATTATCGTCAATGCCTATTGCAAAGCACGCGCTTCCCATTCCAAGGGCATTCCCGAAGTTTGCAAGCGCAGGGGTGTTTGGCATGAATTTCTTTGAAACCATTGCCCTGTAGAATGCGTTTATCCTTGCTTCGCATTTCTGGAACTCGCCCCTTTGCAGCATTGTGAAGAATTTCCCCCATGAAACTCTCATCTGCTTCTGCTTGTTGAACCTTTCATAAGCCCTTCTCAGGACCTCAAGATGGTATTTGTTCAGCCTGTAATACCCTATTGAAACTTTTTCATCATGCTCAGCAGGATTGAACTGCTCTGCACTGTGGACTTCCTGGCCTGCTTCCTTGTCAAAAACACGCTCATCATAAAAAAGGTCAGCAAGCGCAACATGTGTCGCTACTCTTGTGAAAAGCTGTTTCGGGCTTTCTATTAATTTGCCGTTTTCATCCTTTCTCAAATAGCGCGCTTTCAAAACCCTTAACGCGTTGATATCAAAAACCTTGTCAACCTCGTCTACAACCTCTTTTTCAAGCACCTGCTGCTTCTCTTTCCTGAGCTCAGCGCGGTGCTGCCTGTACAATATGTATGCCTTTGCTGTTCTTGCATGGCCTTCCTCAATCAAAACCTTCTCAACAGCATCCTGCACATCCTCAACAGTCGGTGTTTCTCCTGCGAATTTTTCATTAATAAGAAGGGCTACTTTTTCAGAAAGCTCCTCAGCCAGTTTTTTGTCTGCCCCGCCTATTGAAGCAGCTGCTTTCCATATAGCAGAAGCTATTTTTGAAGGGTCAAAGTCGTCAATTCGACCGTCTCTTTTCTTTACTTTCATAATTCCGGAAATTTTTTTTGACATATCAGTAAAATTGGTTAAGCGATCAGCGGTCAGCTTTCAGCAATCAGCACAGCGCTGATCGCCGACGGCTGATAGCCGATAGCCTTAATTTATTTCCCCTTTTATATTTTTCCCTTAAAGCTGGATAGACTATCCAACTTTATATATTTTTTGATTGAAAAAGCACATGTTCTATAAAACAGCAGAGAGTAACGTCTCTGCCGCAGCCCAAGCCCCTAATTCCGCTTTTCTTTTTTCATCTGCAAAAGCAATTACAATTGCATCATTCTCCGCAAGCTTAAAATTTTCCCTTATTCCTGTGAAAACATTCAGGTAAGCGTTCTCAAGCCCTTCAACACCAGGCATTATGAGCTTGTTGTTCCTGAAAACCAGCACTAAGCATCCGCCTGCGCCCTTGCTTATTGCAGCATCCCTTTGCTCAAGCCCTAAATTTACAAGGCCTGCTGAGCCAGCAACCTTGAAAGCAACTGAAAAATTCCCGTATTTTATCTGCGCAGGCCCGCTTAAAAAAGTTTTGAGTTCTTTTACAAATTTTTTCCCATTATCTGTAAGTGAAAGCCCCTTTGTTGTTGCTTTGGCAAATTTCGCAGAAGACAATTTTTTCATCAGGCTCCTTGTAGATGCCTCGCTCAGCCCGAGAATTTTCATTAACTGGTTCCGTCCAAGCGGCGCTTCACTTATTAAAAGCAGGGCTTTTACCAGGTCGTATTTTGAAAAGCTCGCGAAAGACGGGGCATTGAGGTTTTTCATGGCTTAGTGTTATATTTGATTAATATTTAAAATTAAGGTTAAACTATTTAAGCAATTAATTCCTAGTCCTCTCCAAGAAAATACGCGAAAGTAAGTGAAATAATTGTTGCTTTCGCTATTTTCGCTTTGTCGCGAATATGGGTCCCAAAAAGCTCTCAAACACTTTAATTTTGATGTTTTTCATAGTTCTTGCTTTCTTCTTTATCAGCATTAATCACGCAAGCGCAGCAGACAGGTATTGGGTAGGCGGAGCAGGAAGCTGGTCAGATGCTACTAATCACTGGGCAACAACTTCTGGTGGGGCAGGTGGTGCGGGAAACCTGCCAACGTCCAGCGATGATGTAATTTTTGATGTCAATTCAGGCACAGGAACAGCAACGCTTGATGTTTTGGGAAATGCATCGTCTTTAAACGCAAATAGCAACATAACACTTTCGCTTGCAGCACAAACAATCAATGTGGTTGGCAACTTTGCGTGGGGGGCATCTAATATGAGCTTTGGAACTTCTACTGTTAATCTTACAGGCACTGGAACGATAAGCACCACAAGCCATGCGGGGGCAGATAGATTGTATAATCTTAATTGTTCTTATACGGGGCAGACGACCACTCTTGCTTCCACTTCAGGGTATTTTGGAATTACAAAATCTCTTGTGATTGGAACTGGGACAATAACTGGCTCTACGACCATTGGCTTTTGGGGAACAGGCACGGCTTTCACAAATGGCGGCGGAACTTTTAGCGGCTCAATGACTATAAACTTTCAGGTTAATTCTGCGCCTGCATACAATTTTGGCAATATCGGCAATTGGAATCTTTACTTTAGTGGAAGTGGAACAGCATATTCTTTAGGTGGCAGTCTGACAACAACAGGAGCAGTTACTGTTGGAAATTATGGTGTTAGTCCAGACACTCTTGTGGTTGGAACACAAACACTTACCACAGGGATTTTAGTTGTTGGAGCCAATAGCAAGGCAGACGTTCTTAACATCACTGGCGGCAATGTTATAACTACAGCTACGGGTGCAACAACAATAAACACGAATGCGATCATACTTAACAATGGCACGCTGGGAATCAATGGCACATCTAGCATTTACGGAAACCTTACTTTTTATGCAAACAGCAATCTCACAGCAAATGACACAGTAACTGTTTATGCAGGCGGAAATCTCGGTAGCAACGGGACAACAGGAAATACAAATCACACATTAGATTTAAACGGTGCTCTGACAATCAACGCAGGCGGAACTCTAAATGCACCAAACGCAACAGGAACTTTTACTTTCTCAGGAGCAACATTCACGCCCACAGGAACGTTTACGCACAATTCAGGGACCATGACATTTGACAGGGCAGGAACTACGACACTTGGAGCAGCTTTTACTTCTGCAAATAAAATAGTTATAAATAGCGGGGCAACATTGGACACGAGTTCATCGAACTATGCTCTTGCCGCTGCAGGAAATACTTCAATCTCAGGAACTTTATTAGGGCAGGGAGCAAACCACATTTTAAGCAATTTAACAATCAACTCAGGCGGATTTTACAATGCGACAACAGGACAGACTAATGCTACTAATGCAGTGGTTGTTTCTGGCAATTTAACTTTCAATCCAA
>CAYNXO010000049.1:0-5126 GCA_964401205.1 Candidatus Undinarchaeota archaeon
CCTGTATGCTGTAGAAAATCGCGTGCCCGCCTAATTGCGTCATGCCTGCCTCAAAAGAGAGTCTTGTCCGAAGTGAAGGCTTTTCAAAAAGCATCAGGAGTGTTTTTTCTTTTAAATAAGCTGAATATTTCTGCGGGTTTTTCTTTATTTCAATAGCAGAGTCTATTATCTTATTTACCTCTTTTTTGTTCAAATCACTTATTGTCAGCAGATGCCTTGCCATAGTTAGAAGAAATCCATTAGCGTTGTTTTTTCCTTTGCCTTTTTCTTGTAATGCTCCTTTGCCCTTTCTATCCTTTCCTCAATTTTGCCGTTGCAAACTTCTATCGGGAACCAGGAGCCGTATTTGCTCAGCGTAAAGCTTGAAAGCGCTGTGCCTGCCCAGCCACCCATTTCAATATCTTTTGTAAGAAGGTATTTTGCCAGGAACCCGCCTGCGAAGCTGTCTCCGCATCCTGTCCTGTCAACTATGTTTGTGCACAGTGCAGGGAACAGATAAAACTCATTTTTGTAATAAATTGCGCTGCCTTTTGCGCCTTTTGTAAGCACAACAATTTCTGGCCCGAATTTCTTGACTTTTTTTACTGCATCGTAAATATTTTCCTCTTTTGCAATTATCTTTGCCTCAAAGTTGTTGCAGAACAGGATATTAACCTTATCCAAAAGTTTTACAAAATCGTCATTGTATTCAGATTCGTAGGAGGGCCAGAGGGACATTGAAATTGTTGTGCCATTGTTTACTTCAGAAAGCGCTTTCAGGAATTTTGACTGGTTAGAGGGATGTGCAGCAGCAAGGTGGAAATGGTTTGAGCTGAAATAAACTTTTGGAACATCTTTTACAGAAAGCCCGTATTCGCAGTTGTTTGATTCTGAAAATTTCTTCATCTTGCCTGCCTCGTCATAGACAAGCTCAAACTTGCAGGACTTATCCTGGTTTTTTACTCCGCGGATATCAATGCCTCGTTCTGCCAGCTCAAAAAGCCACTCTGCCGGGAAATCTTTTCCTATTCTTGAAACAAGCCCGCATCTCTGGTTGAATACAGAAGCAGCTGTGAGAAACGAAGCAGCTCCGCCGCCGGGGACAATTTTCTTTCCGTTTGACTCAACCTTGATTGTGTCAATGGAAATATTGCCAATAGAAACAATATCAAATATCTTGTCCATTCTTCCACCTTTAACAAAGTAAAATACTTTTCTCCCGATATGAGGGACAAGCAAAATTGGGTATAAATATTTTTGCTAGCACTCGGCAGTTAATTTTTTAATAACTTTTCCTTCAGGAGTTTCTTCTGAAAAGACTTCTCCGCTGAATTTATAGATTTTTGTTGCAGGATTTTTCCATGAATCAGGAGAAATTCCTGCTTTTAGGCAAGTGTGGCTGATAAATTCCTCTGCATCCCAGTTTTGCGCAACAGCAACTTGGGGCAAGAGAAGCCCTTTGCACATGCCCTGCTCAACAATTAAGCCGTCCCTGCAAATTTTTATCTTTTCAAGAAACTCGGAAGGTTTTTTTGCAAAAATCTGCTCTGGCTTTGTGAGAATTGAAATTTCAATTACAGTTTTTTTAAGTTCATCTGCAGTAAGGGAGTTAAAGCGAGGGTCGGAAGTGGCTGAGCTTACTGCAGCATCAACAACTGCGTCAACCAATAGTTTTTCTGGATATGGAATTCCAATGCATCCCCTTAATTCGTGCCCAGGAAATGTATGAAGTGAGACAAAAACTCCCTTGTTCTCGCTGAATTTCTTGGGCACTTTCAAATCCTTTACAGAAAACTGCTTTCCATTCAAACGATTTTCAATTACGCTTCTCGCAGTCTTGATTAAAAATTCAGCATCCTTAATTGTAAATGCCATATGAGTAATTTATTGCTGCGGATTTTCTTCAAACAGGAGTATTTCTGCCATTCTTGCATAAGCAGGCCTTGAAACAAAATATCCTATGGCAACGCCTACTATTATTGAAATTGCAAAGCCCTTGAGGGCATAGAGGCCGGGGAAAACATTTTCAAGCAAAAGCGGGAACATTGCAGCAACAGTCGTTAGCATTGCAACCACAATTATCCCGAGGGCAACTTTCGTCTTGCGCCTGATTTCCCAGCTTTCCTTTATTCCACCGCTCAAAACTTCGTCAGTAATAATAAGCTGCTGCTCTATCCCTGTTCCGATTGTTGCAATTATTCCTGCAATTGCCGGCAGGTCAATGACCCACACCTTGCTGAACAAGGATGCAATTCCAACAAGAATCACTACTTCTGAAACTCCTGTAAAAAGTATTGGAAGGGCAATTTTCAGCTTCCTGTACCGTATGAATATTACAACCCCGACAAGAAGAATTGCTGCTGCGCCTGCCATTCCTGCGCTCTTGAAAAAGTCTTTTCCCAGTTTTGCGTCAATATAATTCTGCGAGACAACTTTAATTGATTCAATTTCAGAAGGCAGCCTGCCTGCTTCCAAAACAACCTGCACTCGTTTTGCGTCTTCATAAGTGCCTGTCTGGACAACTAAGCTCGGGTTTGCTTCTCCGGATTTCCAGCTCCTGTAAAGTGAAAGTGCTGGAGGGGCTGAGAACTCTGTTTTTCCGTCAAGCTGCATTGTAATCTTCGGCAGGCACATGCCGCTTTCGCCGACATATTCAGGCATTGCGCATGCAAATCCTTCGCCACACATTGCTTCTGAGTTGCAGGTTTGCGGATTCTTTGGCGCTAATTTTAAATACGAATCCTTGAAATGGTTTGCAGTTTCGGCCTTTATGCTTAACCCGACACCCCATCCTCCTTTCATTGTGTTTGTGGATGGTTCGCCTATTGGCGGAACAATTGCCTCACCGCCGAAAATAGTTTCATTCAGGACAATAAGCTCAAACTTGCCGACTGATTTTACCAAATCAACCAGTTTCTCAGAGCCCTCTCCTGCCATTTCAACAACAATGTAGCGGTTTCCCTGGTAGTCTGTTATTATTTTCGGGACAACCCCACTTAATCCGTAGGCATCAAGCCTCTTTGCGAGAACTGTTGCGACTGTGCTGTATAACTGGGCAGTTGCATTAGTGCCGTTTGAAACAACTGGCTGCAAAGTAACTCTTGCGCCTCCCTGCAGTTCAAGCCCGAGCTTGAGGCGCATCTGCGAAGTGCTTTTTACATTAATTCCCGTGTAGGCAGAAGTCTGGTTTTCGTAAGTGATGTTCAGAACTCCTGAAAAAGTTCCTTTGCTGGTTGTAATAAAGGCTGTGTCGTTCTGCTTCAATTCAAGGGCCACGTTCGTGTACTCTTTTATGCTTTTTACAGATTGATTGTTCAGTGAGTGGACAAAGTCCCCTTCCATAACTTTCCCTGCAAAAGGAGAGTCCTTGAAAACATAAGAGACTTCAACTCCCGGCTTCTTGTAGCTTGGAAGTGAAACAACTGCTATCAGCAGGACTACCAAAAGTATGATAATTTTCTTGTCAGTGAGGAATCTCTTTACCTTGCCCATTTTTTCATGCTCCAAATCAATAGGTTTCCATTAAAGAACCATGTATTGAATATGTCTGCTGTTGTTCCAATCAAAAGTGCTGTTGCTATCTGCTTCAGAACAGGGGAATTTCCGAAAATAAGCAGTGCAAGCAGTGTTACTATTGTTGCAGCACCCATTGTAAGCCCTGTGCGCATTGCTTTTGTAATCCTTTCATAAATGTCCCCTTCCTTTTCCTTTACAACTTTTTCTGTAAGAATAACATTGTAATCAACACCATATCCTATCATCATAAGCAGTGCTGCAAAAGTTCCCAAAGTCAAATCAATGCCAAAGAATGTCATGAACCCCATTATGCAGGTTAAATCGTAGGCTGTTGCAACAACAATCGCAATTGAAGGGATTATTGACTTGTAAGCAAAGCCGACAACAATTGTCATGAAAATAAAAGCAAAAATGAATGCAAGTCTTGCCTGGGACCAGAAAGCTTCTGCGAGCGCAGGCCCGAGTATTGAAATTGAATATTCAGTGGGAGTGAGCTTGATTTTAAGAAAATCCTCTATTGGCTGGATTATTTTATTGCCATCTGATATCCCAGAAGCAGTAATTATGATTGATGTCTGCTTTCTTGTTGCAGGATCGGTTGTTGTAACAACAGAAACATCCCTTGAGCCGGTTTTCTGGCTTATGAATTTCTCAAACTGGTTTATGTCAACGCTCTGGGATGTATGGACAAAAACCTGGACTCCTCCTGTAAAATCAATTCCTTTTTTTACAAATTCGCCTGTGTGGGCATATGTGCTGACTAAAGAAAATATTGCGAAAGAGAAAATGATTATTGGGATTATTATCCCATACTTCATCAATTTCGGGGTTATTTTGAATTCCATTGGTTTTAATTAAAGCTGATAGAAAATAGCATATATATTGTTATTTATTATGTCTTTGCAATGGGCATAAACTTCGTGCTGGTGGGCTTTGCCTTAATATTAATAGGCGTTGCTGTACTGATTATAGGCTCTGCAGCAGGCGCAAGTGCAAAGGACACAAAAGTGGCAGTTGGCGGATTCATAGGCCCGATTCCGTTCGGCTTTGCGAATGACCCTAAGTTAATGAAAATAACAATTGGCATAACAGTTGCGTTTTTTGCACTGTTCCTGTTATTGCCTTTTATATTGAGGTATGCAAAATCTTAAAAAGCGGTGAATTTGTTGAAGCTTTTTAAGCTCTTCAAATCGTCGCTTAAACCAAAAGAAAATATAAAGAAGTTCGGTGCTAAGCCAGGAGGTACCGGAATTACGCTCCGATTTGAAGATGACTGACAAAATAAAAAAAGGCGACAATGTGCTTTTTGCAGGAAAGCGGAATTACCTGATTAAAGTAGAGCAGAACAAGTTCACAACAGAGTTCGGGGATTTTAACTTGGGTGCGCTTATTGGAAAGAGCTATGGGATAAAAGTAAAGACGCATCTTGGCTACGAGTTTAATGCATTGCAGCCGCGGCTCCCTGATTTGCTCAAGAAAATAAAGAGAATGCCGCAGATAATTACTTTGAAAGATGCCGGCATGATTGCAGGGCTTACTGGCATGAACAAGAATGACATTGTTGTGGAAGCAGGAAGCGGTTCAGGCGCATTGACAGTTTATCTTGCAGGGGTTGCAAAGCATGTCTATAC
>CAYNXO010000050.1:0-4944 GCA_964401205.1 Candidatus Undinarchaeota archaeon
GCGAAAATCGAGCGAAGCTTCATTTACTTCGCCGCTTCGCGATGATCAGTCTACCTTCTTTACAATGCCTTTCTTTGGCTCATATAAATCGCCCTTTATTAATAAATTTCTAATTGTTTCAACTGCGGCATCTGCCTCAATGTTCATGCTTTCGGCAAGCATTTCTATTTTAACGCCGTCGCCCTTGTCAAGCTCTGCGATTTTTGCAAGTACAGCTGATTCCAAATCAAGCGGTGCTTTCACAGCTGAAGCGGGTGAGAAAAACTCAAGCCTGCGCAAAATTTCCTCGTTCAAATCAGTTATTTTCCTCAAAAGCATGGGGGCAATGTAAGTCTCTCCTTCATACTGCCTTGCAAAGCCGAAAATGTCAACTGTATCGCCTACTTCAATATCTTTTGCAAGCGAAAGGCCTTGCTGGAAAAATTTTGCCCTTATTGTTTCTGTGCAGTCATCAAGAGTAAGCGCAATGTAATTGCCGTCCTTTGCATTGAATTTCTCGACAACAGTTGCCATAATCCTGACTGCAGCAAGCTCTTTTCCTTCAGGCGTTTTTACAAAGCCCTGATTATCGTTTTCATTAAACTGGCCATTAACCAAGTCCGAGATTTTTGCTTTCACAAAAGTAACTGGGTCTGCCATATTAGTGAAGTATTAAAAGGGCAATTGCAAAAGCAAGCGCTGAGAAAAATGCAATTGGCGGCAAAGCAGGAATCGCGCCTGTCTTTTTCCTTGCAAGGATTACGTGGATGGCAAACAGCGCCACAAAAGCTCCTGCAAGAATTGAAATTGAGTAGTAAAGCCCGAAGCTGAGCGCAGAGACTGCAAATATTATCGGAAATGCAAGGTCTCCTGTGCCAAGCATGAGGAATTTTCCCTTTCCTGGCTGTGCAGTGCTTAATTGTGCGTTTGCGCCTTCTGCGCTGTCAGGGACTACAATTGAAAACGGAACTCCGCTTTCCATTAGCCCCTTGAACAAAGTGAGCATGTGCTTTGTCTTGTAAACTGCAATGAAATCATAAACAGAAAGGATTGCAAGTATGACAAGAACAGCTGCAACTGGAAAGAGCATTCCAAGAGTTGCGGAGATTCCTGCAATTGAAATAATTATTGCGAGGTTTTGGGTAAGGACAGTGGGGTAATAAAATCTTGCTGCAATAAGGGCTATTGCAAGAGCAAGGGCAAATATTTCCGGAATAAATGTGCTGAAAACAGTTTCTGCGCCGACAAAAACAAGGAATGCAAAAAGCGCCTTAAGGACAAATGGCGACCTTTTGAAATAGCGCAGCATAACAAGGAGCAATGTTGTTGAAACTGTAAAAGCAATTAAAAAGGTAACTATTGAGCCCTGCACTTCCAGGGGAATTATTATCTTGGATGCAAAAAGATTGTAGCCGACATAAAGCCCGAGTATCTGCACAGTGAGAAAAAGAAAAGCTTCATTTGCAAACAATTTCCACCGCATATCAAATGTCATTTTTTAAATTAACTAAGGCTTTCTCAGGAATCCCGGCTTTGGTTCATATAGGTCGCCTTTTTCCTTAAGCTTTTGTATTGCATCCCTTACTGCAGTATCCTCAATTCCCTGCTGTTTTGCCTTTGTAACAATGTCCTCAATAGGCACTTCCTTGCCGACTTCTTTTGTCAAATCATCAATTATTGAAAGCATTGTGTGTATTCTTCCCCTCTGGAGCGCTGAGATTCCTACATCAATCCTGTCTATGTCAATTTTGCCGGTGTCTTTGTCAAACCCAAGCTCCTTAAGGGAATATTCAAGAAGCCTTATTGCTCTCTTTGCATCATCGGCTGTTGCTTCGTGGGAGAGCCTTACTCTTGCTGATGCCTCTGACAACCTCACAAGCGCCTCAAGCTGCCTTTGGGTAAGCGAAACTGTTTTTGTTCCAGCTGAGCTTTCTTCGCTGTACTTTGAACGCCAGGAAACATAGAAGTTCTTGATCATAACCTTTGCCTCCTCTGAAAGCACCGGCCTGTAGTTTATCTTTGCGTATGCAATGTATTTTTGCATTAAATCATTTGAAATTGGCGGGGTGATTGTTTCTTTGTTTGAAAGGGCATTAAGAACATGGTCTGCGAGGGTTGTGTCGGTTGCAGAGCGCGGAATGTCCTGTATGACAAACTTCAGGTCAAACCTGCTCAGTATAACTGGAGTTGAATTCCCCAAATCAATCTGGTCTGAAAGTGATTTGTAGCTGTCAAACCTTCCGTACTTCGGGTTTGCAGCAGAGAGGACTGAAGTATCGGCATTTAAAGTTGTCACGATTCCTGCTTTTGCAATTGAGATTGTTCCCTGTTCCATTGCCTCAAGCATTGCAGCCATGTCATCGTGATCCATCTTGTCAAATTCGTCTACGCAGGCAATGCCCTTGTTGGCCAGAACCATGGCTCCTGCTTCAAGAGTAAATCCACCTGTCAATTCATCCCTGACAACAGCTGCCGTAAGCCCTGCGCCTGTTGCTTTTTTTCCTGAAACGAATCTTCCCTTTGGTGCAAGGTGGGAAACATACCTGAGCATTTGGCTCTTTCCAACTGCAGGGTCTCCGATCAGGAAAAGGTGAATGTTTCCCCTTATCCTTGTCTTGTCTGGATTTAGTTTAGAGAATCCGCCGAAAAGCTGCAGCAAAATTGCTTCCTTGATTTCCTTGTAGCCGTAAATTGACGGGGCAACACTTGCTATAAATAAATCATAAATGTGGGCGTCTTTTGACATTTTCTTTATTTCCCTTATATCGTCATCATTCAATTCAATTTCCTCAAATTCGCGCTCAATCGGGTCAACATAGTTTGCATCAAGATACAAATCAAACCTTGTTGTCTGCACTCCCATTCTTGAAACTGCAAAAATCTTTCTCAGGATTCCGGTTATTTTCACCCTGTTGCCGGGGAGGACTTTTTTTCTTTCCTTTGGAGAGACAATGTCATCAGTGAGATGGACGTGCAGGTTTGAAGGCTGCTCACTCCCTACAATGTCCTCTGGCGGCTCAAGCAGTGTTATAATTTGGGAATCAACAAGGTCAACTTTCATTACCTTGAAATATCCGCGCGCAGAGCAAAGCGGGTCGTCGCACATTAAAGGTGCGCGGATTTTTCTGCCAAACTGCCTTACAAGAATTTCCTTCTTGCATTCGGGGCATTCAAAGGATATCCTAGTTGCTTCTGGCCTGACATCTGTTGTGCCTTTCACAATTCCTTCAATCAGGATAAAGTTTTCAATGTGCTCTGCCCTTATGTCCCTGATATTTACAGTCTGGCCGGCAGGGATGTTGAAAAATCTGATGTTAATCGCGTAATCGCCTTCAATCGGCAAGTCAATTTCAGAAATTGCGTTTTGCGCTGTTTTCAGAGAGTCATCAGGCTGCGAAAGCAGGAGGTCTGCGAGCGCTGAATCATATTTCTCCAAATCAGAATAATCAACAAAAACCGATTTTTTTGAGGGGTATTCTTTTGCAATCCTCAGAAGGTCTGCATAATATTTCCTTTCTTTTGCCTCGCGGAAAAAATTAACATATCTTTCAACAGCATTTGTGGGTAAGGCAGAAGTTTTTGCGCTCCCATGCGACTGGTAATCAATTTCCTCTGCGGCAATTCGCTTTTCCATTTTACAACACTATTTTGAAAATTTTTGATAGATGTTTCTGAAAAACAGAAACAATGAATCCCAACTCCCTGTCTTAACGGGAACTTAAAGTAATAAACAAGTGTATATAAGCTTTTTCTAACTCATTTGGGTTAAAAAAATAAAAAGCTAGTAGCTCACAGCTAGTAGCTAGTAGTGGAAATAATTGCAATCTGACTACAAGCTACGGGCTATTAGCTACGAGCTCGTAATTCAGGCAATTTTGTGCTTTCTCAGTTCCTGAACAAGCCTTGCAACTCCCTTTTCAACATCTGCCGGCTTTTTTCCGCCTGTGCAGACGATTTTTCCGCTCCTGAAAAGCAGAAAAACAACCTTTGGCTCAGCTATTCTAAAAACAAGCCCCGGGAACTGCTCTGGCTCAAACTCGGTGTTTTCAAGCGAAAACGCAATTTTGTCAAGATTCAGCTCAACCCCTAAGTCTGCGCTTGCAACAATGTTCTGTATTGTAATCTTTGCAGGGCCTTTTATCTTGATGCCTGCTGAGCGGACCTCTCTCAGTGCCTTGTCAACTGCAACTTTTATGGTTTTTGTCTCTTTTGCACCAGTGCAAACCATTTTCCCGCTTGAGAAAAGTAAAATAGCGGTTTTTGGCTCTGCCAGCCTCAGTACTAAACCTGGAAACTGCTCAGGCTCGTACTCCGCATTTGGCAGCGCTGCTGCAACTTTATCCAGGTCTATTTCAGCGTCAACGCTTGCTGATGCAACAACGTTTTCAATGCGGACTTTTATCTTGCCTGTAATTTTTTTCGGCCTGCCTGTAATTTTTTTCTTAGAACCAGTTTTTGCTTTTATCATGTATTAACCTCCGGAGTATTGGATTGGGGTTTAAATAATATATAAGGGGGTATATAAAGGGTAGGTTTATAAACAAAAAGGGATTTTTAGCAAAAATCTAAGTTCCTGCCGAGTAATCATTCTTGTATTTTTCCTGTTCAGCAGTAAGCTTGTCTATTTTTAGTCTCATTGTGCCAAGCTTTAATGCCGCAATTTCTGAATCCTGGGCTTTTGAGACATCATAAACTTTCTTTTCAAGATTTTTTCCCTCTTTTGCAAGGTACATCAGGCCCATGAACTGGTTTGCAAAGCTCATGTCCATTACCTCGCTTGGGTGGCCTTCTGCTGCTGCGAGATTTACTAACCTCCCTTTTGCAAGGAGATAGATCCGGTTTCCGTTTTTCAGCGTGTATTCTTCGTTTTCGCTGCGGATTTCGCGCTTCTTTGCAGCAAGCTTTTCCAGGTCAGGGATTTTTATCTCGCAGTCATAGTGCCCTGTGTTGCAGACAATTGCGCCG
>CAYNXO010000051.1:0-657 GCA_964401205.1 Candidatus Undinarchaeota archaeon
ACGGCGGGGCTGTTCCAAAAGAGGCCAAGCTGGGAGTTGTTGTAATTGATTCCTTGCAGATTTTTGAGGCAAAAATCAAAACTTTTATGCGCCAGCTAGACAAAGATGAAGTCAGAAATGTGATGGGCGACTTTATACATAAACTGCTGCGGGCACACAACATTAATTTAATTGCAATTTTAGAAGCAAGAGAGGCTAGTGAAAAAGAGCATGCAGACATACTGCCAGAGGCATACGCATTTGAGACTGCAGTTAATTTGAAGGCCAAACCTGCGGCCGAGAAGCGCGAATACATCTACGAAATGCATGTAATAAAACATCGCGGACCAATTAAAAATTCTTATTGGGTTTACGAAATAGACGAAAAACAGGGAATTTCTTTTGCTGACCAATAAGAATTATTTTTATTAAAAATTAAAAGTGCTCAACCAAATCTTTAAGTATGTGTCTTTTCTTCACATACAAAGTTACAATTCCCTGAGCCAGCCCGAGAATTAATGGCCCGATTATAACTCCTTTTAGCCCAAAAATCAGCTCCCCGCCGAAAAATCCTATTATGAAGAGAAGCGGATGGATTTCTGAGCCACGCGCGACTAATTTTGGCCGTATGTACAAGTCAGGGATTAATGTAAGGAAAATTATTCCGAATACTATCAC
>CAYNXO010000051.1:667-4546 GCA_964401205.1 Candidatus Undinarchaeota archaeon
GCCAGGCACAATTGCAATCTGCCACAACCCGAGAGGTACGTAAATCAGCCAGGGCCCGATAACAGGCAAAAACGCGACTATGAACATTGCTATTGAAATCACGCCAAGCAGGACAAGCGGCGGCCTTAGTATGAGCCAGAAGCCGATTGCGAAAATTACTGTTACAATGAATGATGTGAACAAGTGGCTTACAAAAAGCGAGTAGCATATCCTGTTAAACGACATCAGGAGCTCTTTGAGAAACTTGTCCTTGTGGCCGATATGTGTGTCAATAAAGCGCCTGAACTGCGGGCCCTCATAGACAAAATAGAACGATGTTATGAAAAACAGGATAATCTGTATGAGCATGTTTGTAATCCATGTGGGGTTTATCACTTTCCCGCTCATGCTTGTTGCAAAGCGGTGTGCAAGGCCGGCAATTTCATTTGACATCCTGTCGCTGAAAATTCCCATGCCAAGGGCATTAAATGCACCTTTTAGCTCTAAAACAATTTTTCCGGATTCAATCAGAGGAAGATTTTGAATCAGCCATTTCAGCGAGAAGTTAAGCATATAGAAAAAAGCCAGCAACATAGGGATTATTACAATTAAAACAGCGACAAATGAAATCAAAAGATAGCGCCAGCCTGCTTTTGTGTCGCCGCGCGCGAGGAATTTAGCAACAGGATAAGTTACATAAGCCATTGCAAGCGCTGCAATCAGCATGCCGATGTACCTTGAAAATATGAACAAGGAGCCTGCTAAAATTATTGCTAATATGACAAGTCCGATAAGTTTCCAGGTGCGGTGTTCAGATGCCATTGGTTAAGATATGAGACACGCTCACTGCTTCGCAGCTCGCTTGCGACACGGGACAAGAGACTCTTGCAATTGGTTTGCCAAGAGGCAATTACGCCTGAGTCCCGCGTCTCGAATCTCGCATCTCGTGCCCTGATTTATTTTATAAATTTATATACTTACCCTAGCTCAACTTGTATCTCAAAATTGCTGCTATTCCGCCCATGTGCGCAAGCTGCTGGCCTTCTGTTGTCTCAGTTGAAATAAATTCAACAGTTGCGCCTGTGTCAGCTGCCATTCGTTCCAGTTCGGATATGAGCGCATAATCCTTTACTTTCTCGGAAACAAGGACAATTTCAACAGCGCCTGCCTGCAAAGCAGCTTTTATCTGCCCAATATCCTTTATTGCCAATCCAGTCCCTTTTCCGAGATTTTCCAAAAACCGGTTTATGAGATTCTTTTCCTTTGTAATTGTTGTTTCCTTGAGCAAAGTCTGCGCCTTGTTGACAAGCTCCTCAACCCCTGATTCGCCTGTGTAGCCAATATCAACCTGGCC
Source organism: Candidatus Undinarchaeota archaeon (assembly GCA_964401205.1). GTDB lineage: Archaea > Undinarchaeota > Undinarchaeia > Undinarchaeales > Naiadarchaeaceae > CAYNXO01. Next base: position 2,001 of record CAYNXO010000051.1, read on the forward strand.
GATTACTTTTTTCATCAAATCATGAGTGAGGTGCCCTGCTGAAAGGAAATCCTGCTTTGTCGGGCCAGGCCCGCCAATTATTATTCCTTTCAAGCCAGGCATATCGCTGAATGTTTTATTTGCCTGCTCTGCAATCTGCTTGAAAAAGTCATTTGTCATTCCTTCAATAACGCGCTCAAATCTCTGTGCGCTCTGCCCGCCTGCCCTGAATTTCCCGGGAATCATTGAATCAAACTTTGCAAGCATTTCTGTTTTTGTTCCCTTCAAAACAGCGATGTTTGCCTCCTGCCTGTCAACAATAATAATTCCATAAGCATCGCCTCTCTCAAGCATTTCGGAAAGCGGGTCTAAAAGGAATTTCTGCGAACACCTGTATAAGTTGACTGTAAGCGGCTTTGGGGGGATTATTGTTTCAAGCAAAAAGTCATCCTGCCCCTCTTTCTCGGAAACATTTCCGCAAAATAGCGCCAATCCGCGTTCAGGGGTCTTTTTGAAAAGCCTTAATTCAGAAATTATCTTGTCAAGCGCAGACGTGACATTTTTTCTAGTGGCTTTGCTCTTGATATTGTCAGCTGTGCCTGCTTCATCTCCAAGCCTTCCTATTGTTTTGTTTATGTCTGTACCATCCGGTACATAAACCGAGATAAGTTCGGTGTGCCTTCCGCGCTTTGACGCTAGAAATTCCAGTTTTTTCTTCAATTCATAGGTTTGGCTGGTCATTTTCGGTGAAATTGGTTAAGCGTACTCGCGGATTCGATGACTCGCGAACTCGTCATTTTGCTAGTACGCTAGTCCGCCAGTTCGCTAGTCCGCTTAATTTATTTTATAGATATACAACGCTAACTTTAAATATGCTGTGCTATTAAATTTCAAATAAGCACAATATGGTGAATGCAACTCTATTGTCATATGTAAAGCAGCAGTTTGCCGCCGGCTATGACGCGAATGCCATAAGGGAAGCTCTTGTTTCTTATGGATATCCTATCAATGATATTGATGATGCCATTGAGGCTGCCACAAAGCCTGCTGAAAAGCCTGTTCAGCCAAAGAAAATTGAGGAAATAGTAAAGGAGCACGGAGGCGAAAAGACTGAAAAAGAAGTCCTTCCTGTTTTGCCGCTTTTCGCAATGTGGTTCCTCTCCCTGTCAATGCCCCGCTCAGTTTTCAATGAGGCAAAAGGCCACAGCAGCTTTGCAGGCGCGTTCATGAATGTTTCTGCAGCAGCTGTACTTGGCGGGCTTATCGGAGGCGCGATTATTCTTGCAAAATATTTCCTGAAAATGTCAGCAAGCTATGCAGGCACAAACATGTTTGGCATAGGCGGGTTGTTCACAAAAATGGGGGCAATTGAACGGCTTTTCATGACTCCTGTTGAGGCAATTTTAGTCTGGATTTCAATAACTGCGTTCCTGTATATTTTTGGGGCGCTTCTCGGAGGCGACGGCAACTTTGAAACTTTTGCATACTACACTTCAATAGCATATGCGCCTGTAATTTTGTTTGTAGGATTCCTGCAGATTTTAGTCCCGCCGTGCATAGTATTCTTCAGCTACATCGCATTCGGGCTGCTTGGAATATATCCGACAATAATTGCACTGCAGGAAGCCCACAAGCTGGATACTGTTAAATCAATAATAGCTCTTGCAATACCGCTTGCAATAGTCATGGTGTTCATGCTGCCGGTAATACTGCAGTTCAAAGCACTGCTTGACTCAGTGTGCCTTGTGGTAAAAATAGCACCTATCGGGGTTTAATAGGGATTCCTGATTTTCTGGTATTTTTTCTTGCCAAAAGAGCCACCCGTGATTCTTCTTTTTCAGAAACTATTTTGTAGCCGGTTAATTTGGAAAGCTCTTTTGCAAAAGAAATTATTTCCCTGTGCTCAGGCATTTCGCTTTTTGGAAGCCTGCTCTGCGAAAATCCGACATGCATGTATGCCTTGCACTCAACAAACATCGGATTTGCTTTTTTAACCATTTCAGCGTATTTTTCAGGCAGAATCATTGCGCTTTTAACCAAAGTCAGTCTGATAACTGTCCTTGTTTTCAGGTTTTTCATTAATCCAAGGGATTTTTGCAGCTTTTCCCAGCCGTCCTTTATGAGAGGGCGGTCAATTTTCAGGTAAAGTGCTTTTGAAGGAGCGCTTATTGAAATGTAAAGCTGTGTTGGCAGTGCTTTTTTCATTGAAAGCTTTTTCAGCATTTCAGGATTTGTTCCGTTTGTTACAAGAAATGTTGTCATTTTCCTGCTGTGAAATTCTTTTATTAATTCAGGCAGTTTTGGATAAAGAGTCGGCTCGCCTGCAAGCGAAATTGCAACCTGATTCGGCGCAAAGGCCTCTTCAACTTTTTTCCTGTTTATTCCTTTGTATCCCTTGAAGCCGATAAGAAGCTTTTTCTGTTCTTTTATGCAGTTTTCGACAATTTCTTTTGGGTTATCAAAATCGGTTAAGACACGAGACACGCTCGCCTGCTGAGCAGGCTCGCTTGAGACACGGGACAAGCGACTCTTGCTTAATTTTGTCAAGAGGGATTTATGCCTGAGTC
>CAYNXO010000052.1:0-4491 GCA_964401205.1 Candidatus Undinarchaeota archaeon
GCTCTACGCTTACGCTTCGAGCATCTCTCGCCTAACGGCTCGAGATGGTTCAGCTTGCAGCTCGTAGCGCTACGAGCTATCGGCTATTAGCTACTAGCTCATTATTTATTTCACAGCTTGATTGGCTTTTTTATCCAGATAAGCAATCCTGTTGAACTGTAGATGTAGTTGAATATTAAAATAGTTAGTGAAAATGAAACAGCTGTGCTTGCGCTTAATCCCATAAGAGAGAAGAAGAATATAAGGGTAGCGTCTCTTGTCCCGAGGCCGGAGAATGAAATGGGCAGTATTTCAACAAGCAGGACAGTTGGCATTATCATTAAAATGAGCATGTAGTTGAGCTTTATCCCCATTGCCTCTGCAAGAACAAAATACTGCAGGAAAGTTACTGCCCATGCAACAAAGGACAGAAGCCCTGCTCTTATTACATAGCTTTTGCTGTCTTTTAGCGTATTTATCGCGCTGTAAAAATCCGCAAAGCTTGTTTTCAAACCGCTCTTGTGTTTTTCAGGCACGAACAAATTGTAAAGCGGCCTCAGTAGCTTCATTGCTCTTTTTTCTTCCAAAAATATTACTGCCAGCATTCCAAAAAGGAAAAAGAATATTGCAATTACCCCAAGAACTTCATTTTTTATTGTAAATTTTGTCAATAGGTAAATTATTCCAATAACAGACAGTATCATCAAGACAAAAATATCCAGAACCCTGTCAATCACAACAGTTGCAAGTGCTTTTCCTATTTTCATTTTTTCTTTCAGATAGAAAGCCCTTGCCAAATCCCCAACCCTGCCAGGCGTTATTAAGCCAACGAAAAAGCCGACAAGCCATGCAGAGAAGCCCTCTTTCATGCTGAACTCAACTTTGAACGGATATATCAGCTGCTTCCATTTCAGTGTCTTGAGGAACAATGAGGGGATTATAAGCAAAAAAGCAAGCGCAAAAATAAGCAGGTTCATTTTCAGAAAATTCTGCGCAACTGCATTCAGGTTTATCCTGCTTATGATATAAATAAACAAAACAATGCCGAAAATCGGGAAAAACTTTGTCAGTTTCTTAATCATGATTAAACTCCATTTGTTTCATTCCGTGTGCAGCTAAATTAGCCGCTTTTCCCAGGTTTTTTGCCCCCCAAATAGCTACGACTTGCCGCGTGGCAAAAAAGCTGTTTTGAATTCCTCATAAATGTAAGCAGTTATCATATGTTCCAAAATTAAATGAATGTCTTCAATGATGCGCATTGAATTTGACGGCACAACAAGGCAAATCTTTGCAAGCGATTTCAGCTTTCCGCCTTCGTATCCTGTTATTCCGACAGTAACAGCGCCTTTTTCGTTTGCAAGCTTAATTGCGTTTAAAACATTTGGGCTGTTTCCGCTTCCTGAAACTCCTATTACTAAATCCCCTTTGCCCACAAGATTCTCAAGCTGCTCTGCAAAAACACTCTCATAGCCGGAGTCATTTGCCCATGCAGTCATTGCAGGGATATTGTCATTTAAGCATACAGCTTTGAAGCGCCTTTTTCCCCTTAAAACAGATTTGTCAGACGGCTCGCAGCCGCTTATTGTTCCCTTTGCCAGGTCAGCTGCAAAATGCGAAGCAAGCGATGCGCTTCCTCCGTTTCCGAACATAAAAATATGCGCGTTGTTTTTGTGCGCCTCAAGCAGGGCATCAGCTATCTCCTTTACCTTTCCTTTGTCAATTCTGTCCAGAGAATCCTTCACCTTTGCGAAATATTCCCTGCTGAACTCCTCTGCGTTTTTTGCTGCCATGGCCATGATTTAATCTCCCCCGGGTTTTATCTTTTTTCCCATAATAAACTGCGTGAAGTCATTTAGCTTTTCAGCAGTTCCTATATCGTAGTATTTTGTCTTTGTTATGAAAGAATCTACCAGCCCCTTCTCTATCAGCCCCGGGAAAACATCCTTTTCCAGTGAAAGTGACATCCGGGGGCTCCATTTCTCAACTGCGCTTTTCATCAGCAGAAGCACACCTGCCCACCCGTATTTGCTCTGCATCTCATTTCCCTTGTCAAATGATGTTACTAGTCCGTTCCCGTCAATTGAAACATTGTCAACCCTTTCTTTTATCTCTTTTCCGCTGTACAAAACCATCAATGCTGCCTCTTTCTTGGCCCCAAATTTCTCGTAGATATTTGAATAATCAATGTCAAGGTAAGTGTCCCCGTTTATTACCATGAATTTGCCCTCAAGGTAAAACAGTGCGTTCCTTATTGCGCCTGCTGTCCCAAGGGGAGTAGCCTCAACGCTGTGCCCTATTGTTACTCCGAATTTGCTTCCGTTCCCGAAATAATCCCTTATTTTCTCGTTCTTGTAGCTTGAGCATATCACGAATTTGTCAAAGCCTTTTTCTTTCAGCATCCCAATAACATACTCCAGAAAAGGCTTCCCAAGGACATTTACCATCGGCTTTGGGGTTTCCTCTGTGAGTGGCCTTAGTCTTGTTCCCAATCCTCCTGCCAAAATTACCGCCTGCATTTTATTCTGTTAAATTGGTTCAGCTATGGGCTTTGGGCAGTGGGCTATGAGCCCATAGCTCACGGCTCATTGCTCATCGCCGTTAATTTATTTCCCCCTCTTTTTGTATTCCTCAAACTTCAGTGCTACTTTCCTGACAAGCTCAGTGACTTCCTTGTTGGTTTGCTGCAGCCTCGCATAGAGCTGGAATGTTAATCCGAATGAAAACAATAATCCAAAAATCAGCAATGCGTCAAGAGATCTTTTTGTAAACAGCAAAAACAGGGAATTAACATATGTCGGGATTATGGCTGCGAAAACAAGCAAAACTGAGAACCCGTACCACATCCATAAATCCCTGCGCTCAAAATTTCCTTTTTTGTAAAGCATCCTTGTGTAGTAGATTATTGCCGCTGCTAAAATTACTGCGAAAATCTGTATTGTTGAAAATTCCAGTATCCCCATTTTCCTTCCTCTTGCCCTTATCTTTTTAACCCTATCTTTTTTGAAAGTATTCCGAACAAAATATGCACTCCAGACTTTATATTTGTGCCCTTTGCTGCGCTGCGCTTGTCATAAATTGCCTTCATTGGCACTTCCTTTATCCTCATTCTGTGGCCTTCCAGCTCATGAATTATCTCGCTTGAAACCTCATACCTGTCGCTTGCTATCTGTATTTTCCCAGCCGCTTTCCTGTTCAGCGCCCTTAGCCCGCTTTGCGAGTCAGTTATTCTTGAGTTTGAGAAAAAATTCGTTATTCCTGTGAGGAAATAGTTTCCAACTTTTTTTGTAAAAGGCATCATTTCCAGATCTTCCCTGCTCAGGAAGCGCGAGCCGATTACAGCATCTGCCTCGTTGTTCAGAATAGGCTTTACTAGCTTTTTTACATCAGCAGGAGTGTGCTGCAGGTCAGCATCAAAGGTTATTATTATGCCAGCGCTGCTTTTTTGCAGCGCTCCTTTTATGCCTGTTGCAAGGCTTGCCCCCAGCCCCCTGTTTATAACATGGGTAAGAACATGCACGCCCTCTTTTTTCGCTAGCTCTCTTGTCTTGTCCTTTGAGCCGTCATTCACAACAAAAATCTCGCTTTTTGGAAAATCTCTTTTTATTTCGCGCAGTGTCTGGGCTATTGATACTTCCTCATTATAAGCAGGAATAACAAACGCCAGTTTTTTCCTGTTCATTTCATTAACTCCTTTATCCCCTCTTTCAATGAGACCCTTGGTTTGTATTTCAGCTCTTTTTTCAGCTTATCAGCAGACGCAATGCTTTTCTTTATGTCGCCTTCTCGCTGCTTTGCATAGCTGACTTCAAACTTCCTTTTGCTGAGCGGTTTAAGGATTTTTATTATTTCATTCAGGCTTGTTTCTTTTCCGTTTGCAAGATTGTAATAGTGGAACTTTTCATCCCCTTTAACTTCAGCGTCAATCAGCCTAAGGCAGCAGCTTGCAACATCATGCACGCTCAGGAAATCCCTTGTCTGCTTGCCGTCGCCGAAAACCGTTATCTTTCCATCCCTTTTTATCTCATCTATGAATTTGTAAATCACCCCTGCTGAGCCCTCCCCATATACATTGAAAATTCTCAGGCTAAATGTTTCCAACCCCAGGTAATCAGAGAAATACTTGCAGTATCGCTCTCCTGCAAGCTTTGAAAAGCCGTATGGCGAAATTGGATTTAACTGGGCTTCCTCTTTTATCGGGAATTTTTTTGCGTCCCCATAAACTGCTGCTGAGCTGAAAAACACAACCCGCCTGACTTTATTTTCTTTTGCAGCCCTTAAAACATTTAATGTCCCAAAAATATTCACTTCAGCATCATAAAAAGGGTCGAGTATTGATTTATTGACATCGCTCTGTGCAGCAAGGTGGAATATTATTTCCCTTCCCTCAGCAGCCTTCTTTACCAGGTCAAAATTTCTTATATCTCCTTCTGTAAAGCTGATTTTGTCCTTTGCTTTCTGCAATCTTGCAACAGACATTGCAGTTGCGCTTGACAGGTTGTCTATTACAGAAAC
>CAYNXO010000053.1:0-4477 GCA_964401205.1 Candidatus Undinarchaeota archaeon
GTATACTTCACCATGCGTATATTGGCTAAAAGTGGTTGAAGTTATATAAAAATCCTTTTTAAGATTAATCGCCCTTTACGCGCTTCACAAGTTTCGGCTTTATTATGCTTATGTAGCGCTTTGATTCCCTTATAATTCCCCTGATATAGCCGACATATTTCCTGAGCAGCATTGCAAGTATTGCCATTGCAATTATGTCATAAATAAGCGGCTCATAAATTGTGCGGATGAAGTATTCTGCTTTTTTCGCTTCGTCTTCTATGACGGTTCTTGTTGTTGCAGCCGCGTCATCGTCACTTATTATTGATTGTTTTTCAATATACATTGCTTCCCTTACCCGTGCCGGCTGCAGGTCTTTTTTTGCCTGGCCCTCAAGCGCTGATTTCGCCAATAAATCATAATCCAAAGGCACTTTTTCAGTGATGCGCTGCATCAGCCGCGGCAGCAGCCTTTCAAGCTCAATGACAATGCTGCCAAGCTTGTCTGCAGTCCCCTTTAGCGTGTATATTGAACCCTTTATTTGCTCCTTGTCCCTGCTTGCCAAAATTAAAATATCAGAAATTTCTGGCGTTTTAATCCATAAATCAGCTTCATTTTCAAGGTTTTTGAGCATAGGGTGCCAGTACCTGTTTATGTAGCTGAGCAGCTCTTCTCTTGCATTAATGAAGTGCGATTCTGCAATATATCCTGTAAATGCCTTGCTCAAAAGCGTGTTGCACCTGCTGTAATAATCGTCAATTTCTAGGTAACTGCCGGTTGCGGCATATTGCTTTTTGAAATAATGGCAAACCAAGTCATAAATCAGCCAGCGGCTAAGGCGGTTTCTCGGGCTGTCCCCTTCTGCTACAAGGTGTTCATCGTTTGAAATTTGCGCAGCATGCATGTTCTCGTTAAAGAGCTTTACAAGATTCCAGAATTCCTCTTCCCAGGTGTAGGAACTTGTCCTGCCGGCTATTGGACGGTCAGGCGCGTCAAATTTCCCTGGGTAAAACAGCGGATGGCCATTTGCTTTTGACTTCAATATGTCAGAAACAAGTGTCCTGCTGGCTTTGTAAAGGTTAATCTTCTTTTCAATATTCGGAATTGCTTTCCCGAAGTTCTCTGCATAGAACTGTATGACAGAAGGAACGCTGTATTTTTGATAAGCGCTTGAGTCTCCTGGCGCAAATGCCCATTCTTCGCTTGCTTCTTTCAGCTTTTTATATTTCAGCTGAAGACCAACGCATGCAGGAAAGTCTTTTCTGCCCTTAAATTTGCTGGTAAAATGCGCGGCTGTCGCATATCTGGAGTATTCTTTCGCAGGCGATGCTTTATCCCCGGCTTTGACCATGCCAGTGTAGAATTCAACAAGAGGGTTTCTCTCTGCGTTCTCAGCTTCTGCATTCGATTTTTCAATGAGACCAAGTATCTCCTTGTTTTGCACTTTATAAGTATCGTTTGACCATGCAGCAAGGCTGATGATCTGGAAGCCGGCTTTGTCGTATTTTACTTTTGGCGGCTGCTTCGCATACCCTTCAATGGATTTGGCTGCCCTTGCGCGCCTAGCAGCTATCCTGTTTAATTGCATCCTGTGCAATTCCTCTTTAAGCGTGTAATTAAGGACATCCTCTTTCCAGCTGTATCCTTTAAAATATTTTTCCTTGAATTTTTGAGAAATCTTTGGCTTTTTGCCTGCTTCTTCTTCAGATTCTTCTTCAATTATTTCTTCGTCTGCCTTTTCTATTTCAACAAAAGGCGGCTGCATTAGTACTTTATTTACCTCCTCTGATGAATATCCTCCAAAAATAAGCGCCACATATATAGAATCATTGTCGTACTTAGCTTCATGGAGTTTCTTTGCAACAGTTTGCACATCAAGCCCGTCTGCATGCGCTTTTGCAACATATTCTTCAAGTTCCTTACTTATTTTGCCTGCCATCTTCTTAACACTCTTTAATGTCGTTTTACCTTTATTTAAACTTTATTTAACCAGTTTTGCCCCGCAGATGTCACATACAATATAATCTGCTGGATTAGCTGATCCACATGCCCGGCACTTGATTATTAGGGGCCCTTGTTTTCGCTTTAATTTAGGATTTACTTCTTTTAATGGCTTCTTTACTTTCTGGACCTCCAGAATTTTTCCCTCTATGCCGCGATGCGGCACAGGATAGCCACCTTGGGCAAGTGCAGCAACAATTTTATCAGTGCTCCATCCTTTTTTAGTAAGCGCTTTAACTACTCTTTCTACTTTAACCCCTTTGTCATGCATCCTTTTAACATAATCAATTATCTTTGGGTTTAGTACATAGCCTTTCTTTTTTGTCGTTTTTTTCTCATGCGCTGCTTTTTTTTCAGCTTCAGCCTTTTTTTGATCTTCTCTTAAAATCTCCATCCTTACTTTTTCGCGTATCCAAAATTCCCTCGCTTTCTCGCGCAAGCTCCTGCGCTGTTCAGGCTGAGTTGGTTCAGTAGTTTTTTGCTCCTTTTGTATCTCCTTGGCTTTTTTTCTTCTTTTATAGGCGTAAGCTAATCCGCCCAATAATGGAACCAAAATAACCACTATAATAATCGGAGTTATCATGTTGCCAATTCCGCCAGCTCCTTGCTGCGGCGCTCCTGAAACTGGCCCTCCACCGCCTCCTATCGGCCCTATCTTGATTGGCGTTATCCCAGTGCCTTCCCCAAAACTTACTCCACCTTCTCCGATTTTTATGACCCCAAAAAGTGCAAGAACAGCAATAATGGCAATTAAAACTACAACAAAAGCTGCAACATACTTCGGCCAGTTTTCCTTTGTTTCTTCTGCCATGGTAGTATTTAGTAGATTATGTGTTATTTAAATGTTTTAACCTTTTATTTTCCGCCGACATAAACAATGATGGGGCCTTCTTTATTTTTCTTCCTATCGCGCCTGCGGCTTTTCACAGCAGGGTTTTTCAGCAGCTCTTCTGCCAGCTTTGTGTCCTGCACTGCTACAATTACCTGATGCTTTGTCTTTTTTGTCTCATCAGCGAGCCATCCAAGAAACTCATAGCCCTGCCCATTGTTGAAGTCTTCTGTGAATGTCCAGAATATGAGCTTCAGATTTTCAGCATAACCGAGAATTTTGCCCACCCTTTCCTTGAGGCCTGCAATATCCGGCGGCATTTTTATAGAGTCATCTAAATTTACTTTCACCCTTTCTTCTGTGCTTTCTTTGCGGTCATAGGTATCAGCTGCCATGCTGTAGCGCTTGTATATGTGCACGCAACCATTTTTAAGGAAAGACGTCTCCCTTTTCATTACATAAGTATCTGCTATGAGTTCTATCTCCAAATCAATATTCTCATAAGTCCTGTTTGCCTCAAATTCGCCTGTGTACTGCGGCTTTTTCTGCTCTTCGTAATATTTTTCATCCCCTATTGCGAGCAGCTGCAGCTCAATTTTTTTCCTGCCCTTCAAGTTTTCCCCCTCAATTTTGATCTCATAATAGCCGTCCTTATAATATGCAGGATCTCTTGCGAGTATGTTTTCGCCTTCTTTTGCATAAACAACTGCCTTTATTTTGCCTGTTGACAAATCAGAGATTTTTTTAATTCCACGCACTTTCACATTTCCAGAAATGAATATTTTTTCCTCAGCCGGCGCTATCCATACAACAGGGATTTCAATAACATTGCTTATCGGCTCTGCGCCCTCTTTTATTGAGGCATAAACAGCAAACTTTATTTTTGTGCTGCTGATTTTTCGCCACTTTTCAACTGGCAATTTTGATTGCACTTTGAAATTGCCGTTGGCTTCGCTGCCTGTTTTGATTAACTTTATCAGGAAGAGGCCGCCTTTGCTTATTTCGCAATAATCCCTGTTTGCCGGCAGAGCAAAAAGTGCGCAATCATGAACATCAAGGCCGGTCTTGTTTTTAATTTTATACTTCAGTTCAGCCCCTGTCCTATCCTCGCTGAATTCAATGCTCAAGGGCTCAATTTCAAGCTCAAGATTTATCTTTTCTTCTTCTGGTTTTGGCAGCCATTCCAGCGTTATGAGTTTCCACTCACTTCTCATTTCATTGCCATTTTCATTTTTCCACTTTGCATAAACATAAAAACTCGCACTTGCCTCTTTCCAGCCCTTTTCCACAACAGCTGAATCAATTACAAAACTCCCTGTTGCATCTTTTTCAGGCTCTAGCCTTTCTATTACCGTGCTTTCTGCTAGCATGTATTTTTCAGGGTCAGCAGGGTGAATTTCAATTTCCGCTTTTGTAATTTCCTTTTTTGTCTTGTTTGTCAGTCTGAAAGCGAATTTTGCTGATTTGCCGCCATTGAACTTGAATTCTGCATAATGGGGATTTATATCAAACAAAACAGCACCAAGGTCAGGCTCTTCAGGTGGCTGAAGTGGAGGCTCTTGCCTTTCAGGAGGTTCCTGCCTTTCTGGCCGCTTGCCCAAAAACTTGTACCCGGCCAGTGCTCCAATTATCACTATAATCGGAATTATAATTACAAAGGATGACATC
>CAYNXO010000054.1:0-4457 GCA_964401205.1 Candidatus Undinarchaeota archaeon
TTTCGCAATTTTAATCCTGGTTTGGCTATCTGGGGAATATTTATCCGGAAAAAAAGTGCAAAAATCATCGTCTTAATTTATTTTACAGCATCTTTTATTTTTTCAATTATTTCTTTCTCATTCAAAGCTAACTCTCCAAGCGCAATTGCCCTTTTATTGTTCCCATTAACCCTTGCGCCTGGCATTAAAGCGCTGAGAATCTTCAAACAATCTGCCTTTGTTTCTGTTGTGCAGACTGTTTTCCCGTCTGCTGAAATTATCGCAACTGCACTTTTGCCCTTTTGTATAATATAATTGGCAACTTTCAGCGCAAGCCCGAAGCTGTCCATTTTACATACTGCAAACCGCAAACTGCCAACTGCAAGCAGTTTATTTAGCATTTCTTCTGCCCTCTTTATTGCTAACCGTTCCTCAAGTTCATTTATCTGCTTTCCCTGGCTTTTCCAGTGCTCAAAAACGAGCCGTGCAATTACGCTGATTTCCTTTGTTTTTTTCAGGTCCTGCGTGAATTGTTCTTCGCCCTTTTCCGGCTTTAATTTAAGAATTTTGTTCAGGTCATCAATTCGCTCAGAATTATCCTTTATCTCGCTGAAAAATCTTTCAAAAGTCTTTGGAACATCTGCTGCTTTAACTTTGAAAACCTGGCTGGCTGCGCCTAACTCTCCTATGCCTGCCTTTTCAATTTTTACCCCGAATTTCTCAAGGCTGATCAGTGCATTTTTAATGAATTCCTTTTCATTGAACTCTTTTTGCTCTAACAGCTGTTTTCCTGCAACAAAAACAAGCCTTATCACGCCGTCCTGTATTTTTTCTGTTTTTACAATCCTGATTCCTTCTACTTCTGAAGTATTGTCCAAATGCGTGCCGCCGCATGCCTGCGTGTCAAAATTTTCTATGCCAACAACTCTTATTTCCTTTCCGGGAACAGCCCCGCCCTGGTATAAAATAAATCCGAATTTTTCCTCTGCTTCGTTGCGCTGCATTACTTTCTTTGTTATTTTTCTTTTCTCGCTTATGATTTTGTTTGCAAGCTTTTCAATCTCATATTTTTCAACATCAGTCAAATTCTGGTAATGTGTTATGTCAAGCCTTCCTTTATCAGCGTCTATCTGCGAGCCTGCCTGCCATATGTGCTTTCCAAGAACCTTCCTTGATGCCCCGCCGATTATGTGAGCTGCATCGTGGTTTTTTGCAAGAGATATTCTCCTTTGCGAATCTATTTTTCCTTCAATTGTTTGCCCTTCTTTCAAGCCAGTTGCATTGTCAATTTCATGCAGGACAACTCCTTTCACTTTAGTTGCGTTAATCACTTTCGCATTTTCCAGCGTTCCTGTATCATGCTCCTGCCCGCCGCCTGTTGGGTAGAAAGCTGTTTTGTCGAGAATAACATGCTTTCCGATAATTTTCAGTATTTTTGCCTTAAATGAAAAGAGCTTGGTGTCCTTGTAGTAAAGCTGCTCTGTTTCACACAGTTTTGAAACATCAATTTCCTTTGAAACAATTTCCTTTCCTTTCTGTACTTCAGGATGAAGGGCAGCTGCCATTGCATAGAAATTCTCAGGAACTTTTATTTTCGCGCCAAGCTTCTTTGCTTCTTCTTCAATTAACTCAGGGGTTATTCCAGCAGAGTCATAAAGCTCCAAAAACTTCTTTTCGGATATTGCTTCTTTCCTTTCAATCAGCTGCTGCACAATTTTCCTTGATTTTTCCAGGGTGGAATTGTATTTCCCCCTTTCAATGCGAAGAATCTTGTAAAGCTCATCAAGGTTTTCAGTAAGCTCAGGATACTGCGGCTTCAGGTATCTTGCGTGCTCCTCAATAATCCCCTCTAAATCAATTTGCCAGCCGTATTTTAAAATAAAGTCAATTACTCTCCTGTAAAGAACCCTTAAATTATACTGGCCGCCAATGTTTGACGGAAGAGCGCCGTCATTTATTGCAAACAAAAGAGTTCTTGCATGGTCTCCGATTGAATAAACAGCGCCTAATTTCAGAATTTCCTCTTTTAGCTCATTTTTTCCATAGCTGATTTTTTTTGCAATGCTTTCCCATATTTTTTCAAGATTATCAGCTTCTTCAAAATTCAGCAGGCCTGAATATGGCAGGAATTTCCTCACAAGCTCATGGTTTGGCTTTACGCCTGACTGCTCATAAAGCATCTTCACAACAGTGGGGAAATTCGCCTCGTAGCTCGTGTTTGTCCCGTTTGTGAGCCAGGAATACCTTTCCTGCCCCATTCCCATGTCAAGAACATTTTTCTTCAAGTCCTTTAAGCCGCCGGATTCAGTAATTTCATAAGTCATGTAAACCTGGTTTCCAAGCTCAAGGCCGTGGGCAAAGAACTCCATAGAAACTCCTAAATTTCCTCCCCCGCCCCACTGGTCTTCATGGAATTTTATGTCGTCTTTTTTCAGGCCAACACCTTTTTCAAGCCAGGCTAAAATATCCGCGAAATACTTTTCCTGCTCAAAATCTTTTTTAGGATAAAAGGCATGCTGGCCTATCATTACAAAAGAAGTGTAATGCCTTCCTGTTATTCCCACATTGTCAATATCATTAAACCTGACACAGGCCTGCGGTATAATCAATGGATTTGCAGGCGGCTCAACTTCGCCGTTTACAACATACGGCTGAAAAGCGTAAATTGAGGCATTGGTCCAGTAAGAGTCATCGCGCCAGCGCGCAACAACAGGGTATCTTTTTATCGGCGTATAGCCCTGTTTCCTGAACATTGCCGAGAAATCTTTCCACACATCAGTGAAGCTGAGCTGTTTTTTTGTCTTTTTCTCGCCAATAAAAGCATATCCGCCTGCGCAGTTTGGCTCTCCGCAGACTTTGTCAGAAGTTGTTGTCCAATAGTATTTTCCGCACTTTGTGCAGTGTTCTCTGTGGAATCCGCCTGCTTTCAGCGTTTTTACAGGGTAAAACTTCTCAGGCGCTTTGTCTGTCTGCTTTTTAAGCTCGGCTTTTAATGTTATAAGATCCATTTTGCTTGAATTCCGATAGTATATTGTAATGATATACTTTAGGGCAATACTTATAAATTATCAATACCACCTTTACTTTGACGGGTAAGTCCTTTGAGTGATGTGTACCTTGAGGTGCACTTTAAGAGCTCATAGGGTCCGTCACTTCTTCCTCCTGCCATAGATTTATTTGTTTAGTTATTTTCTTTTCAATTATTTTGTAATAAGAATCATCATCGAATGAAAATTTTCTATTTGCACTCCAAGCTACAAAATCGGTCGCTTGCAGCCCTTGGTCTTCATACGAATACAAGTGATAAACATTAACATTTCTATTGAATTTTCTTTCCTTTAGTTTATTCTTTATATAACTATTAAATTCATCCCTCAAAACACTGTTATGATATTTTTTATCTATAATAATTTCAACATTATGTTTTTTAAAATCTATTCGGTCTAGGAGCAATCCTGCGATATAATTGTAAAGTTTTTCCTTTTTCTTATACAAGTACGAAAATACCTTTTCTTTATTTACAGTTATAATGTTAATATCGCAATTCGTTTTTGCCATATCTCCTAATACCCTTCTCCTAATTGTTGGGTCTGAATTGTTTGCCTTTATTTCAGCACAATCTTTCAATTTTTTCTTTAACTTTCTTGTTCGCACTCTTTTTATACAACGCTTCAATTCATTCGGTTCATGCGTACATATTGCCGCAATGTTAAAATATTTTGAACCGTGCTGTCCGAGATCTCCACTTTCATCTAGGTATATGTAAAGTTTGTCAGCCTTTTTTCTAAATTCTGTATTTGTTAGTGGATCCATACGCCACCTTAGTTTTGTCTTCTTTAAATTCTTTAGCAAATTATATTTATACCACTGCCTTCAAATTCTGCCCATGGCATTTGAATTGTTTGCTGTGCACATTAATTTCAACATAATGTATATGATACTGCTTGCTGTGCTTATTTTTGCTGTTGAAATGGCATTCTTTTTCATCCCAGGCATATCTATTTCAAGCCTGCTGATTGCAATGGCAGCAGTTCACTATGGAATTGTTCCGGCTTTTCTGATAAGCCTGCCTCCTATAGTGCTGGCGCATTTTATTCTCATAAGAAATCCAATGGTTTTCATGGCAGATGCCATTACCTTAATCCTGATGGTATTTTTTGGTGCGAATTTTGGCAAATCAATTATCGGATTTTCAAATTTCTGGGGCTGGAGCATCTATGGAGCAGCATTCAGCCTTGCAAAATGGGGAGTTGCCCTGCCACTTGGCTATATGTTCGGCAGCAATATTGCAAAAAGAATGCGCGAAATAATCCTTGAGCCAATAGGAAGCTTTTTTGTATTCAAGCTTTTCTTTTTGTTTATGTTTTTATTTTAGAGTAGGCGCATCACCGCACTTGTGTTTCAGTGTAAGCGCACGAGCTTGTTTTCCCAGGTTTTTTCGCCCTCTCGTAGCTTAGACTAGCTTAGTGCGAAAAAAG
>CAYNXO010000055.1:0-4335 GCA_964401205.1 Candidatus Undinarchaeota archaeon
GACGCTTGACGCGTCAAGCATCCGGCGTCGATCGTCAAGCCGAACCAATTTAACTGAATTATTTTTGCGGCTCAATAATAACTTTCAATGAATTTTCCGGCTTTGCAGTCAATTGAAAGCCCTTTTGCGTTTCTTTTAAAGGAAGCCTGTGGGTAATCATGTCTTCTACATTTATTTTTTTATTCTTAATTAATTCAATTGCCTCTTCCAAGTCCTTGCGCGCAGCAGCATAGGTTGTTTCAATTGTTATGCCCTTTGTGTTCAGCTCATTTATAGGAAAAGGAATTTCAACAGAAGGGTCTGCAAACGCATAAATTAGAATTGTCCCGCCTCTGCCAACGGATTTAATTGCCTGTTTGAATGCGGCCGGCGCCGCAGTGCACAGAATTACAATGTCTACCCTTTCATTCACGTCATCTTTTGCATTAATTGCAATGTCAGCTCCGAATTTTTTTGCAAGAGCTAGCCTGAAATCATTCCTGTCAGTTGCAATTATTTTTCCTGCTCCTTTTGCTTTTGCAAGTTGCACATGCAATAATCCTGAAATTCCGCTGCCAATAACCAGGACAGTATCTCCTTTTTGCACATTTGCAATTCTCTGGCCGCGCACAACACAGCCAAGCGGTTCTATAAAAGTTCCTTCTTCAAAGGAAATCTCTGCCGGCAGCTTATAGACTCCAAAATTTTCAACGTTTATCTTCGGCACCCTTACAAACTCTGAAAATCCGCCTGGGTAAAATTTCGTGTTGTGCAAAGTTTCGCAGTAAGTTTCTTTTCCGCGCTCGCAATAGTGGCATTTGTAGCACGGAACATGATGCGTTGCAAAAATCCTGTCACCTTTTTTGAAATTTTTTATACCTTTGCCAACTTTTTCTATAATTCCGGTTATTTCATGGCCAAGTACAAGCGGCGCTTTCTTTATCCTGTACCACTCCATCACATCAGAGCCGCAGATTCCGCTTGCCAGAATTTTTACAAGTAGCTCGCCTTCCTGAATTTCAGGGATTGGCATCTCTTCCTGCCTAACCTCATTGTTATTATAATACATCGCAACTTTCATAAACTCACTTCCACTTTTCGCCAATAATCACAAACAAAATTGCATTTTGCTTGTCTTTTGCAATAAAAGTCTGGTTTCCCCTCACTCCTACTTTATACATCTTTCTTTTCAGCTTAAACCTGTCCACAAAACATTCCCGCATATCCCTCAGATTAATGCGCGGTATCCTATTATAATAGCTGTTTCTTTTCTCCTTTTGCGCCCTGACATAAGCTGATTTGGAATTTGTGATTAGTATTACTATTTTTCCGCCTGGCTTCAAAACCCTGTAAATTTCCCTGACTGCCGCTTTGTAATTTTCCACAAATTCAAGCGTAGCAACTGAAAAAACCCCGTCAAAAGTGTTGTCATCAAAAGGCAGGTTTTCTGCATTCCCAAAAACAAATTCCTTTTTGATACGATTTTTTGCCTCCTCAAGAAATCTTTGTGAAGTATCAAGCCCTGTTATGTTTAAATCAGGCAAAAGCTCTTCAAACACGCCAATGCCGCAGCCAACATCAAGGATTTTCTTGCAGCCTTTTAGCTCTTTTCTGATAAGTTCTGCCTCTAACTCGGCTATTTTTTTTCCCAATTCAGAATTGCAGTAGTCTATGTAATCTTTTTCGTAAGCATCGCCATTCATTTTGCCAGTCTCCGATATATTATTTAAGCAAGCAAATATTAATAACTGTCCATGAAACTTTCATTCCTCAAAGGCGTCAGTTATGGGATTACTTCTGCAGTAATTACTACCCTGGGATTGATGATAGGCCTTGTTGCAAGCACAAACTCAAGGATTGTTGTAATCGGCGGAATCCTGATAATTGCAATTGCTGATGCAATGTCTGATGCCCTTGGTGTTCATATTTCAGAGGAATCCGAAGACCAGCACAGCCAAAGGGAAATATGGGAATCAACATTTGCGACTTTCTTTACAAAAGCGGCGATTTCCCTTACTTTTATTGTGCCAATCGCAGTTCTGGCCCTGTCAAAAGCCATATACATAAACATTGCCTGGGGTTTGTTCCTTATAACCACTTTAAGCTACTACATAGCATCAAAGCAGAAAGCAAAAGTATCCCATGTTGTTGCTGAGCATCTGGCAATAGCAATAGCAGTCATTTTGATAGCACATTACATAGGGCATTATATTGCAGCGGTTTTCGGATAACTAAAAATTCGCAAAATCACTTCTTATTCTTCTCAAAAACCTGCATTGCCTCTTCCACAGTCGCCTTTTTGTGGACAATTTCCCTTACAGCCTTTATCATTCCAACCGGATTGCTGGACTGGAAGATATTCCTTCCCATATCAACGCCTGTTGCGCCTGCCTGGATTGCCTTGTAAGCCATTTCAAGCGCCTCTTTTTCAGGTGTTTTCTTTCCTCCTGCAATTACAACAGGCACTGGGCAATTATCAACTACCTTTTCAAAGCCCTCGCAGTAGTATGTTTTGACAAAATGAGCGCCTAATTCAGCTGCGATTCTTGTTGCCAACCCTAAATACCTTGCGTCCCTGTTCATTTCCTTGCCAACAGCTGTTACAGCAAGAACAGGCATCCCATATCTCTCGCCCTCATCAACAAGCTTTGCAAGATTGGTTAAAGTCTGCTTCTCGTTTGGCGAGCCCACAAAAATTGAAAGTGCCACTCCTGACGCATTTAAGCGAAGCGCATCTTCCATTGAAACTGTTAAGTCCTCATTTGACAAATCTTCCTTCAAAACGCTTGTTCCGCCTGAAACCCTTAAAACAATCGGGATTTCAGCAGCATCTTCTGCGCAGACAGAAGTCCTCAGCACTCCGCGCGTAAGCATTAAGCAGTCCGCGTGTGGCAGCAAAGGCGAAATTGTTTTTTCCGGCTGTTCCAATCCAGTCGTGGGGCCTAAAAAGTAGCCGTGATCAACAGCAAGCATTACAGTCCTGCCGGTCTTTGGCTTTATAATTCTTGACAAACGATTTTTAATTCCCCAGCTCATTTTAGTTCTACTTATTTGACAGCGCTCATATTTAAAATTATTGAATTCTCCTAAAAATCAGCAAAAACAGCCCCTTTTTCACATCATGTTAATGTTTTATAACTGATACGTTATACGTAAGCTTTATAAAGGTTATGGAACTATTATACAAAGCT
Source organism: Candidatus Undinarchaeota archaeon (assembly GCA_964401205.1). Lineage (GTDB taxonomy): Archaea > Undinarchaeota > Undinarchaeia > Undinarchaeales > Naiadarchaeaceae > CAYNXO01. Next base: position 3,171 of record CAYNXO010000055.1, read on the forward strand.
CATAGAGCAATTATGGCAAAGCAACATCAAAAAAATAGTAATACAACAGAAGCGTTACATTTATATATTCAGACGTGTTACAATAGTATAAAAACAAATGCCTGCAGACATATCTCCTTTGGCGGAAAAAGTAGAGGAATTCATAAAGAAGAGTCCGCAAGGCGTTTCAATCCAGGATGTCGCAAGGCAATTTAACATAAGCCGCTATGAGGCGGTTTATGCCCTTGGGATGCTCATAGGAAGCGGAAAAGTCGGGGTAAGGCAAATCGGCCCGGTGAAGCTTCACTATTACAAATCTGAAAAATAAAAAGGAGGTCAGGCGAAACCAGTAAAATAAATTCGTTTCGCTACCCTCCTTCTCATGAAGTAAATAAAACAGAAAAGGAGGTGATAAACAAATATGGCAGGTATTGATCTGGTGGCACTGATATACACAGCATTTGCACACATCTGGGGTTCAACAGTTGTCGTGTTGCCGAACATCGTAGCTGCAATTATCATCTTAATAGTCGGTTTCATAGCCGGCAAGGTAATCGGCGCAGCTCTCGAAGAGATTCTGACAAGGACAAAGGTTGATGAGTACGTAAAGGTAAAGAAAGCCGAATTCAAGATTAGCCACATTTTCACAATGATAGTGAAGTGGGTAGTCTACCTAGTCTTTGTGCAGCAGGCAGCAATGGCATTGCAAGTGACAGTAATCTCCTCATTCGTTGGGGAAATAGTGTCATTCATACCAGCAGCATTGACAGCATTAGTTGTTGTTGCAGCAGGGTATGCAATTGGCCGCTATGCCGAGGAGCTTATCAGCGACTCTGACTTCCAATACGCACACCTGATGAGCAGAGTGGTATTCTTCCTCGTAGTGTACATTTCAATAGCACTGGCACTTCCAAAAGTAGGCCTTGACGCAGCACTTGTTAACGGCATCTTGCTGGTAATAGTCGCATCAATTGGCTTTGGATTTGCAATTGCTCTTGGACTTGGACTGAAAGACACAATTTCCGAAATTGCGCATGCAAAAGGAAGGAAATTTGTCGCAAGGAAATAAAGCACTAAAGTGTCACTAGCATTGGCATCACAACATAAAATGCCTGTTGAGCGGGAATGCGCTATTTCTATAATATGCCATTCTCCCACCTCCCGAACCGCTTGACAGGCACTTCTT
>CAYNXO010000056.1:0-4324 GCA_964401205.1 Candidatus Undinarchaeota archaeon
GCCGTGAGCTATGAGCCCATAGCCCACTGCCCAAAGCCCATAGCTGAACCAATTTAACAGAATGGGCATCTACGCAATACGCACAACAGCAAACAAGGAAAGAAATGTAGCATCAAAGCTAGCTGACCGCATAGAAAAGGACAAGCTTAATATTTCTGCAATAGTTGTCCCTGGATTGAAGGGGTACATACTTGTTGAAGGCGACAGGCAGGAAATTGAAAAAAATTACAGGGGAGTCGCTCACGCGCGCGGGCTTGTTGAGGGAGAGACTTCTGTTTCAGAAATAGAGCACTTCCTTGCGCCGATGCCTGCTGTGACAAACCTGCAGGAAGGATTCACTGTTGAAGTAACAGCAGGTCCGTTTAAGGGAGAAAAGGCAAAGATAACAAGGGTTGACAAGACAAAGAACGAAGTGACGATTGAGCTGCTTGAGGCAACTGTTCCAATCCCGATTACAGTTCCTGCAGAATCTGTCAGGGTATTGGAGAAGGAAGCAGGCGAAAAGAAAGAAGGCGAAGGGGAAAAGGAAGAAAAGCAATAATTAAATACTCGGCTAGATGCTAGAAGCTGGACGCTTGACGCGCCACGTAGTGCGTCTAGCATCAAGCGTCAAGCGATAACCAATTTCAAGGGAATCAAATGCCGAATCAAATAAAAACTTTAGTTGAGGGAGGGAAAGCAACAGCAGCCCCGCCTCTCGGCCCTGCACTTGGCCCTCTTGGCCTGCCGATAAACCAGGTTATTGCAAAAATTAATGAAAAGACAAAAGCTTTTGCAGGCATGCAGGTTCCTATTACTGTAAAAGTGGGAAAAGACAGGACTTTTGAGATTGAGGTTGGAACACCGCCTGTTTCAGCGCTGATTAAGAAAGAGCTGAATATTGAGAAGGCAAGCGGAAACCCGAAAGCTGAAAAAGTTGCAAACATGCTCATTGAGCAGGCAATAAAAGTTTCAAAGATGAAAGAGGCGTCGCTTGTTGTAAATACTCCGAAAGCAGCTGTAAAGACTGTTGTCGGAAGCTGCGTTTCAATGGGGATACTTGTTGAAGGAAAAGATGCAAAGGAAGCGCTTAAGCTGATTGATGAGGGTGTTTTTGACGGGAAAATAAACTCTGGAAAAACAGAGCTCACAGCAGAGGAGCTTGCAAAGCTTGAGCAGGAAAAACTCGCGCTCGCAGAAGCAACAAAGAAAGCGCGCGAACAGGCAGAGACAAAGGCAAAGGAAATAATGGAGAAAATGGCCGGCAGAGAACGCTCAGAAATAAAAGCAGCAATGAAGGAAGCTGGAACCCCGGCAGACATCATACAGAAGCTGTTGCCAGTGGAAGAGAAAGCTCCTGCAGCAGGCGGGGCAGCAGCTCCGGCAGCAGGTGGCGGAACAGCAGCTCCAAAAGCAGAAGAAAAGAAACCTGCGGAAAAGAAGTAGTTCTGAAAATTTATTCTTGTTTATCCAATTGCAGATTAGCGTACGCCAGCTGGGAAACTATAAATATACAAAGTATATACTTCGTATATATGGCAAAGTTAATCTCCCTGAAATTAGAGGAGAAGCTTTTGAAGGAAATAGACAAGCAGGTAAATACAGGGCTTTATTCATCGCGCACGGATTTTATCAGGGATTCAATAAGGCAATTCATAGAAAGAAAAGAGATGCTTGAGCGTTTGAAGCACAGGAAGCACGGGCAGGTTGAGATGAATCCTGCGGAAGAAGTAGACGAATACATAAACGAAAACATTCCGAGCCTGCTTAAAAGCCACCGCAGGGGATATTTGTAAAGTTCCTTGATGATAGTAATTTAAATACTATCAATTTCTATAATTAAATGATTGAGGGTACTTATGCAAACCAAATTTTCTGAATTGCGCGGCAAAGAAGCATTTAACGGCTCAGGCGAGTCTCTTGGCCAGATAATAAATGCCATTGTTGAGCCGAAAACAGAAGAAGCTTTTATTGTTACAATGAGGGCTGGCGGAAAAAGCGTCGGAAGCTCTGTTATCCCGATAAGCAGGCTGAAAATGATTGACGGAAGGGAGATAACCTTTGCAGTAAGCGGAATCCCTGACGCAAATTTCCCTGCTGAATATGATTCTTTCCTCTCAGACAGGCCGAATCCAGGGGCAATGACAGCTTCTGTTTATGCCTTGAACGGGAAAAAAGTCCTTGGAACGATTTATGACTATTTGCTTGATTCAGAAAGCGGAACAAGGCTTGGCATCCTGATAGAAGAAGTAACAATAGGGCAGAAAAGGAAATTCCTGGCGCCGATGGAAAAAGCATTCCGCGCAGAAGAAAAGGCTGTTGGGATAAAGAAAATTTTAATTAATCCAGGGGAATTGCAGCAGATAAGGTAATTCTTAATGAATGCAGATTTTGCAAACCGCTTCTACGAAATTGATTCCCTGCGAGGCATTGCAATAATTTTGATGATAATTTCAAATTTCGTTACAGACATTGCTTATTTCAGAATTTACAATATCAATACAAGCTCAGACTTCTGGTGGCTTTTCGCGCGGATAACCGCATCAATGTTTATGCTTTTAGTCGGGATTTCATTAACGCTCAGCTATTCAAAAGAAAACCGAAATTTTATGCATTATTTGAAAAGAGGGCTGAAAATTTTCAGCTGGGGCCTGGCAATTACTGCAGTCACATGGCTTTTCATTGGAAAGGATTTTGTAATTTTCGGAGTTCTGCATTTGATTGGAATTTCAATTATTCTTTCGTATCCTTTGATAAAGAGAACGCGTGTTGATTTGCTGTTGGGCGCAAGCTTCATTGCAGCAGGAATTTATCTCAGCAATCTAGCTTTCAAGATTCCTGAATTAATCTGGCTCGGATTCGCGCCGCAAAATTTTACAACTGTTGATTACTTCCCGATATTTCCTTGGTTTGGTGTTGTTCTAATCGGTTTGTTTTTGGGGAATGCACTTTATGCAAACTATAAAAGAAATTTTAAAATTCCGGATTTAGGAAATTTAAGCTTGGTAAAAGGATTATGCTTTTTAGGAAGGAATTCTCTGCTGATTTATTTAATCCACCAGCCGGTTTTAATCGGGCTTCTGCATGCTTTTGTTATGTAACAAAACTTTTTAAGCAACAAGAGACTAAGTTAGCTAGCATGAAAATTTCAGAAATAATGATTAAGAACGTCAGGACAGCGAAGCCGGATGATACTGCAAAGAGTGCTGTTTTGATTATGAACAAATTTAAGATAGGGAGTATTGTCATCGCAGACGGCAAAAAGCCGGTTGGGATAATAACAGAAAGGGATATTTTGACAAGAATTGTGGCAGAAGGCAAAAATTCGGAAATTGTTACCTGCAGGCAGATTATGAGCAAGCCGTTGGTGGTAATTGATGAAAATGACGATACTGCTGATGCAATAGAGCTTATGGCAAAGGAAAAAATAAAAAAGCTTGTTGTAATGAAAGACGGCGAGCTTGCAGGAATAATAACCGCGACTGACATACTAAAAAGCGGAGAACAAATAGAAGAGGCTGTTTTGAACAAGCTTGCACGCATATTGCCAATTGCCAAGGCGCCGGTCCATTTTGGCGACTGATAATAACCTTTAAATACTCGCTGAAGTATACTTTTCCAAATCCGCACACTAACTCGTTTCTGGGTTAGGAGGATAATTTCAGTGAAACCCGAAGACATACTAAATGCTGTCAAGAAAGTACGCGAATTAGCTGCAGCTAAGCCGCGCAAGTTCAAGCAGACTTTTGATTTGGCTGTTTCCTTAAAAGAGCTTGACATGAAAAAGCCGGAATCAAAGGTTAAATTAGAGGTAATGCTGCCGCACGGAAGAGGGAAGCAGCTCAAATTCGGCGCAATTGCAGACGGCGAGCTTGCTGAGAAGGCAAAGCAGGCCGGATTAAAGACAATTGTTAACCGCGAAATGCTGCAAATGCTCGCAAAGGACAAGAAAGAGCAGAGAAAGGTAATAATTTCTGGTGATATTTTCATTGCCCAGCCTGACTTGATGGTTGAGGTTGGAAAAACCCTTGGCGCTGCTCTTGGCCCGCGGGAAAAAATGCCAAAGCCGGTTAATCCAAAGGATGACTTGAAGAATGTTTTTGCAAGATTTGACAAAATAATTACTGCAAGGGTAAAAGACCAGCCAATAATCAACTGCATTGTCGGAACAGAGCAGATGACTGACGAGCAGATTGCTGAGAACACTGAAAAAGTGATTACTGCCCTGAAAGAAAAGCTTCCCAAGGGAGAATCACAGATCAGGGGAATTTATTTGAAGCTCACAATGAGCCCGTCTGTAAAGATAGGAGAAATGCCAAAAGAGGTTAAGAAAGCAGAATGAGGC
>CAYNXO010000057.1:0-4286 GCA_964401205.1 Candidatus Undinarchaeota archaeon
TCGGCGGCCTTCCAAAGGAAATGAACTTAAAATTAATCGAGCCGCTGCGCGACCTCTACAAGGACGAAGTAAGGGAAGTTGCAAGAGAGCTTGGGATTCCAGAGGATATTTATAAAAAACAGCCATTTCCCGGCCCAGGGCTTGCTGTCAGGATTTTAGGCGAGGTGACTGAGGATGGGGTAAGGATACTGCAGGAAGCTGATTCTATATGGCGCGAGGAGCTGAAAAAAGCAGCAGCTGAGGGGAAAATAAAGCTGCCGTGGCAGTACTTCGCTGTTCTTCTGCCGGTGAAAACAGTCGGGGTTCAGGGCGATGTGCGCGCTTATGGATACACAATAGGGCTGCGCGCAGTTGAAAGCTCTGACGGGATGACTGCAAATTTCCTGAAAATCCCGCCTGAACTGCTTGAAAAAATCGCGATAAGAATAAACAATACCTTAAAGAAGGACGTTAATCGGGTTGTTTATGATATCACCAACAAGCCGCCAGCAACAATTGAGTGGGAATAATCGCAGGGAAATAAATTAAGCGGACTCGCGAACTCGATGACTCGCGTACTTGTACCAGTCCGCTAGTTCGCTAGTCCGCGAGTACGCTGAACCAATTTAGCAGATTAAAATGAAAATAATTGTTATAGATAATGGAAGCCAGTATGCCCATCGCATTTACAGGAGCTTTCAGGACTTGAAAGCTGATGTGCAGATTCTCCCGAATACAGCCCCTTTTGAGCAGATTGAAAATGCAGATGCTATTGCGCTTTCAGGCAGCGGAGCCCTTATCAGCCACGGCGCGCAAATGGGCAACTGCAAGCTTTATCTTGAAAAGTTTCCAGGCCCTATAATAGGGATGTGCGCCGGCCACCAGCTGATTGGCGAATTTTTCGGAGGGAAAGTCAGGAGCTCCTCGGAATCAGAAACAGGCACCCCTGAGTTTGGGCTGACGGAAATCACCATAGACAAGGAGAACGAGCTTTTCAAAGGGCTTCCTGAGAAATTTGCCGCATGGGAATCGCACAATGATGAAGTAAGCGAAATCTCAGATGAGCTTGAAGTGCTTGCCCATTCAAGCACATGCAGGTTTGAGGCAATAAAGAACAGGCTAAAGCCGATTTACGGCGTGCAGTTTCATCCAGAGGTACAACATACACATCATGGAAAAGAAATTTTTAGGAATTTTATCCAACTGGCAAAAAGATAAGTATATGCTGTGAAATAAATTAAAGATGATGAGATGGTGAGATGAGGGGATGATGAGAGCGCAATTTCCCAAAATCTCACAATCCCACAATCTCATAATCCTAACCAATTTAACAGAAAAGGGGCCCATGGTCCTGCGCAGCTTTTTTGCCCTAAGCCAGGATAGGCGTGAGGTGCAAAAAACCTGGGAAAAATTCAGGTCTTGTGGGGCGTTCGCAAAGCACTACAATGCCCAAAAATAAATATATGAACTTGTGCGTCAAATTACTTCCAAATGGGTCCATGGTCTAGCGGCTATGACACCACTTTCACAGAGTGGGAGTCCAAGTTCAACTCTTGGTGGGCCCACTTTTCTAATTTGACTTCAGCCCTTTATGCTGAATTTATGCTCCTACGGCAAGTTTTTTCCAATTTTAAAAATATTTATACAAGCAAAGAAAATAATCGTTAATGATGGCAACTTGTGTAACTTGCAGCAGCACAGCAGATGAAGGCCTTGCCTGCGCGACCTGCAGCGGCGCAATCCACAAAAACTGTTCGAAAATGTTCAACAACAAGCGCTACTGCAAGAAATGCTCGCGCAAAGAGCGGAAGATATACGATACTGCGCGGGGATTGTTGTAATTTCGTGAAATAAATTAAGAGCTTGCAGCTCGCAGCCGGCAGCTAGCAGTTCGTTCTGCAAGCTGCAAGCTAATAGCTGCTAGCTGAACCAATTTAACAGAAATGACCCAAAAACCAATCTGGCAAAAGCAGATTCCCAGGGAGCGCATTGAAATTTTGTTCTCAGAGGCAGAAAAAGCTTTCAGGCAGAACCCTGAAAGGGCTAGCAATTATGTCAGGCAGGCATGGAACATTGCGCTGAGGTGCAGGGTAAGGATTCCAACAGCATTAAAGAGAAAATTCTGCAAAAAATGCTATTCATACCTTGCCCCAGGAATTTCATCAGAAGTGCGGCTGAATGAGCAAAAAATCATAATAACCTGCAAAAATTGCGGGGATTTAAAAAGAATCCCTTACAAGCCAATAAAGGACAAAAAGCCGGAAAGAAAGGGTAATAAATAACCTCATTTATCCCATTAAACTTATGACAAATGTCTTTGACGTTGATGCAAATGACTTGGTTGAATTCGCCAAGGAAGAGCTGAAGAAGAATGAGGCTCTTAAGATGCCAGACTGGGCCCTTTATGTTAAGACAGGAAGGCACAAGGAGAGGCCGCCTGAGCAGGCAGATTTCTGGCAGATAAGGGCAGCTGCACTCCTTAGGAAGCTTTATGTCCATGGTTCAATCGGAATTTCAAGATTGAGGACAGAATACGGCGGAAGAAAGAACAGGGGCTCAAGGCCTGAGCACCATTACAAAGGCAGTGGAAAAGTCATCAGGGTTTTGCTGCAGCAGCTTGAGAAAGCAGGATATGTCAAGAAGGGAAAAAAAGGCAGGGAAATAACGCCGCTTGGCATGAAATTCCTTGATAATGTTGCTTACAAGGTATCAATTACTCCAAAAGCAGAAAAGCCGAAGAAACTGCGCGAGATAAGGCCTGAAGTTGAAAAGATTGAGAAGGAAAAGGCAAAGGAAAAGAAAAAAGGTGCGTCAGAAGAGCCAAAGACAATCGAGTTTGTAAAAAAGAAAAAGTAATTTTCTGAAGATTTAATTTAAGTAAATGGCAGACATTTCTGAAGCTGATTTAGAATCAATAAGGCAGCGAAAGCTCGCTGAGATGCAGAAAGCACAGCAAGCGCAGTCTGCACGGGAAAAAGCCAGGGCAGAAGCCATCAGCCAGATAGAAATGGCAATGAAAATCATGCTAGCTCCTGATGCATGGGACCAGTGGAACAATGCAAAAATTTCAAACCCTGAAAACGCCTTAATCGCAGCCACTGAGCTGATACGGCTCAGCCAGTCAGGAAAAATAAGCGGAAAAATAACAAAAGAGCAGATAAAAGGCATCTTGTCTGCAATTTATTCCCAGACTCACCGCGATATAAAGATAAAGCGGAAATAATATGAAACAACAAAAAGCAATAGTCCTTTACTCTGGCGGCAGGGATTCCAGCTTTGTTGCATTGCTTTTAAGTTCCCTTGGCTATGATGTAAGGCTTGTTACAACAAACGCCGGCATAGTTAAAAATTCCTGGAAAACAGCAGCAAACTCAGCGAAAATTCTCGGATTTGAGCACGAAGTCCTTAAAATTGACAAGTACATTTTTGAGGCAGCTGCCAAAATAGCGCAAAAGGACGGCTTTCTTTTGAATGCAGTAAAGCACATTCACTCAAATGTCCTGGAAAAAGCCGCTGAAAAATACAGAAAATCTTTTGGAATTATTGCAGACGGCACAAGGCGCGATGACAGGACTCCACGATTAACTTACCGGGAGATGCAGAGCCTTGAAGGCCGTTATAAAATATCCTATGTTGCGCCGCTTCTTGGGTTTGGGCACAGGGAAATAAATTTTCTTTCAGATTCGCTTTTTAAATACGACAAAATCTTTGCAGGTGCGAAGCCGACATCAGAATATGAAACAGAACTGCGCGCGGTTCTGGTAAAAAACTTCCCCAAATCTGCAAAGAAAATTTTCCCGAAATCGCATTTTCACACAGTTGTCACTGGCCTGAAATCCAGTCGAATTCCACTTCTTTTAAAGAGTGGTTAGATGTCGTGGAATTCGACTGTCTGTCAAAAACCACCCTAAATCACTTATTTATTTTAACATGTCGTTAGCTTTAATCTGTGGTTTTTGACAAAGGGAAGCAACATATTTAAGGAGGCGCCTGTATAATTGTGTAAAGTTCAGTATGGCACGGATAAAAAAACTCAATGTGAAATTAAGGCTTGCGAAGAAAGGCAAGCAGAACAGGATTGTCCCGCTTTGGGCAATTGTAAAGACAAACAGGAAGGTAAGGACGCACCCGAAGCGAAGATTTTGGAGATTCTCTAAAATTAAGGTATAGCTTTATCGGTCTTTGCCTAGGCGCATAACCACACTTGCTCTGCACTGTAGGCGCAATAGCCTTTTTTCCCAGGTTTTTCGCACTACGCAACTGCGACAGCTTTGGCGAAAAAGCTGTCTGGAGATTTTCTAAAATAA
>CAYNXO010000058.1:0-4209 GCA_964401205.1 Candidatus Undinarchaeota archaeon
TATATTAATCCCCCGGCACACAAAAAATCAAAATTGGTGGCATCTGTGAAGGGGAAAATATTATTTGTCATTGCAATTATAATTTTAATACTTGCCAGTGCGGTTTTTTCACACCCTTCTGACCACAAATCAAGCGTTCAGGTTTCTGCTGAAAATTCCAGTTACTATTTAAACGAGAATCGCAGTGCAGATTTTGAAAATATTTTAAATGGCTGCGAAATTTCACACAGCCAGCAGAAGCGCTATGTTGAAATTAGCAATGAAGGAATCATTGCGCTAACAGCATCAATATCAAACGGAAAAAACACTGATTTAGAAAAAGCAAAAGCCATTTTTGATTTTGTTTCAGGGAATATTTCATACAAAGTTTATGATACATGGAGATATCCAAGCGAAGTTCTTGGAACAAAAGACGGCGACTGCACAGACAAGTCAATTTTGCTTGTTTCAATGCTGAAAAATGCCGGAATTGATTCTTATGTTGTTTACGGGAAAAAAGTAAATGATTACTCGCACGCATGGGTTGCTGCAAATATTGGCGAAAAATGGATTCAGATGGATGCTACTGCGAACGAAATATACTATATTTACGGCTGCAAGGAAGATGAAAACTGCAAGTATCATGATTATTATGGGATTGAGGGGATTTTTAACGAGAAGGAAGTTCTGGACTGCAAAAATTAAATAGGCGGGAATACACAAAATCTGATTATGGCGTTTAAACTAAACAGAAACGAAATCAATCTGCTGAACGAGCTGTATGGCAGATGGCAGAAAAGGGTCGAGCAGTCAAATTACAACTTGCTGCTGCAGCTTTACGGCTCTGGGCAAAAAGTAAAGGAACGATATAAAACCTTTAAACGGATAGACGTGCAGCTGCTTGCGGAAGATTTTATTGGAGCGCAAAAAAAATTCAAAACTTTATGGGATTTGATTAGATACATAAGGAAAGTCCTGTACCTTAACATAAGGGAAGTCAGACTATTGCTGCCACAGGGAACTATTCTAGCAATATATGGCCAGGGCACTGTCAAGTCATTGGTTTTGGCAGTAAAAAGGCCTGATAAAAAATGGGTTTACAAAATATTTACAACAATGCATTCATTTATGGAAGAAATGGCAGCAAGGGAAAGCCTTTTTGATGTGCAGCAAATCCCCTATGCCAGAATAACACTCAAAATGGCTGCGCGAAAGAATATTCACGGAGAATTGTTGCCTGCTTTTTCAAAAGAGGACTATGAAGGCACAGACCTTCACGCACTTAGTGAAATGGCAAGAACAGATGATGAAAAAAGGCTGATGCAAAATATAACCGGCAGGATAAGGGGAAAGCCCCAAAATTTTGCCTATAACTGGGTAAAAAAAGAAATTCACGCAATAGATTATAGGTAATTTGACTGATGAAACGCACTTGAATGCGAAGCTTAAATAAAAGTGCGTGCATAGAATAGTTGATGGCGATTTCACTTAAACTTGTCAAAAAACTTGCCAAAGAAATTAACAAAATAGACCCTGATTTTGCCGAGGCGTTAAACTCCAACGAAGCACAAGAAATAATTAAGGCATCTCCGTGGGCATGGCTTGAGCACGAGCTGGATCGTGTAACCGATTCAGAGCAGAGCAGGTACGGGCACCATAAAATGCGAATTGCTGATGCCTTTAAGTTTATTCTCCATTTTAAAAGAGGTGAGGTAGGTTTGGGAAATCTCATAAGAGATACTGGGCTGAAATCCTCTAAACGAGAGTATTTTTTCTATGACAGGGAATCAAAGATAAAAGTGAGATACCTGCTTGAATACCATTTGCAGCAGTTTAGGGGGTCTAAAATTCTGGTACACCTTTGCGAAACTAATGAAAGTTACACTTCTTCAGAATTGGCCAGGGCAATTAATGCGCCTTCTTATCATGCTACGAATATTATACGATGGTCACCATTTTTAAAGGAGTCCATAAACATTGAAAAAACTAGCGGCAAGCTGAGTATTAAACAAGATTTTTACAACAAGATTTACCTGCCAATGAAGCCTTGGCTGACTGAAGAAGGCTGCAAAATTTTCAGGAAATGGAGGAAATTATATAATCAATAACAGCCTTTTTGCCACTAAGCAAGTCTAAGTTGTGTGGGGGGCAAAAAGGCTGGCGAAATCATCTCGTGCGCTTACAGTGAAGAGCAAGTGCGGTGATGCGCCTATAAAATGCTCTAGCGAGCATTGCGGGATACAATATTTCTTAGAAGTTTCATCACTAATTTCCCGTCTGCCCTTCCGCGCACTTCTTTCATAACATCTCCCATAAGGCCGCTTATTGCACTTTCTCCGCGTTCTTCAATTAATTTTTTGTTTTTTAAAACAATATTCCGGATTATTTTTTCAAGCTCAGCCCTTGATATTTTCTCAAAGCCAAGTTTTGAAATCACACTTTCAATATTTTCGTTTGGATTGGTTGCCCAAAACCCAAGAATCTGCTGAATCGCCTCTTTGCTGAATTTCCCTGCTTTTAATGCTATGAATAAATCTGCAAAATGCTTTTCGCCCAATTCAATTTCAAGATTTAAATTGTTCAAGACATTTGTAAGCGTGTTCGCAATTATTGTTGGCTCAATTGCAATGCTTTTTGCCATTTTTTCAAACAATTCTGTTTTTTCAGAATCATACAATTCAGTTGCAAGCTCATTGGACAGTTTAAATTTGTGCTCAATTTCTTTAATTAAATCCCAGGGGGGTTTTGGAAGTTTCGCTTGTCGCTTGTCGCTTGTCGCTTGTCGCGTATCTATTGGCATTAAATCCGTTTCAGGATACATTCTCGCGCCGCCTGGCAATGGCCTTAGGTAAGACGAAGTTCCATCCTGGTTTGCTTTTCTTGTTTCAACAGGCAGCTTTTCAAAAGCAAGATTTATGCGGTTTACAACAGCAGTAAGCGCTTTTTCGCAGGTTTCTTTTGCATCTGTTATGATTATGAACGCGTCCTCACTTGAAAGTCGGAGTTTTTCGCACACTTTTGCAACTTCATCTGCCGTGATACCATAATTTGGAAGCTCATCTGAGTGGAATAATCCAGAAGCGGCCATTGAACGCGCATAATCCGCCAATTCAGTGCCGAATCTCCTGTTAGGCGAAACCTCTTTATTCAGGAGCCCTGCGAACTTTGGAAGTTTTATTCCAAGAACTGACTTTCCATTGCTGAGCGAATTTTTTATTATTTTTGCCTCGGTATTCCTGAAAATATCTGCCAAATCATAAAAATAATTTTCAACACGCGGAACATTTTTTGACAGCAGTTCTGATTTCAAGACAATAAGCGAAAACTGCCGCTTTACTTCATTTTCAATTGCCTTTGGAAGTATGTTCAGCTCCTGCACTCCTTTTATCTCTACTCGCGCGCCGTCTTTTATTGAAATATTCAGGTCCTGCCTTATTGTGCCGATTCCGCGCTTTACTTTTTTAGTTGCACGCAAAAGCAGGCCAAGGCTAAGCGCAACCTCGCGCGCCTGTTCAGGCGTTTTAATGTCAGGAGTTGTTGCGATTTCAATCAAAGGAACCCCTAATCTGTCAAGATTATAGAGGATTTCCTTGTCATTTGCCTTTATTATGCGGCTAGCATCCTCTTCAAGGCAGATTGACTGGATTCCTATTGAAGATTTGCCGTAATTCAGCTTCCCGCCTGTTGCTATTAAGCAAGTTCGCTGGAAGCCGGAAGTGTTGCTGCCATCAAGGACTGTTTTTCGCATTACCTGGATTTCTCCAACAACATTTGCACCAAGCATTTTTGAAAATAAAACAGCTGTTTCAAGCGCCTCTTTGTTTATTTCATGCGGCGGCTCCTCATCCAGCTCAACAAGGCAGTTTGAATCCCTGTAAAACTGATAAGCATAATCTGCCCCCCTCAGTGCTGCCTGCATTGCAGCAGGATCTACAATTCCAAGTTCGCCTGCAACCGCGTGCATTTTTCTTTTTACTGTTAAATCAGGCGCAGCCTCCCGCAATACAGAGGGACATTCACAAAATAGCTTGCTAGTGTCAAGCTGCTGATGTATCTCTATTCCACATTTCAATCCAAGCTGTGCGTAGTCCATTTTTTTTCTGTGAAATTGGTTACCCATAACTCATTACTCAAAACCCATTACCGCTTAATTTAGCTATGCAGCGGTATTGAGTTATGAGTTTTGGGTTTTGAGTTGACTTAATTTATTTCAAAACTCACTTTTTCTCT
>CAYNXO010000059.1:0-4139 GCA_964401205.1 Candidatus Undinarchaeota archaeon
CTTAAGTCAGCAATGTCATTGTAAAGGTAAATTGCAGTATAGGCAAGCAAAAGCGAAAGGGCTGCTATCGCAACATCCAGCACCTGAAAGGCATAGCCAAAAATAGCGGCTGCCAGCCCCAGCCCAATGGAAAACTGCGCGAGATTCTTAAGCGCACTAAGCAAAAGCAAATTTGCCTTCTGAACCGCCATACTGGCTATTAAATTAGTGAAAATATAAATACTTGGGGAAAATGAGAATGTATGGGGCAATATGAATTATGCAGAAAACATCGCAGAAAGGTTTTTTGAGGCCATTGATTACAGGAAAATCTGGCTCGCACGCCTGCACAGGACAGAAGGGCTGCTTATCGGGCTTTTTATTTACCTTTTTATTGCAACGGCATTGAAGGGGCTTGGGATACTTTTTAATTTTAAATTTGTTTTGAGCGTCGCCGCTTTTTACATGCTTGGTGCAGGAACTAATATAATAAACCAGATTCTTGACATTGAAGCTGACAAATTCAGCCAGCCAAAAATCACAAAAACCAGGAACATACTGGAGGACATTCCAGTTGAAAATGCCGCAATTCATTTGATTATAACAATGCTCGCAAGCGCCATTTTGCTTTTTATAATCGGGAGCAAAATACTGGCAATTTTGTTTGCAAGCGGATATTTGCTTGCGTATGTTTATTCAGCAAAACCATTCAGGATTAAGGGCATACCATTCCTTGGAATTTTGGCAAACGGCTACAGCGGGGCATTGACTCCGCTTGCAATTTATTTTTTGTTTGGCGCAAACTTGGCTGCAACAATGCTGCTGATCATTATGTCCTTCTTGACTATTATGGCTGCGTTTACAATTTGCGAGATGATAGATTATGAAGCAGACAAAAAATTCGGGGATAAAACAACTGCTGTTTTCCTTGGGATGAAAAAATCAGCATGGCTTGCATTTGCCCTTATGCTCGGCGCATGCATGCCCCTAATCTGGCTGGCTTTAATTTACAATCTTGCAGCCCTGATCCTGCTGTGCAACATTCTTCTTGCAGCAGAATTTTACAAGCTGGCAAAAAGCCCTACTCCTGAAAGTTCAAGAAGTGCTCTGCCGAAATTTGTTGCCTATATACTTCCGCTCTACTCAATTTATTTAATCTTATTGGTGTTTCTCTAGGTATGGAAGTCAAAGAAAGAAAATTCCACTGGCTTGCAATTAAGTTAGTTGCACTTATTTCATTTATTTTTGTTTTGCAGGCTATTTTCCCGCAAATAACTGGTTTTTTTGCAACAGTTCCAATCCTGGCCCTTTCACAGCCGTGGAGATTAATAACCCATGTTTTCATGCACGGCGGAATTGAGCATTTGCTCTACAACATGTTTGCCCTTGCATTATTTGGCACGATTCTTGAAAAAATAATCAGCTGGCGCAGGCTTCTCTCATTGTTTCTAATCGGAGGAGTGATTGCAGGAATCGGCTCAACTGCCGTCTTTTTTTGGCAGGGAAATTTAACTGCAGGAAGCGTCGGGGCAAGCGGTGCAATAATGGCAATTCTCGGCACTCTCGCTGTTTTGCGGCCGCGGATGATAGTGTATGTTACTTTTGTTCCTTTGCCGATGATAATTGCAGCTGCTTTCTGGGCATTTCTTGATTTGCTTGGCGCATTTAATCCGTACAGCAATGTTAATAATTTTGCGCACCTGTTTGGCCTTGGTTTTGGAATCATCTACGGGCTTTTGCTCTGGAAAAATTTTGGCGAGCCGCTTTTTTTAAAAAGAAAAGGCGACATAAAAGTAAGCAAAGAAGAATTAGATGATTGGGAAGAAAAGTGGATGTAAGCTTTTTTGCCACTTAGCAAGTTGTAGTTGTGTTGGGGGCAAAAAAACCTTGGAAAAATAGCTATTGTGCTTACAGTGAAGAGCAAGTGTGGTGATGCGCCGCTTCAATAAATTTCCCTAAATTTCTATTATGTAAATATGCGGCGATGATGTTGTTGCGCTGAAAATTGCCGAATACCCAACTGAATTGCCGATTACTATTGTTGCAGTGCCTTTGATGCCTTTTGGAACATCCTTGTAAAGTATATAGCCGGTTCGCTCTTCATTTACTGCAAACTGCGTTCCATTGAAATTTCCGCCAGCATAAGCATATTTGACTCCGCCCTTTTCCAAATAGGCAGTTTCAACATAAAAGTCAGCAGTTTCTTTCCCGGCATTCTTAACCCAGACATCAGCCCTGAACTGGCCTTTGAAAAATCCAATTCTGATTAATGTTGTCTCAAACTGCCCGAAATTGTGCTGTTTGCCGATAACTTTTGAATTTTGCAGGTATTCATTTTCATAGTTAGGGGCTAATACTGCAGGTGTTTTATTTGCAGCAGGCTCTATGATCGCAGTTTTTAAATCCTGTATTTTTTGCGGGTAAAAAACCGAAGCCATGAGAAGATATATTATAAGCGCTGCAATGGCAATCACAATCACTATTTCGATTTCAAGGGCTGTTTTGTTTGAGATTCTGGAATGCTTTTCATGCTTTTTGTCCTCAACAGCCGGGATTTTCAGGGCCCTTTTTCTTGTTTTTTTAGCCACATTATGGAATAATTGTGCTGAATATATATGTTTTATCCGATGCAGCTTTTTTGCCACTTAGCAAGTCGTAGCTATTTTAGGGGGCAAAAAACCTGGGAAAAAAAGCTAATGCGCTTATAGTGAAGAGCAAGTGCGGGGATGCGCCTACTAAACTAAACTTGGCAACTCCTTTGAACTAGGCAGCTCGACCTAGATAGCTACGAATGGATTTGCAGCTATAAAGGGTATATAAACAGAGACAACTAATAAAAGTGCAATGAAAATAATGAACAAAATATTGCTTGGCATTGCAGCAATCTTTTTAATTATTGTAGTGGCTGCTGCAATAAGTGTTCAGGCTCAGGAAAACACTTCAAACCAGACCTGCACAAAATACTACACCTGTTCTGATGGCACTCAAATAAAAGAATGCGCCTCCTATGGCTCAGGACTCTGCGAATGCAAAACAAATCCTGAAAAAGAATGCCCAACTCCCATTGACACCTGCACAAAATATTACACCTGCCCTGACGGAAAGCAGGTTTCGTGGTGCAGCTATGATAGCTCTAGCAGCGGATGCGTATGCACAATTTCTCCTGAAATACAGTGCGGGCAAAGTGATTTCACCCTCACATTAAGCACAGACCAATATTATTACACTCTTGGCGATCAGGTAAAAATCAGCGCAGTCCTGACCGGAAGCCAGAATTTGAATTTTGGCAATGCTGTTTTGACTGTTTATGTTTCCCAAAACGCAAATGTTATATGCCCTGAAGGAGCTGCATGTGCACCAGTTGCTGTACAAGTTATTGAAATGAAGCCAGTGGGCGCAGTTGCGCAGGCCTGCGCAGTTCAAGAATGCGCGATTTCTGAAACAGGAATAACTATATGCCCGGCACAGCCTGCCTGCCCGATAACACAGGGCTATTATTTTGTCGGCTACTTCACTCCGAGCACAGCAGGAACTTATAATGTTGATGCAACAGCAGCCCTTGGCAATGTCCAGAAATCCGCAAACGCAGAGTTTAAAGTAATCAAGGAAGCAGAGCCGTACAGCGATTATGTTGACCTCTCAATTTCCCCAACATCGCAGAAAACCTTTATTGGAAATCCTGTGACTTACACAATTACAGTAAGGGACAAGCACCCGATTCCACTTTGCCGGGGAGATAATGTAGGGTGCGTCCAGGGATACCCGTCTTACTACACTTACAACATAGAGGTGTTTGGCCTGCCATACTCTGCTGTTTATCCGTCCCAGATTAAAGTGCCAATTGGTGGAACAGAGGATGCACAGCTTACAATTTACCCCTCAGCAACTGCAATAGAGGAACAGGCAACCGCAATAGAGGAGCAGGCAGCAGTAGCAGTAAATGTCACAGCAGTGCCTGTTGCTGTTGGCGCAACAGGAACCCAGATAATTGAATCCCAGAAAACCGAGAGGGCAATTACTGCGGTTCCGGTTAAGGAAACCGCTTCTATTGCAACTTCAAGGGTAGGCGCAGTTGCCGCATCAAAAACAGCAACAGTTGTTTCAACAACAAAACAGTCAATTGTAAGATTCACATTAAAAGCAACGCAAGCTGACAATTC
>CAYNXO010000060.1:0-3972 GCA_964401205.1 Candidatus Undinarchaeota archaeon
GCGATGAGCAATGAGCCGTGAGCTATGAGCCCATAGCCCACTGCCCAAAGCCCATGGCTGAACCAATTTAACAGATATGGTAAAAAAACACGAGCGCCGCAGGCCGCTTAAACGCGAAAGAAAAATAGAAGGGCAGGTTTTTGACGAACAGACTCTTACTACTTTGCGCAAGCTCATGAAGCTTGGCATAATTGACAAAGTCGGCGGGCCAATTGCAATTGGGAAAGAGGCAAATGTTTTTCTTGCGTTTTTGAAAGATGAGCCGCGCATTGTGAAAATATTCAGGATTGAAACAACTAGCTTCCAGAATATCCTTCCTTATATTGAAGGCGACCGCAGATTCAAGATAAGCCACAGGAAGCACGTGCTTGTTTTTGAATGGGCAAAAAAAGAATTCAGGAATCTTGAAAGGGCTTACCAGGCAGGCGCCAAAGTTCCAAGGCCATTCAAGGTAATGAGAAATGTTCTTGTGATGGGTTTCATAGGAATCGATTCAACTCCGGCTGTTCCGCTCAACACAGTCCCGTTTAATCAAATAAAAAACCCGCAGAAGCTTTGCAATAAACTGCTCGCTGAGCTAAGGCTCCTGTACAAAAAAGCAGGGCTTGTCCATTCTGATTTCTCTGAATTCAATGTTTTGATGAAAAACATTGACGAGCCGTATCTGATTGACTTTGCCCAGGCAATTCTGACTAACCAGCTGAACGCAAAAAAATTCATTGAAAGGGATGCTGAGAATTTTGTAAGGTATTTCAACAAGCTTGGCTTAAAGCTTGAAAAAGGAAAAGTTTTAAGGGAAATAACCGAGGAAAAAATTTGACTTGTTTTGCCTATTGTAATTTGCTTTTTTTCCAGTATTTCATAAGCTTGCGCTCTGAATGTGTACAGTCCTCGAATCCCATTAGCAATCTGGCAATGTCAGACAATTTTGCCAGATCATTTGTGACAAATCCAACAATATCAAACATGCCTTCTTTTGCATAATAAGTTTCTGACACTCCGACAATAATTTCAACAATTGCTTTTTTGTTTAAATTTCTGATTGCCTGTTTTATCAGCTGCAGCCTATTAAAAGAATCGCCAATCGGGCCGACATCACCTTCAACAACAGCAATCTTCCTGCCCAAGACAATTTCTTTTGCGTTAGAACTGATTGCAGAATATATTTTGCCCATGTTAGGGATCTCACCCTTCATGCAATGCCCGCTAAGCGGAAGCCGGACTACTTTCGTGGCGCGGCCAGTTATTTTCTCATTACTACCAAGGATATAGGTGCCGCCTGTGTCAACCAAAAACATCAGGTCGTATCGTCTGTCCCCTAATTTTTTATTCACAACATCGCTTATTTTTTCCCTGCTTAATCCAACAAACTCCCGCGTCACAAGGCAGCTGTCTTTTTTAATTCTTCAATCACCTTAAGCCCCTTCTTTCCGCCTATGAAATCATCAATAATTACCGTGGATTCCAAATAATTGGGTTCCATTTTACTCACATTTATCTTGTGGCAGCCATTGCTTAAATTCTCTTTGGTCTTAAAAATTTTCCTCAAAATCGCTATGCGCCGCCCCAATTACATATAAATATCCGCTTGACCATGTATTAAAAATCTAATTTAAATATGGTTAGCTATCTTAAAATCCCAAAGGAACGACTCGGGGTTCTGCTTGCTGAAAAAAAGGCAATTTCAGAACTAGAAAAGGCAACCGGCACGAAAATACATATTGACGTGGAAACAGAGCAGATTGAAATTTTCGGGCAAAAAGAAGGAGACCCCTTGGGAACTTTAAAGGCAAGTGATGTGATACGTGCAATCGGCCGCGGGTTTGACAGGAAAACTGCTTTTAGGCTGCTTGAAGAGGACGCTGTCCTGAGCATAATTGACCTGAAGGAATTCGCAGGAGAAAAGAAAAATGCCCTTGCCAGGATTAAGTCAAGAGCAATCGGCACAGAAGGAAAGGCAAAATCAAGAATTGCTGATATGACTGACACAGATATTGCAATTTACGGAAAAACAATTTCAATAATCGGAAAAATAGAAAATGTTGAGCTTGCATGCCGTGCAATCTCGGATCTTTGCAGCGGTTCAATGCACAACACTGTTTACAAAATGCTTGCGAGGGAAGTTTCAAAAATACAGCAAAAAAGCTTTTAAGCAACATAGCATTACGCAGTAAAATAAATTAAGGATGATGGGAATATGAGATGATGAGAAAATGAGAACGCGAACGTTCCCACAATCTCACAATCCCAAAATCCCACAATCCTAACCAATTTAACAGGTTAAAATGCCCAAACAAAAACCAGGCAAAAACTCTGAAAACGGGGATGACACTCCGATAAAGGAAGTTTCTGCAGAAGAGCTGTTTAAGGAGTTCAGGGAAGTCCAGCTCAGCGAATTTTTCAGGAAAAACAAGCAGTATCTTGGCTATGTCGGGAAAGTAAAGTCCCTTACAACAGTTGTCCATGAATTAATAAGCAACTCGCTTGACGCGTGTGAAGAAGCAGGAATTCTGCCTGACCTGAAAGTGCAGGTTGAGCAGCTTGGCGAAAAAGACGATGAATATTTCAAGGTCACTGTTGAGGACAACGGCCCAGGAATCCCCGAAGCAAATGTTGAAAAGGTTTTCGGGCAGCTATTGACAGGGACAAAGTTCCACAGGAATATCCAGCTAAGGGGCCAGCAGGGGCTTGGTGTTTCAGGAGCAGTTTTGTTTTCCCAGATTACAACAGGTCAGCCGACTTATGTAAAAACAAGCACTGGAAAAGGGAAGGCTGTTGAGCTGAAAATAATGATGGACATAAAAAGCAACGCGCCAAAGCTTATTGACAAAAAGATAACGCCCTCAAACTGGCGCGGCACCCTCGTTTCAGGCGAATTCAAGGGAGTCCAGTACACAAAGGGGCAGAAAGGGCCCTATGAATATGCCCGCTGGACAGCTGCTGCAAACCCCCATGCAAAAATAAAATACAAGGATATGGAAGGTGAGGTTGTTTTTGACAGGGTTATAAAAGAAATTCCAGAAAAGCCGGTTGAAACAAAGCCCCACCCATCAGGAGTTGAAACTCATGATTTGCTTGACCTTGCGCAAAGGTCAGGCAGCCACAAGGTTTCAGGATTTTTAGTGAATGAGCTTACAAGAGTAAGTGCAGACAAAGTTGCTGAAATACAAAAGCTAGTTAATTTTGATCTAGGAATAAGCCCGAAGAAATTAGAGTGGGCGCAGGCAGAACAGCTTGTCCAGGCGTTCAAGAAAATAAAATGGATGGCTCCGCCTGCAACAGGATTAATCCCAATCGGGGAAAAAGTCATTGAAAAGGCATTGAAAAACTTGACGCAGCCTGAGTTTGTAATGGCAAGGACAAGGGAGCCAAAAGTTTACAAGGGAGGAATCCCGTTTCTTGTTGAAGTTGCAATTGCCTATGGCGGAAACGCAGGAAGGGAATCGCCTGAAGGGAGAAAAACAGAGGTAATGAGATTCGCAAACAGAGTTCCTTTGCTTTTTGATGCAGGCGCCTGCGTGATAACAGATGCAATGAATTCCATTGAATGGAAGAGATATCACATCCAGGACCTGGAAAATGCGCCGCTTTCAATTTTTGTCAATTTAATTTCAACTCATGTTCCTTACACAAGCGCAGGAAAGCAGTCAGTTGCAGAGGAAGAGGAAGTTTATGAGGAAATAAGGTTTGCGCTGATGCAAATCCTGAGGGATTTGCAGATTTTCCTCGGCGGAAAGAGAAGGGCAGCTGAAAAAGCAGAGAAAAAAAGAATATTTGAAAAATACATCCCTGAAACAGCGAGCTCCCTTGCAAAGCTTACCGGAGAAAAGGCAGATGCTCTTGCAAAGAAGCTTGAAAAGATTGTTTTTGACAGGTTTGGAAAGGACTTTTCAAAGGATGTTGAGGAAGAAGAGGAAAATGTTGAAGAAGGAGGGACTTCTGAAGAGTAAAGGAGGGCACGTAAATGGCAGC
>CAYNXO010000061.1:0-3841 GCA_964401205.1 Candidatus Undinarchaeota archaeon
TGAAAACAAACTTGCCTTATGCGAAGGTAAAAAACAGGATTAAAAAACTGCATTCTTACAAAGTGCCTGCAATAGCTGCCTTTAAAATTGATAAAATAAATTCAGAATATGCAAAGTGGGCAAAAAATGCATGAGAAACTGTACCGCGTATGCGCGTAACGAGTAACGCGTATGAAATTTATAACCGAATTAACCCAAACGAGTTAAAAAAAGTTTATAAACGATTTTTACAAGCATCATGTATGCATAATTACAAAAAATTGAACGTCTATAACATGGCCTATGAACTGACTAAGGAAATCTATGCTATTACAAAAAATTGGCCCGATGAGGAAAAATTTACACTAGTCACTCAGATAAGAAGAAGCGCCCATAGCGTAAATTCAAATATTTGCGAGGGTGTGTCAAGGCACGGCGTTGCAGATTGTATACGATTTATCTATAATGCCTATGCAAGCTTGCAAGAAACAGAAAATCATTTACTTTTAGCATGTGATATGGGCTATATTAGCAAAGAAGAATATTTGAGGTTTTGCGAAAAAATAGACCATCTGTCAAGAATGATAAGGAATTTTATTTCAACATTAAAAGAAAAATTTATTTCTTGAGTCGCATGTCGCGCATCGCGAAGTCGCGTTGTCACATTATTCGCAGATGGACTTTCCTTTCTCCCAAGCATGGTCAAACAATTTTTCAAGGGCGCCTGCAATGTGAGGGCTTTTTATCCAAACCCCTGAATCATCATTGCCTGACATGAAAACAACCTCTTCGCCGTCTTTTACAAGTATTTTGCCGTTAATTCCTGTGTGCGTTTTTATGTGGGCATAATCAGAAAGCTTGCATGAGCTCTTTGCATTCGGAGCGTTTGCAAGTATTTTTGTTTTTATTCCCTTTTTCTTTGCCTTTTCAAAAGCAGACTTGCAGTGCTTTTCAAGGTTTGAAAGACCTTCCTCATCTGTGATTTTTATAATGCGCTTGCTTGAATTTGAAATCATGTGCTTAATGTGGCCGTATACGTTTGATTTTCCCTTCAGCATTCCTACAAAATCCGCTTGAATGTCTGCTGTTTTTTTGCTTGAAGACAAATGCTCTTCAAGTGCAGAGCGGAGATTCTTCTCCAGTTTAGTGACAAAATCAACCCTTTTCTGGTAGTCATCCTCAAGAGTGGATTTTACAGTTGAGACTGCGCTCTCAACAGGCAGGCCAAGATACTTTATCGGCTTGCCAATCTGCGGAAGTGCAAACCCTTTTTTCTCCAAAGAAGTCAAAACATCATAAACTCTTGAGCGCGGAACATTTGAAACCTCTGCAAGCTCCCCTGCTGTCAGAGCTCCCATTGACAAAAGAGAAGAATATATGCGCGATTCGTACTGATTTAGCCCAAGCTGCTTCAAAAGATTCAATAACGCGCCGTTTTGCTGTGTTTTGCTGGCCATTTCTGTTAAATTGGTTAAGTTATGCGTTTTGCGTTATGATTTATGCGTTCACGCACGACGCACCATCTCGAGCGTAGCGAGAGAAGCTCGCTAGAGCTCGCATAACGCACCACTTCATTTATGAGTATATAAATGGTTTAGGAGGTATATATAGTTATTATTGGTTAGTAGTGACAAAAACGACAATAAAATTGGTTCAGTTTTAAGTAATAAGTTTTAAGTTCTAAGTTTTTAACTTATTACTTATCACTTACAACTTATGACTTAATTTATTTTACAGTTTGCGCCTCGTAAAATCTTGAAATCCGCTCAAGATCATCAGCATCCTCTGATCCCTTGTCATCCCTTATGCGCTTTACGCGCGGAAAACGCAAAGCATAGCCGCTTTTGTATTTTGGCGACTTTTGTATCTCCTCAAAGCCCACTTCAACAACAATTTTCGGCCTTATTTTGACATCTTTTATGTTCTCACTCTCTATTAATGGCTTAAGCAGTGTTGTTAAATTTTCTAAATCCCCATCAGTAAGCCCTGTTGCGACTTTTCCGACCCCAACAAAGCCCCCTGTATCAGAATCCCTTGCCCCAAGGACAAAACTTCCGAGCCATTTTGACCTTCTTCCCTTGCCCCAGACAGCCCCTATTATTGCCAAGTCAAGAGTTTCGCGCTCCTGCTTCAGCTTATACATGTATTTTACGCGGCTGCCTGGCATGTAATGAGCATCAAGATTTTTAATCATAAGGCCCTCATGGCCGAGATTAAGGGCTTTTTTGTAAAACGCTTCTGCTTTTTTTGCATCGCCTGTCACTAAATTTTCAGCAAGGTGAAAATCAGGATTCTCCTTAATTACTCCGGATAGTTTTTGCCACCTTTCGCTGTAAGGAGTTTCAAGAAGATTTTTGCCGTTCAGGTACATTATGTCAAAAAGGTTCATCTCAACAGGAATATGCTTCTGCATTTCCTCAATTCCATATTTTCTTTTGATTCTCTGGCTTAATTTCTGGAACGGCTGGGGCTTTCTTGTTTTTGGGTCTATGCCAACAGCTTCGCCCTCTGCAATTGCGGTGTCGGCTTTTATGCATTTTTTAGAGGCCTCTACTAATTCAGGGAACTGCTTTGTAATATTGTCAAGCCTTCTTGTAAAAATAGCAATTTTGCTTCCGCTTTTGTGTATCTGGACGCGCATGCCGTCATATTTAAATTGCCATGCAGCTTTTCCAGCCATTTCATCAAGCCCTTCTTTTGCGGTATCAACTTTCTGCGCAAGCATTGGCTTCAATGGCCTGCCGACTTCAAGCTCAACTTTTTCAAGGGCCTTTTTCCCGCTGCTTCGGATTAATTTTGCAACCTCGCCGTAATCATTTCTCACGCTGTATGCCTTGTCAATTAATTCAGGAGAAATATCATATGCAACAGAAAGTGCATTGCGTATTATTCCCTCTCCGACTCCGATGCGCATTTCCTCAAGAATTATCCTTACCAGGTATCTTCCTTCTTCAGGTGAGGCATTTGAAACAAGCTCTGCAATCAGCGAAACTTTCTGGCTGATTGAGCCAGCGCCTGCCAGTGTAGGGATTTTTACAAGATTTTTGTAAACATTTTCAACTGTCAGGGTTTTTGAAGCCAGTGTCCTCTGTGTTTTCTTTTTCAGGATGGCTTCGGCAGCAGTCCCAAGGTCGCCTGCTTTTTTTGCCTCGTTCTTTATCCGCGCCTCTGGAAGGCCAGTTGCCCTTGCAAGCGCTTCATACATTATATTTTCAGCAACTCCGAGCTCTGTTTCCTGCCAGGCCGGGAAAATTCTTCCCTCAATCAGAGCTACGATTATTTCAAGAAGGTCTGTTGGAGTCTCTTTTATGAATTTTGCTACAATGTCCCTTTTCGCAAGCTTCTTTGTTGTGGCTTCAAGGGCTTCGTAGCATTTGGCAAGTTTTTTAAATTCCATCACAAAGTCGCGAGGGTACCACCGCGTTTAAGCGGCGGAGGAATCGTGACCATTCACCTCTTTTTTTCACAAAACCGCCGAGCGACTTTGTGAGTTACACACCGCATGGCAAACCCACACCTTTAGGTGTGGGTGGACAGGGTGTGTCTGATTTCCAAGCTAATAAATAGGGAAATCTAGTTTAAAAACTCACTTATTGGCCAATTTATTGTCTATGCTTTTAAGCACATTGGAGATGCCCTGCAATTCAGTCCTTAGTTCGTATTTTGTAGAAACAAGCTCTTTTGTTGTCGTAGTCTTAAGGTCATAAATTCCGAGAAGTATGGCAAACATAAATGTAATAATGAGCTGTTCTATTGTCGGGCTATGCCCAAACAATGCCCATATGGCAACGGCTATTGCCATTATTACTGATGCCCAAAACAGGTAATCAATGATTTTCATTTTAGTTTTAATATGAAACTC
>CAYNXO010000062.1:0-1308 GCA_964401205.1 Candidatus Undinarchaeota archaeon
TGTGCACACGAAACCTTTGGTTTCGTGTTGTCTACTCGCTAGCGCTCGTAGACCTAGTAAAACAAACTCGTGCGCTTACAGTAAAAATCAAGTGTGGTGATGCGCCTTCCTATAAAAATAGGATTATTTAGTTTGCGCAAACTTATTTCGCAGTCTCTTTATTAACTCCGACCTCACAATGTGCCCTTTTTTTGTCAGGGCAAGGCCGCGGATGTTGTCGTATTTTGCCTGATATGCGCCGATATATTCTGCTGTTTTGACCAAGCCGAGATTCGCCAGCCTGTTCACTGCCTTGTAAGTGTTCGCCCATGTGTGGCGCAGGGTTTTTGCCAGAATGGATGTGTAGTAAATGTCCTCGGTTTCCATTGTGCGCAGCACAGACAGCATCAGCTGTGTGCCGTTTTTGTCCAGCTCATTCACGAGCTTTTTTATGCTGCTCTTTTTTATTTTCATCTTCAAATCGGCCGAGATCCCATTTCTTTAGAACAGGGGGGCCGATATACTTTTTTGATTGCTAAGCGATTTGAAGAGCTTAAAAAGCTTCCCCAATCGCACAGCTTTTTATGATATTTTTAAGCGGCGAAAGAAAAGGAAAAATGCCAACTATGAATTAAATTAAACGAATATGCTTTATATAGGTTTCGCCACCTTGAAGAGGTTACAATTTTGCCGTTTTGCCTCATTTTTCTACCCATTTTTTAAATTCTCGCTGGATTTATATACTACGCCCACCATAACATAAGTATATCTTTTACTTACAACGCCATTCAGGCGTCTTTTTGTATATAAAAGAAATAAACTATGAATAGAGCTCCATCAATATGTGTTGTTTGCGGCAAGTTTTTGCTGCCGAGCATGTTCCAGTCAGCTTACTGTGAAGCGTGTATTTTAGAAATGCGGCAAAGACGGTAAAAATAAGCTTATTTTTTCTCAATTAAAATAGCGTTTATCGTACCCTCTTGACCGGGCCTATTCATTACCTTTGCTAACCCTATCTTCGTCTCAATGACAGCGCCTTTTGTTATTGTGTTTCTCCTTACAAAATGCGGGTTTGCAGGGTTTTCCTTTACCTGAATGACTTCGCTTTTCTGGTATTTTTTCTGCGAGGGTATGAAAACATTTGCCTCTTTTGCCCTTATCAGGCACAGCTTTAATTTTGCGCCAACTCCCTTGATTGCCTTGACCCTTTTCTCGCCTGGCCTGATTTCAATCATTTCACGGCCGAGCTCGGACAATCTTTTGTGCCTCAGCTTTCTGTAAACTCCGCCTGTCTTCTTTCTCTTTGATTTTGCGTTTGAAACTGACATG
>CAYNXO010000062.1:1408-3559 GCA_964401205.1 Candidatus Undinarchaeota archaeon
GCTTCCCTGGTTTCCAAGCAAAAGCTCAAGTTCAGTTATGTGCTCCTGCTCTTCCATTAAAATATGCCTTACCTCATGCTCAAGCAGATGGTCGTAATATCCCTGGCCTTTTTCCTTCCTGAGCGCATCAAGTATTTTTCTGTAAGTGTCAACTGCTACTTTTTCGTCTTTCCTGTTTGTCTCAAGAATCTCGCTTATGCTTTTTGCAGAATGTATTGGAGCAGATTTCGTTGTTGGAATGCCGCCAAGTATGAGTATTAAGTTTTGGAACTTTTCCTGGTGCTTTTTTTCATCGCCTGCTATTTCGTCCAGCCTTTCAATTATCTTCGCGGAATTTGCGCCGCTGACAAGCTTTGCATGGCGGATGTACTGCGCATAGGCGGCATACTCCAATTCAAGAGCATGATTAAGCATCTGCAGGATTTTTTCTTTTGTCATATGGCCTCCATCAATGCGGGGAATAATTGCCGGTCATTTAAATATTTGTTGCAAAACTTGCCTCTGAAAAATTCGCAATGATAGAAAGGTATAAATATAGTCCATTAAAACTTTCTGAATACCCATGACCACAACAGAAAGCAGGCCGTTTGATTCATTGAACAGCGCAATAGGAAGCGTTGTAATTTTAAGGCTAAAAGACGGACAGGAAGTGCGCGGCACTTTAAAGGCCTTTGATGTCCACATGAACCTTGTGCTTGACGAGGCAGAGGAAGTGACTGACAAGAACACAAAAAGATTCGGCACAGTCATTGTGAGAGGGGACAACATAATTTTTATCTCGCCTGCTGGGAAAAGCAACTAAGGCATTAACTTTAAATACATTCTGATTTATTAAACGCACTACGATGAAAGGAACCCCGTCAAGAGGAAAGCACACAAAGCGCTCGCATGTCAAATGCAGGAGATGCGGCTACAGGAGTTTCCATGTGCACAAGAAAAGATGCGCCCGCTGCGGCTACGGAAATTCAGCAAAGTTGAGAAGGTATGCTTGGCAGACAGAAGGAAGGTAAGCTTTAATTTTTAGGTTATGGCAAATATTTTATATTGCTGATTACTAGATATAAAAATGCCTAATTTCAAGACGCATATTGTTTTTGGTGCAATTTTCGCATTCGGACTGCTGTTAATCAACCAGGTGTATTTTCATTTCATAGATTTTCCTGGCTGGCAGGAGCTTCTCATGTTTGTCCCGATAATTGCTTTCATGAGCATTGTCCCTGATTTGGACCAGCAGGCAAGCAAAGCCAGGGAATTCGTGACAATTTCCTTTATTTTGGCAACAATATTTTTCCTTTTAGTAAGGACAAACGTAAAAATCGGGATTGCACTGCAGGTTTTGCTTGGCGTAATGTGGCTTCTTCCTCACTTAGGAAAATGGGGCCACAGGGGGCACATGCACAGCATTGTCTTTATCGGGCTTTTGTCGCTTCCATTGCTCTGCTTCGGCGGATGGAAAATTGCATTAATCGGCTTTGCAGCAGGATTTTCGCACCTGCTGGCAGACCGAGAAATAAAAATTTACTAAAAACAGAAAAGAAGGAGCCCTCTAAGGTTATTGAAATTCTGCAAAGCTGAGAAGGTATGCGTGGCAGACCGAAGGAAGGTAAATTTTTATTTAATTTTCTGTGATATAGCGGTTTATTTCATCTAAAATAATGTGCGCAGTTTTTTTATCTTTTGTTTTGATAACCCCGAATGCGTCAGGTGGCCTTTCTATATCCAGCTGCTCAAATGAATGGATTGGGAAGGCGCCTCCTTTTGAAAGGGTTGCCTTATCTTCGTCTTTTAAATAAGGCGGAATGAGCGGCATAATGTTTTTGGGAAGTCTTAAATCTTCAGTTATTTCAATAGTCGCGTGATGCTTTTCACAAATTTTTTTAAGGTTATTAATAATAAATTTGCCTTTTTTCTTAAAAAGCAGTTTCACGATAATTACTTCGCTCATGTTGCTTCAACTTCAGCAGTTATTGTGTGTTTTCTTATTAATATACTTTTAAGCAAACCAACAAAAAAGCTGGGCGCATAACAGCACACGGCTTTTAAAATTTTATAATAGGCGCATAACCACACTTGATTTTTACTGTAAGCGCACGAGTTTGTTTTCCCAGGTCTACGAGCGCTAGCGAGTAGACAACACGAAACCAAAGGTTT
>CAYNXO010000063.1:0-3181 GCA_964401205.1 Candidatus Undinarchaeota archaeon
ACTTAGTTCCAGAGGGATATCCGCAGAGCCCGAAAGCAGGAGTTCCTGTAAGCATTGATGAAAAAGCAATAGATGCAAAAAATGCAAAGCTCTATTATGCTGCAATAAATTTGCAGGACAGGCAACTTCTTACAACAAAATCGCGCTCCTTTGGGATAGTTGCATTCGGGCAGACAATAAGCGAGGCAGAGAAAACCTGCCAGAATGCAATTTCTTCTGTTAACACAGAGAATTTGTTTTACAGAAAAGATATAGGAACTGACAGGCTAATCCAAAAGAGAATTGAGCACATGAAAAATTTAAAATAGGTATGACTAGTAATTCGCATCATGGCAAAAAAAGTATGTATTATAATTGGAAGCGAATCTGACAAGGATATCGGGGATAAAGTTACGGAAGTTCTTGGCAAATTCAATGTCCCTTACCAGTACGAGCAGGCTTCTGCGCACCGCGAGCCAAAAAGGGTTGAGCAAATAGTCAATTCCACAGATGCCGAAGTTTTCATTTGCGTTGCAGGGCTGGCAGCAGCGCTTCCTGGCTTCGTCGCATCTATGACAAACAAGCCTGTTATCGGAGTCCCAAAAAGCTCAAAATTAATGGGGCTTGACGCACTGCTGTCAATTGTACAAATGCCGTCAGGAGTTCCTGTTGCAACTGTTGGCATAGACAACGGCAAAAACGCGGCATACCTTGCAATAAGGATTCTCGGCATGAAATATCCTGAAGTTCTCGTTGGTGAGGCATCTTCAGCAGCAAGCTCTTCTTATTCAAGCGGCAAGGAAGTTTTGCAGAATTTCCAGTTTAACCCACCTGCCCCATCGTCAAGTTCGAGCTCATCATCTTCGCAAGGAATGTTTGGTGCTTTCCCGCTGTTTTCGAGCGATAGCGAGAAAATGCTCGCTAGAGCATTTGCAGCTGAGCCTTCTTCAGCACCAGCTCCGAGTTATTCATCCTCTCCTCAAACTCCTTCAATTTCTGCCACTCAAACTCCGGCTATGCAGCCAAGAACTGGCAGAGGTGCAACAGGAGACTGGGGCTTGCCAACTCCTAAGCCAAAAGAAAAGCCAAAGGGCGATTGGTTTAGATATTAGCCAAATGGTACTCAAAATCCAAAAAACACTGAATTTTGCCGATATGGCAAAAGCGATTTTGGACAAGGGGATTCCGCTTAGTTATTTTGTACTGCTAAAAGCAGGGGACCGCAATTTGTACCGGGCTTTTAGGGAAATTAACAAAAAAACAATGTCAGATTTTTTCTATTCAGATATCGGCGATTTTTTTGGCCGCATAAAGGCAGAATATGCCAGTAGCAGCTTCAGGGAGAACTTAAGGGTAAATGCTGTTTTTGTGCTCTATGCCATGGCAAAATGCAATGAAAGAAATTTTTTGGATTACTACGAATTTTTTTGCGTAAAATGCCCCAAATTAACGTTATCGCCGTGGATGGGGCGCTGGAAGAGTCCTATGCAAATAACTTGGCCTGCAAAAGAAAAACAGTTTCACAAATGGCTGAATGACGTTTCCGGGTTTTTGGAAGAGCGCAAGAAAACTGGAGGCGTGCAGTATGGGCACAGTGCAAAAGGCATTCGGATACTGGACAAAATTGCTGAAAAAGACATGCAGCCGCTAATAAAGGAGGTTTTCGCGCGCCTCAGGAAAAAAAAACAATTAAATAGCTGCTGGGCTTAACTTCAATTATGGCTAGGTGGACTTATTCAAAAGCAGGCGTAAACATAGACAGGGCTGACCTTGCAAAAAAAGCAATAGCAAAAATCCTTTCAGGAACTCATAATAAAAAAGTCCTTCAGAAAATAGGGCATTACTGCAGCGTTGTTGACATCGGAAACGGCTACGGAGTTGCTGTAACAACAGACGGCGTTGGCACAAAGCTCCTTGTTGCGCAAAAATTAGGGAAGTATGATACTGTTGGGATTGACTGTGTTGCAATGAATGTAAATGACTTAATCTGCCTTGGTGCAGTGCCGATTGCAATGGTTGATTATATTGCAGTCAGAAAAATCAACAAGGAAATTTTAAAGCAGATTGCTATTGGCCTGAAAAAAGGCGCGAAGCAGGCAGAAACCCCGATTGTTGGCGGGGAAACTGCAACCCTGCCTGACATAATTAAGGGCAGAGAATATCCTTTTGACCTTGCCGGAACAGCAGTCGGCTTAATCAGAAAAAACAAAATAATTTCAGGTGCAAAAATAAAGCCAGGCGATGTTTTAATCGGCCTGAAAAGCAATGGAATCCACTCAAACGGATTAACTCTGGCAAGGAAAGCCCTTAATTTAAACAGCAGGCAGAACTGCCTTGAGCTTTTGAAGCCGACAAGAATTTATGTCAGGCCAATTATGAATTTAATTCAAAAAGTTAATGTAAAAGGGCTCGCGCACATGACAGGCGGCGGCCTGACAAACCTGCAGAGGCTGAACAAAAAAATCGGCTTTGCAATTGAAAACTGGCCTTCTATTCCAAAAGTCTTCAGGCAGATTCAAAAAGGCGGAAATGTTTCTGACTTTGAAATGTTCAGGACATTTAATATGGGAATCGGCTTCTGCGTTGTTGTTGCAAAGAAGGATGCCGGGAAAACGCTGAAACTTTTAAGCGCTGAAAAGCCAGCTGTTCTTGGAAAAGCAGTAGCAGGAAACAGGATAATTTTTGAAGGGAAAAACTTAATTTATACCTAATCAATAATCCTTATGGCAGAAACAGAGGAATTCATAAAAAAAGCGATTTCTGGAATTAAAAATACTGTAAAGGATGGCAAGGCCATAATTGCCGCTTCTGGCGGAGTTGACAGCACAACAGCTTCGGTCATCTGCCACAAAGCAATTGGAAAAAACCTTACAGCAGTCCATGTTGACACCGGCTTAATGAGGAAAGACGAGTCAAAAAAAGTTGTTGAAATACTGAAAAGCCTTGGCCTGAATGTCATCCTTGTTGATGCGAAGAAAAAGTTTTACAAAGCGCTAAGTGGCATAATCCATCCCGAGGAAAAGCGCAAAATCATCGGAGAGCTTTTCATAAGGATTTTTGAGGAAGAAGCTGCAAAAATAAAAGGCGCGGAATACCTTGTGCAGGGAACAATAGCGCCTGACTGGATTGAGAGCGGCGGCGGTTTAAGGGACACGATAAAAACCCACCATAATGTCGGCGGCCTTCCAAAGGAAATGAATTT
>CAYNXO010000064.1:0-2661 GCA_964401205.1 Candidatus Undinarchaeota archaeon
CTGTTAAGGGAATATTTGAAAAAAGACAGCCTGCCTTTAATAGATGCTTTGCTTTTCACAGCAGACAGGGCAGAGCATGTTGAAAAAGAAATAAACCCTGCAATGAAAGAAGGGAAAATAGTAATCTGCGAGAGATATTTTTTCTCAACAATTGCATACCAGATGGCGCAGGGGCTTGACAAAAAATGGCTTCTTGAACTGAATTCTTTTGCCCCAAAGCCGGATATTGTACTTATGCTTGACCTTCCCCCTGAAGTTTCAGTAAAGCGCACAACAACAAATGAGAAGTTTGAAACCCTTAATTTTTTGAAAAAAGTCAGCAATAATTACAAAACACTTGCCAAAGAATTTAATTTCCGCATAGTTGATGCCTCGCAGGGCAAATCTTCAGTCAGTGAAAAAATTCGTACAATAATTCAAAAAATACTCTAATTTTTGTACAAAATTATATATACTTCTTTTAACCATGTACATCTGTTCGGAGGGGGTAGTTATGGCACTTGACAAAAAAGATATTGCAATTCTGGCTGCGCTGCAGGACAATGCCAAGCAGTCAAGCAGGGATTTGTCAAAGAAAACCGGAATGCCGGCAACAACAATACACGAGAGAATAAAGAAGCTGGAATCGGACGGCGTAATAAAGGGCTATCATGTTGCAATAGACTATGAAAAAGCAGGAATGCCAACTACTGCAATTGTCCTTATCCGGAGAAGCCCGATAACAACCAGCGGCAGCAAATCACCTGCATACAGCAAAATAGCTGATAAAATAGCCAAGCTTCCTGAAGTCCAGGAAGCGCATGTAGTTACTGGGGAATACGACATGGTGTTAAAAGTGCGCGGCAAGAACGAAAGGGAGCTCGGGACCCTTATAACAGATACTATCTGGCGCCTTCCAGAAGTTGAGCGCACATTGTCCCTGATTTCGTTCTACACACCAAAGGACACTTGCAGGATTGAATTGAAACAATAAGGAAAATTTTAACAGGATACAGAATTCCATTAGCTTAATTTAGGCGCATCACAGCACTCGGCTTTTACAATTTTGTAATAGGCGCATAACCACACTTGTGCTGTACTTTAAGCGCAATAGCTTCTTTTCCCAGGTTTTTCGCCCCCTACGTAGCTACGACTTGCTGCGTGGCGAAAAAGCTGGTGGGGGAGCCAGGATTTGAACCTGGAACCTTCTGCGCCCAAGGCAGACATCATACCAAGTTAGACCACTCCCCCAAATTTTTATTCTAAGGTTGCAGTTAATTTAAAATATTCACAACTCTTTATATAATCTCTGCAAAAGTTAGCTGCTCTGCTAGCTAATCATATAGATAACAAGAACTTCCTGCCCTTTCCTTTTCCCACTCAGAGGCAAACCATTGTTGTTGTCGTTGAAATATCTTGCATTGTCCTTATTTTTCTTATTAAAACGTCGTTCAACGAATCTATGTCCTTTGCCTCTGTTTTTATGAAGACATCATAGTCTCCATAGACATTGTGGGCCTCTTTCACTTCGTTTATGTTGAGAAGGCTTGACAGAACATCTTTCTCCTTCCCGTTTTTCGTTGTTGCCAATATATATGCCGTAACCATAGTTACCACCGTAACTCCCGGTGCCATACTAATCGTCTAGACTTAATAAATATTCCTGCGAGATTCTTGCTCAAAATGACCATTCTGTACGTTTTTTTTGTAAAATTTCGTTCAAATGAACAATTTTATCAGAATCTCAGTAACAACAACTGCTGCGCAGAAAATTATCACCTGCTCCGGCTTTATTTTAAGCCCCTGGCCTTCTGCATCATGCGGTCTGAACAAACCGCCTCCGCTTCCTGGCAAGGATATTTTTTCTTTTTCAGCCATGGTAAAATACTCGTTAGCAAAGTTTAAATATTTAATCCTTACTTCCATCTGAATGACGATTTATGGCAAATAAAAAAGAAGACCCTTTTGAGAATGCGCTTGCACAGCTCGAAGCAGCGCAAAAAATTGCAAAAGTGGAGCCAGAGCTTTATGAAATTATGAAAAAGCCGCAGAGATTCCTGGAAGTGCAGATCCCAGTGAAAATGGACAATGGCAAAATTAAGATTTTTACAGGCTATAGGGCGCAGTACAGCAATGCAAGAGGGCCGTGCAAAGGCGGAATTCGTTATCACCCAAATGTTTCAGTAAGCGAAGTAAAGGCACTTTCTGCGTGGATGGTCTGGAAGTGCGCTGTTGTTGACTTGCCATACGGCGGGGGAAAGGGCGGAATAATCTGCAATCCAAAGGAAATGTCAAAAGCAGAGCTTGAAAAATTAAGCCGCGGCTATATACGGGAAATTGCACATTTCATCGGCCCTGACATAGACATTCCTGCTCCTGATGTTTACACAACTTCTGAAACAATGATGTGGATGGCTGACGAATACGGCAAAATTGCAGGTCATTACGATCCCGCTGTTATAACTGGAAAGCCAATTGAGCACGGTGGCTCAGAAGGAAGGACAGAAGCCACTGGATATGGAGGAGCTTATATTGTCCGCGAGGTTGCAAAGCACCTCAAGTTAGACACAAAAAGCACAACAGTTGCAATACAGGGATTTGGGAATGTAGGAACACATGCAGCCTTTCTTTTGCACGAGATGGGCTTCAAGATTGTTGCTCTTTCTGATTCAAAAGGCGGAA
>CAYNXO010000064.1:2671-3147 GCA_964401205.1 Candidatus Undinarchaeota archaeon
CCTGAAAAAATATCCCCCTGCAAAGAAGAAGGCGGTACAATTGAAAGCTGCGCAGCCGCGGGCCTGCTCTCAAAGGGCTCAAAGTTTGACAAAATCACAAACGAAGAGCTTCTTGAGCTTCCTGTTGATATTTTAATTCCAGCTGCCCTTGAAAATGTAATATCCGAAAATAATGCTCCAAAGATAAAAGCAAAGGCGATTGTTGAGCTTGCAAACGGGCCGACAACACCAGAAGCTGACAAGATTCTGCACAGGAAAAAAATATTTTTGGTTCCAGACATACTAGCAAACTCAGGCGGGGTAATAGGGAGCTATTTTGAATGGCTGCAGAACAAGAAAAACCAGCACTGGTCAAAGGAGGATGTTCTTGCAAAAATTGACACTATCCTGGTAAAATCATTTTACGATGTTCTAAAATATTCAGAAGAGCACAAAGTAGAAATGAGGACAGCAGCACTTGTCCTTGCAATGCATCG
>CAYNXO010000065.1:0-956 GCA_964401205.1 Candidatus Undinarchaeota archaeon
CAGCCGGGAAGATTTTCTTCTATATATACAGCCATATTGTTTCTTGCTTCTGCTATTGAAGGCAAAACCTTTTTCCTGTCCTTAAACCCGTAATTCACAAAATCAGTGCCTGTGAACAATGCATCTGCCTTGGGCTCTGTATTCCCCCCAAACATGCCTGCCTGCACAATTGCATCCTCAAGCAGATACTGCACGCATTCAGAAACCATTTTTCTTGCATCTGCAACATCCGAAGGAAGCGCTGCCGCTATTTCAGCCTCTTTTTCAGCGCTTGTTTTTGTGAAAGAGCCCCTGAAATAAAATCCAATAGCAACAACAGCTATTATTATAATGCCAAGAATGACAAATGTTGTCACCTGCGCTTTCTTGTTCATGCAGAGAAGTATATCCTTCCACCTATTTAAATATTGTGGCTTATGCCTTCGGGGCAGCAACCCAAACATTTATTACTTTATTCGCACTGATAAACCAATATGTCTGCATTTATCTGGATAATCTCAGCTTTGCTCGGAACTGCTGCTGATGAGAATGAAGCCATTATAAAAGTTTCATTGTTCATACTGCTTTTTGCATTGTTCAGCAAAAGCTCAATGAGGATTTTCCCTGAGAACAAGTTTGTTGTGAATGTATTCTCGCTTGTGGTTGCGCTGCTTTCCGTAAGGCTTATGCCTTTGATCTGGATTATGCCCCTTGGGAAATTTATCTGGGTGCTTGCAATGGCTGTCCTGCCTTACCTGCTGGTTGATGCAATAATTCACAGGTGGGGCCTGCTCAAGATAGCGCTGCTTGCTGCTGCATACTTCGGAATATATCTTGTCCTTGTCTCACTTAACTATTGGGGCTTTGGGCTTGTGTTTGAAGCTGTTAAAGACCTGAAATCTTATACTTTTATGTACCAATGGCAGTCTGTTGTTATCGGGGCTTTGCTTGTTTTATTTGCCGTTGTCCAGTTTGCC
>CAYNXO010000065.1:966-3002 GCA_964401205.1 Candidatus Undinarchaeota archaeon
TATTGTCGTTGCCTGAGGGTTTGTGTAAGTGTGGCTGATGGCAGCGGCGCCTGAATCATTTGCAGCAGATAGGGCTGTTGAAACAGCATCACAAAGCCAGCTATGGCTCGGTGTGGGGCTTTTGCTTACAGTAATAGCTGCGCTTGCCCTGTATTCAATGTTCAGGAAGCGCAAACGGCACTGTCTGATTTTTGAGTGATTTTTAGCAGATTTTAGCGGCAAAGCCTGCTGAAATAACGACAAAAAGTCGAAGTTAAAGAATAAGCCATAGATTTGATGCTATATTTTTCTTTTAATTGGGTTGCAATGGAGATTTTTTCAATCTTTACCAGCGTTTTCACTATGGGATTTCTTTTGCCGTTTTATTGCAGAAATCTACGTTACCAGCAAGCGTATTTTAAGAAATATCCCAAAAAGAGTCTCGTTTGGTTTTTCAAAGTTTCCTTCCCTTTTCAATGCAGCGAGCTTCATCTGATTCTCTAGCCCCCTATCTGTCCTGAACTGCTTTTTCCTGTGTGTTTTCAGGCTTGTTGAATAAAAGTTTTCTATTATGTTGTTTGTTGCAGGGCAACCCGCAACATGATAAAAGGTTGTAAAATAATCCCAGTTCTCTTTAATCATGTCGATTCTTTTCCAAAGCTTTTTTGGAAATAAGTTTTTTTGAAAAACTATTTTTGCTAATTTTTCTTCTGCTTCTTGTAAACTTCTCTGCTTGAGATTTTTCTTTTTTCTTCTTCTCCTATTCTCCCCCTTCTTTAAGTAATCCCAGAATTTCTCTTTAGTTTTGCATATCCATTCCCATTTTTCTTTGTTATTTGCAAACTTTTGTTCTCCAAATTCTTTTATCAGCTGTTCCAGCTTTTTCAGTTCGCTGGAACGGTCATAAAAGATATCCAGCATCAGGTATTTATTGTACTCAACCAGCAAGTTTGTGTTTTTGCCAAAATCCTTGCAAATGAGCTTATTGAGGTGCAATAAGCACTTTTGTTGCCGTATTCTATTTCCCCATATCTCTTTTAACAGGGCAGGGTAACCATTATCACAGTCCGTTATGATTACTAATTCTTTGTTTGGGTCAAGATGCTTTAACAAAAATCCCTTGATGGTTTCTTTGACTTTATTGTCATATAATTCATCTGCAATAACCTTGCCGTTAACCCCAAGCAAGGTCAATCTGAATTTTTGGCTTCTGCCGTGTTTTGGATGCTGTTCATCGTAATGAACAATTATGAAAGAGTCATTCACGCTATACTTATAGCTGTCCATCGCTTGGTTAAACAAATTATATATCCTGTCCTTTCCGCAAGGAACAATAAACTCCATAATACTTGCAATTACCCTATAAGCTGTATGCGAATTCCGCAATACTTTAATCAAATCAGTTATGGTCTCTTGCCATTTGCCAAGAATGGCTTTCCAAAAACCCTTATCCTCATTCAATTGTCTGCCGCACACAGGGCAGATACATTTGCCTATTTTTACTTTGCCAAACTGTTTTTTGCGGACATAATCATAACCATTGTGCACGCACTTGTTTCCGCAAGTGCAAGCAGGCGGTTCGCGCCTGCGAAAAATTTTGTCAGCTGTAAATTCATAATCGCTTGACTTTGGCAGTATCTGGCTGAGCAGCGCGACTTCCGAAAAGTTAAAAAAGGTTGCATGTATTTCTGTCATTGGAGAACACCTCGTTTTAGCAATTAAAATAAGGTGTTTTCCCCTTATAAGGCCTATCACTCACTTTTTAGACAGTGCCTCCCACTCGGAAAGTTTTTAAATGCAAACAATATAACTATATCCGTAAAATGAAAGCCCTTAAAGCAATAACTATAGGAAGCGCAGTTCTTGCATTACTTCCTTCTGTGCTTGCAGCTGAGAAAGGGCTGATAGAGCAGGGCGTTGAAACGCTCTTCGGCGCTGCAACCTCGGGCGGAATTTTTGTAAAGCTCGGGCTGTTCATCATATTATTCTCATTCCTCATGCTCGGGGCGAAGAAGGCTTTTCCCCCGGAGCATGCAAACGTGGCAATGCTTGTTGCT
>CAYNXO010000066.1:0-2915 GCA_964401205.1 Candidatus Undinarchaeota archaeon
ACAAAATCAGCTCCTGAAATTAAATTTGCATAATTTTGCGGCTTGTGTGCGTCATCTAAAATAGGAATTACATTCTGCCTTGATTTTGCCAATCTAATTAAGTCAATCATTGGCCGGCTAGCGAATTCAACAGCATAAATCATTCCATTCCTGCAAATGTCAGACAAATGCGAAACAGTTGTTCCGTTTCCTGCGCCAAGATAAAGTATTTTTGAATTCTCTTGCAGCGGCAGTGTTTTTAATCCAAGCCTGATTGCTGCTGCGATTTTGCTCCTGTAGCAGTCCCAGATTCTGTATTCCTTTCCAGCGTGCTTTGCTAATCGCTCGCCATAAACCTGTTTGCCAGGAACTAAATTCAGAGTTCCGAAGTCTTTTCCGAATTCAACAAAGTTTACTGCATTCACTTGTTTCCTCTGATTCTTCTTGCTCTTGCTTCTAGGTCTTTTCTTAATTTATCACCCATGAATTTCTTTGAATAAACATCTGCTTTTACAGCAATTGAAACTGATGCTGCCAGGGCGCGCGCAACTTTTCCCCTGTAAAACTGGGGTGCGCTTGCCAAAAGATTGTGCTGGACAATAAGCCCGTATTTTGGCGGCTTTGCTCCTGTTGTAAGATGCCTGAACAGGGCTTTTTCAGCACCCAAAACCTGGATTTTGCTTGAAGCCATTTTCGCAAGCCTTTCTGCATCTCCTGCGCTTGCAATTAATTTCGCGCCAATTGAAGCTCCTGCAACAGCTGTTATGTTCGGGAAATTTTCCTTCATTAATTTTGCAAGGTAGTTTTCAAGATTTTTCTGCGCTGTTTTAATTTCAGATACTGATGTCTTGAACTGGCTCAGCGCAGGCTTGTTCTGCTCAGCAAGGTTCAATAAAGCCCATTCCCCGAAGCGCTCAGAGGAAACATTTGCGCTTTCAGTTAATTCATTGATTGCATTCACAACCTGAACTATTATCTTGTCCGGCTTTTTCAGCTCAGAGGAAAGCTTTTCCTCTGCAATGTCAAGGCTTAAATTATGGACAAAATGCTCAACAGGGTTGAAGCCGAATTCAACTCCCAGGTCAGAAAGGTTTTTTCTCAAAAAAATGCCGCATAAGTTCGGGAATTCAACAATCGCGTCCATTCCAAAGTTTTTTTCGCCTTCTATTGAGATTAAATCCGCTTTTTGCTTTACCCTGTGGTACAAGAGCTTGAGCTCAGGGATTTCCTTCCCTTCTTTTAGCTGGGAAAACTTGGCTGCAACATGCTCGCTGTTCCTTTCAAATATTTCTTTGTCAATCAGCCTGCTGTTTTCATCGCAGGCAAAGATGCCGATTGGGCAGAATGCTATGTAGGCTTTCATAATTAAGTTGTATAGGCGAATGTTTATAAATAAATTGGTTCAAAGTAGGGGCTACAATGGGCAGAATAAAACCATTATTCATAAAAAGGGCAGCAGAAGAGCTCCTTAAGGCATACAAAGACCGCTTTAAGGATGATTTTGATAACAACAAGACAGTTGTTCAGGAGCTTATTGACTCAGGAGTTTTTGCAAGCCCGAGCAAGAGAATGCGAAACAAGGTTGCAGGCTCTTTAGTAAGGGCTGTAAGACCAACCCACAATCCGATTTACAAGGCAGCGCCAAAGACGCCGCTGAGGCGCAGGCCAATGAGAAGGTTTTCACAATATTAATTAACTACTTTTAAGTAAATTAAGCCGGATGCTAGAAGCTGGACGCTTGACGCGTTGCTTAGTAGGGCGTCTAGCATCAAGCGTCGGGCATCTAGCGTAAAAAAAATGAAAATTGTTTTCAAAATTGGCGGCTCAATAATAATGCCAAAGCAAGTCAATGTTAATTATGTCAAAAAACTGGCAGAGAAGCTGAAAGAATGGAAAAAAAGGCATGAGATTGCGATTGTTGTTGGCGGCGGAAAGCTGTCAAGGGAATTCGGAGAGATTGGGAGAAAAATAACAGACGACGAGGATTATCTGGATTTGATAGGGATTTACGCTTCAAGATTAAATGCCGCGCTTCTTATTGCAGCTCTTGGCAATTCTGCATGCCCTGTAATACCGCGCTCTGAGCTTGAATTTTTAGATGTTCTCAGGAAATTCCCTGAAAAAATAATTGTCTGCGGCGGGTTCAGGCCACGGCAGAGGACTGATGCTGTTTCTGTTGAGATTGCAAAGGAATGGGGAGCTGATTATGTCATTAAAGGGACTGATGTGAATTTTGTTTACACAAAAGACCCGAAAAAACACAAGGGTGCAAAGCCGATAAAGCAGCTGAGCTTTGAAGAAATCAAGGAATATGCTGAGCAGGAGCACAAGGCAAACCAGCCAACAATAATGGACATGGCTTCTGCAAGAATTGTTGCAAAGGAGAAAATAAAAGTAATTGTCCTGAACGGGACTGATCTGAAAAACATTGAAAGTTTTTTGGAAAGGCAGAAATGTAAGGGAACTAGAATCGGATTTTAGCTATTTGTTTTCCGGAATTGCGTGAGTTATCAAAAGCTCGCCCTCTTCGCCACGGAATTTTGTTTCAGAATGAGTTATTTTGATTTTCTTTTTGAAAATCGGTCCGTCCAGAACAAGAGTTTCATATTCGCCGCCTTCACCAACTAGATTAACCCCGTATTTCTCGTTTAGTTTTTTCAAATCACTAATTGCGCTTTCATCCAGCTTCCTGCCGAGCCATTTCTCGGAAAAGCCGAGGGCAGCGACTCTTGTGAAAATTATTTCAAAGCCGGCATTGAGAATTTCGCGCAGGTAATTTTCAGGCTCTGCATTCCAGTAGGGCACAATGACATCAAGGCCGAGCTCTGCACAAACAGCTTCAATCCTTTCCTTCTGGTAATTTGAGGCAATTGCGCCTGCAACAATGCCTTCAATCCCGAATTTCTGTTTTGCTTTCTGAATCGCTTTTTCCAAAT
>CAYNXO010000067.1:0-2783 GCA_964401205.1 Candidatus Undinarchaeota archaeon
CAGCAGCAAAAAGAGTAAATACTAGTATTGCATAGTAAAAAAGAGAGGGGGATGAGATATGAAAAGTACAATATTTGCCTTTGCAGCAGTTGCATTCGCGCTTATTGCAGTTGCATCAGCTTATGCAATGACTGTTGACAGGCTTTTGCTTGTCTCAGACAACCCTGCTGATGAGGCTGTTGCAAGCTCAATAGCAAGCGACATAAATGCAGCTCTTGTTCTCACGCCGCACGGAACTTATGATGAGGCAACTTTAAACCAAATAATAAACGCATCACCGCGCAAGGTCATAATAATTGGCGGGAAAGCAGCAGTTCCCGATGGATACCTTGACGAGCTTGCCAAGGCAGGCATAGAAGTCAAGGTTGTTGGCGGGAAGACAAGGCAGCAGACATCAATCCTCGCATGGAAGGAATTCAAGAGCGAGATAAAGAAAAAAACGCTTGTTGTTGACGGCAAGGAAGCAATTGCTGTGAGCGACGCAGTGCCAGTTTATCTCTATGACAACGAGTCCGAGGTGCGCGAGTTCGTAAAGGACAAGTTAAATGTCTCTGTCACAAACCAGGAGCGAATAAGGAATGCAAACTTCCGCGGCGTTGTCAGAAACATAACTGCTGATATGGTGCAGGATTTGCACGCTGAAATAGCCGCTTTCAAGCAGACTGAAAATGCGTCAAGGATTGTTCTCAAGGAAAGAGTAAGGGCGATAATTCAGGAGCACACTGCCCTTATAAAAGAGGCGCTTGAGGCAAAGCAAAACCAGAGCACAGCAGTAACCGGAAAAATAATTCAGGTGCAGGCATCTACCGGAGACACTGTTGTTGTAGAATAACTTTTCAAACAGAGGTTGCGGCTCTAAAAAGGCTACAACCTTTACATTTCTTTCAAAACAGCTTTTTTCGCACGCAGCTAGTCTAAGCTATGTAGGGGCGAAAAAACATGGGAAAAGAAAGTTCGCGTAATGATAGTGAAAATCAAGGTGCGGTTATGGAGCCTAAATTAAAAATGTTTTATCATAATTCCTTTAAGATGTGCGGGATTTTTTCAAGAATATCGCTTGTAATTAAACCATACCCCTTTTCTGCAAAGCAGATGTCGCCTGCTTTTCCATTAATGTAAGCTGCATTGTAAGCAGCTTCAAAAAGCGGGACTTTCTGTGCGATTAAGCCGGCAACAATTCCTGTCAAAACATCCCCGGTTCCGCCGATTGTCATTGCAGCATTTCCTGTCTTGTTCTTTTTTAATTTATGCCCGTCTGTTATTATGTCAACAGGCGCTTTCATCAGTACAATTCCGTTTTTGTTGTTAAGTGCGGCTGCAAATTTCCTGACATTTTCCTCAACTGCCTTTTTTC
This sequence comes from Candidatus Undinarchaeota archaeon, assembly GCA_964401205.1. Classification (GTDB taxonomy): domain Archaea; phylum Undinarchaeota; class Undinarchaeia; order Undinarchaeales; family Naiadarchaeaceae; genus CAYNXO01. The sequence goes on from CAYNXO010000067.1 coordinate 1,355, forward strand.
CGTCTGATATTAATTCAAACTCGCGCCTGTGCGGAGTGAGGACAAATTCCTTGTCTTTTAAAATTTTCAAATTTCCTGCAATTGCCTTTAATGCATCAGCATCAATAACCATCGGAATTTCGCATTTCTTTATAAGCTCCCTGCACGCTTCCATTGTGTATTTTTCAGTCCCCAGCCCAGGGCCTATTGCAAGGACATCCGCCTTTTCAAGAAACGGCAATATCTGCGGGATATGCATTTTGTCAAAAAATTTCCCCAACAGCGGAATTGTAATCATTTCAGGGGAAAAAGCCGCAACTATATCAGCTGCCCTTCGCGGCGCGCAGGTATAAACTAAATCAACTCCGCTTCTGTATGCAGCAAGGCTTGTGAAAGCAGGCGCGCCTGTGTAAATCTCGCTGCCGGCAACAACTGCAACAACTCCGTTATTTCCTTTATGCGAATCCGGGTGGCGTTTCAATAAGCTCATATTAATTTATTCTTTACTCTTTTGTAGAAATTCTGCTCAAACTTTACGAGGTATGCCCTTGATTTTGAATTGGTAACTTCAACCTTATCGCCGTTTTCTATTGTGAAGCTGAGATGGCCGTCAAGCACAAGCATTGCCTTTCTTGTGCTTGTTACTGACAGCGTTGTTTTTGTCCTTGTTGGAACGGTTATTGCCCTTGAGCTCAGCTTGAACGGGCAGATTGGGACAATTTCATAAGCATCCAGGTTCGGGTCTAAGATGGGGCCGCCTGCGCTCAGCGCATATGCTGTTGAGCCAGTGGGCGTTGCAATAATTATTCCGTCAGCCGAGATTTCATCGAGCTTTGTCCCGCCTATGCTGATTTCAAATTTCTGTATTTTTCCCGGCTGTGCTGTTATTGCAACAGCGTCATTCAGGACTTCGCCGACTTTTTTGCCATTCAGCTTTACATCAAGCTTTGTCCTTGCATCAACACTGTAGTCTCCGTTTGCAATCCTGCGCAGGTAATAGTAAATGTCATTTTCAATCTCAGCAAGGAAGCCCATTCTTCCGCGCCTTATTCCGACAACAGGAATATGCTTTCCATCCAGCGTCATTACTGTTCTGAGAAGCGTGCCATCCCCGCCTATTGATATGATCATGTCGCAGTTCGGATTATCCGGATTAAAGAATTTTTTTGAATTCAGCCTTCTCCCGAGGCTCTTCTCATAATAAATTGAAATGTCGCTCTTTTTAAAAAACTCGTCAACCTGCTTTGCAATTTCAAGTATGTCTGGCGTTAGGTATTTTGACACTATTCCGATTTTTTTTGGCTTTGCTTTTTCCATTGCGGATAAGTTCTTTTTTGGGTTATAAATAGTTAATTATAAATCCACTAATAAACAAAAAATCCGGCACTAAACAACGGGCCTGTAGCTTAGTTTGGTGGAGCGCTCGACTGATATGCGGGGGAAGCTTCGG
>CAYNXO010000068.1:0-2664 GCA_964401205.1 Candidatus Undinarchaeota archaeon
GCAGCTCGGGCAGGCCCCAGGCCGTGCGGTTTTGCAGAAAGTGCAGCAGCAGGCGCAGCCCTCGCTTACCTGAAGAATATCAACAATTTTATTCAGCCTGATTTTAGGTAGAGCTGTTTTCTCAATGTTTTCATGCCCCAGAAAAATAATTTTTTCACCCCTTAGCGTTTTTTCAACTGCGTCTGCCACTGAATTGATTTTCCTCGGCCCTAAAATAGAAGCTTTTGGCGCGATTTTTTCAATCTGCCTTTTTGCAGCTTCTGGATAACAGCCTGCAACAATCAGTTTTTTCTTCGGGAATTTAATTTGTATTTCCTTCAGCCGCGCATTTATCCTGTGCTCTGTTGGATTTTTTACAAAACAAGTGTTGATTATTATTAAATCAGAATTCTTTTCGGATTTTGAAATTTTGTAGCCAGCTTTTTTGAGCAGGCCTGCCATTATTTCACTGTCAGACTGGTTTGCTGAACAACCGAAGGTTTCAATGTAAACGGATTTCATAAGCAGAATTATTCTTGTTTTTGTGTATTCTTAATACTCACTCTATTTCTTAAGCACGCGGTGAAGCTCAGCCAAAACACCTTTTTTGCCATCTTTCTTAAATATATCCTCTGCTTTGCGCTGGGCCAATATGTAATAAGCGGCTTCTGTCTGACCCAGAAAAGTATCAAAAATATCAATCAGCTCTAATTTCTTTTTGCGGCGTTCCTCACTAAACCCCTTTTCAATCAACTCCTTTTCAATGCGTTCCCGCTCCTCAAGCCTTTTCAATAATTTGTCAGAAGCTCCCGCTTTTTCAATGTCTCTTCCTATTTTATAAGCCTCCATAAATTTGCCGCCTTTTTCATTTGCATAAAGAAATCTCATTGCTTCCCCAACAAACTCTTCCTCTATCCTATCAAGTGGTTTTGCTCCCCTAATACATCCAATTACAATATGTCCTGCTTCATGAACACTATCCAATTCAATGACCTCATTTGCATATTTTTTGCACCCTTTAAGCACCCTCTCTAACCACACTTTTGTAAAAAACACTCCAATTTCAATAATAGAATTTAATGGGCCGTAAATCACCACAGTTGCTATCATAGGGTTTTGAGGTTTAACCCGCTTTAGCAATCCAACCCGATGGTCCAAGAAACACCGAGGAAAAGGTAGTGTGTCCTTCCACTCTTGTGCATCTTTGTATAGAGCTTCATCCATATGAGTAACGGTAAATGTAGGTTTCTCTTTCCATCCAATAAACTTTAACCCTCCTAGAACATCCCTTTTTATTTTCTTACGCACACCATCTATAATTGCCCCTGTTGTCATACTTAATTAACTCAATTTACTAAAATAAATACTCTATGTAAATTGATTTCATAAGCAGAATTGGCTCTCAAAAATTACTGGCACTTTTCCTCATTAATTATTTCCATCCAATCTTTATGGTTGAATTTTTTTTCAACCTCATTCCAATTTATTAATTCACGAAACTTCATATGATACCTCACAATGCTTCTTTCGCTTATTTCACAAATAAGTGCCACGCGTTCTTCTGTAATCATTTTCTTTCTATGATCAGTAACATAGGGAAATTGCGGAATTCCTGTATAAAACATTAAAGCCAGATATTCCTGATATTCTCTCAATTTTAATTTTCCTGCAATATCTTCTTTTATAAATTCCTCAAAAATAATTTCCAGAAAAGTTTTGAGTTTCAAATAAATTTCTTTATCGAATTGCAAAAATTCATTTAGCTGCTTTAATCTTTTTGGCAAATAGAATTTTATTCTGTTTATCAGCCGCTTCTTTTTAGGAAGCATTTAAACCATCGCCCCTTTAAGCGCTTCCCCGCATTTGCACTTTTCCCTTTTCTCAGGAATCTTCTGAAGGACATTTTGAAGCATCTTCTTTACCTTGTCCTCATTTGCCTTCGCTGTCCTGACAATTTCAGCTGCAGAAACATTTCTTCCTTTTTTCCAGCAATCATAATCCGTAATCATTGCAATTGAGGAATAGCAAATCTCAGCTTCCCTTGCCAAAACGCATTCAGGAACCAAAGTCATCCCGATTACATCTGCCTTGTAAACTTTCCTGTACAAGTCAGACTCTGCCCTTGTGCTAAATCTCGGGCCCTGCACGCAGACGTAAGTACCTTTGTTATGAATCCTGAGCTTCAGCTCTTTTCCGGTTTTTATTAACAAATCACGGAGCTCATCGCAAAATGGGTCTGCTGTTGATATGTGGCAGACCTGCGGGCCGTGGTAGAAAGTGCTATCCCTTGAATGTGTCCTGTCTATGAACTGGTCTGGAATAACTAAATCACCTGGCCTGAATCTTTCCTGCAAACTGCCAACAGCCTGCGGTGCTAAAATTCTAGTAACTCCAAGCTCTTTCAAAGCCCAGATATTTGCCCTGTAATTAATCTTGTGCGGCGGAATTTTATGCCCCTTTGCGTGCCTTGGCAGAAAAGCTATTTTTTTACCAGCATAAGCCCCAAGTGTAATTTTGTCAGATGGCTTTCCATAAGGAGTTTCAACTTCAATTTCCTCTGGATTTTCCAAAAGCCTGGGGTCGTAAACTCCTGTTCCGCCAATAATGCCGATTGTTGCTTTTGCCATTTTATTCTGTTAAATTGGTTAAGATTGTGGGATTTTGGGATTGTGAGATTATGAGAAC
>CAYNXO010000069.1:0-2631 GCA_964401205.1 Candidatus Undinarchaeota archaeon
CGAGGGCAAAGCCCGAGCGTGTCTCGTGTCTTAACCAATTTCAATGAAAATATCTGTTTTCCGTTTAGACCACCGGAAAAAGCGCGATATCAGGCTTACAACACATGTATGTCTGGCAGCACGGGCTTTTGGCGCTTCTGCGGTTTATTATTCAGGGGAAAGGGACCTGCAGCTTGAAAAAACAATAAACAGTGTCACAAAAAAATGGGGCGGCCCCTTTTTAATAAAATTCATTCCAAAAGTCCGCAGTTTCATCAAAAACTACAGGGGAAAGAAAGCCCATTTGACAATGTACGGCACTCCATTTAGTGAAAAACTAAATACTTTGCAAAAAAGCGGAGCTCTTCTTGTAATTGTTGGCGGGCCAAAGGTGCCTGGCTGGATTTACCGGCTTTCTGACTTCAATCTTTCAGTTACAAGCCAGCCCCATTCCGAAGTTGCGGGCCTTTCTGTTTTCCTGCACGACCTGCAAAAGGGAAGGGAGCTTAAAAAGCAATTCAAGTGCGTTAAATTGCAAATTATCCCGCAGGAGCACGGCAAAAAAGTGATTATAAAGGGAAAAGCCAAAACGTAAAAGTTAAATACTCCAGAACGTCTAAAAAGCCCGTTGCTTATCATAAAAGCTGTGCGATTGGAGAAGCTTTTTAAGCTCTTCAAATTCGTCCACAGTGAGGTAATCGAAGGCCGATTTGAAGATGGAACAAATAATTTTAAAAGCAGGCACAATAAACCCTGAAAAAGTCACGCTTCTCCAGGACGACCTGAAACGGGATTTCTACAATACCCGCGCGAAATTTTTCAAGGCAGATTTGCCAAAGCAGGAATTTGGCAGGCCAAAACACGTTTTCCCAGCGCACGAGGCAGGAAAATCAAATTACATTACACTGAAAGTGGCAAGCAGGGACTGCATTGAATTCTATAAAACAGCAATGAAGAGCACAGCAGTCTTTTACAGGGAAAATTTCAACACAGAAGACGCGGCAAAAATAATGCGCACACTGCAACGGCACGATTTCATCCAGCCGCCAGAGCATCCAAAGCCGGTTTACATCCCGACAATGCCTGTGCAGAAGCCGTTTTATGCCCAGTTCTTTGACTGGATTAAGGGATTTTTGAGCAAATAAAAACGCGGTGAAATAAATAACGAGCTAGTAGCTAATAGCTCGCAGCTAGTAGCGCGACAAGCGACGAGCCACAAGCTACAAGCTGAACCAATTTAACCGAATAAGTAGCACACCATCCTTGGTGGAAATGTCCGCTTGCCACTGTTAACCCCTTGAAGGAGCTCCACTCCGTTTTCTGCGAGCGTCTTGTATTTTACTTAGTGCTGCTTCCTTCCGGACCTGACACGTTTCACAAAACACTCAACCCCACAGGACGAAGCTTCGACGCCCCTGCAAGAGACAATAGCTGCGCCCCAAGCCGCCCAAAGCATTCAGCCCGCCGTAAAGCAGATTTGCGGTATAGGAGACTGCTACCCTCCCGCCTAGGTGTGCCAGCAATAATATAGCCAATAATCCTTTTATAAGTTTTGAATAGCCCTCACTTCTTTGTGAAATAAACTTCTTTCAGATATTCCCCGAATTCATCTTTTTTATGGCTGTCAGTAATGCTTGCAATTTCCCTGTAAATTTCTTTTTCAGTTCCCCATGTCCATTTCGTTGGCATCATAACTGCCACTGTTTTGAATCCCCTATTTTCAGCCATTTTTAAAATCATGAAAAGCATAAGCAAATGGGCTTTTTTGAGCGGTTGCCGGGTTCCCTTTCCAATTTTTTTATGCCAGCTTTCTGCTTGGAAGAAAACCATAGGCTGTATGAATATCGCATTAATTAATCCCTCTTTTACCTTTCTACAATCAATCGCCAAATAAGCGATTCCAAAGGCATTAAAATAAATTATGTTCTTTTCTATTTCCGGATCAATATCTGCCCGGAACGGGCGCATATTCTGTGCCGCAATATTTTTCTTGAACCAATTTTCCATCCCCCCTGATGTAAAATAAACTGCTAATCCTACAGACCCCATTACCTCAAGCCGCTTAACATCATCCGGGTAAGAAATTGCCTTTATTTGCGCCTCTTTAATTTTTGAGCAGTATCTCTTGAAAATAACCTGCATTTCTGCTAACTTTTTTACCTCTTCTCCTTGTTTGATGCTAAGCGATTTTATGGCTTCGTTTAATTCTTTTCTTCCAAGTTGCCTTAAAAATTCAAGTCCAGCAGTGGCATCTGCTTTGTCCCCTTTCCCGATTTTTCTGGCCAAACCAATTGCTATGCTTAAATTTTTTATCTTTTCACCTACGGGCAAAAAGTCAATGCTTTCAAAGTATTCCTGAAGTTCTTTTTTCATATCTAAGATTATCCTGACAATTAAGGATAATAAACTTTTCCAGTAGGTATAAAAATATATACAAAGAGCTCAATTATTTCATACTTACTATGCTGAGGTAGCCTAATCCGGTAAGGCGCAGGCTTGCTAAGCCTGTCCCGCAAGGGGTTGTGAGTTCAAATCTCACCCTCAGCGCTTCAGCTTTTTTGCCACAAAGCAAATCGTAGCTGCAAAGGGGGCAAAAAACCTGGGAAAAATAACTCGCGCGCTTACCGTAAAAATCAAGTGTGGTGATGTGCC
>CAYNXO010000070.1:0-2443 GCA_964401205.1 Candidatus Undinarchaeota archaeon
CAACCGCGGGTAGTATCAGAAAAACTATTGAAGGCCAGCCACACTGGGTAAATATGCACACGAAGCTGTTCCCGAACTGCGCTGCAATTGAGGGGGATTCCTGCGTTTGCTTTGCCGCGGTTCCTCTGGTTGCGGCAAGAACAAAACTGCTGATTACAAGAAAAACAAGTAGAGCAGACAAAACTATTGTGCGCTTTGAATCCAGTTCTATTGTAAGTTTCATTTCTCAAATTTTATGCTCTCGCCAAGAACAATTAATACTGCGCCAAGAGCAAGCATCACAATAACTGCCATCCAGCTCTGGTATTTCTGAAGAAGCTGGATTACAAACCAGATTATCCCGACAGTAAGCGAAAAAGCACCGCCAATTGAAAGCGCATTGAAAACCATCCTATATTTGCCGTCTATTCCTGCACTGCCAAGGGCATACTCGCCGATTAAAACAAGGATTATCCCAAAAACAACAAGGAATCCTGCGCCGAGTATCTGGGTTTCAAAAATTATGCTTGCGTAAAGAAGCCCAAAAATAATGCCAAGTAGCAGTATGAACCAGCCGCTGAAGGAAAATACTTTCCAGACGTGGTGTTTGACCATATCAGACATATTTGTTGTTTAGATATCTTATAAATCTTTCTAAGAACCTTTCCTTGTCCTCAAGCTTAATTTTGCACCCTGCTGCTTTTGCATGCCCCCCGCCGTGTGCGCCTTCCATGTTTTCAATTGACTTTCTTATTAATGTAGGAAAATCAACATTTGCAGTTATTGTGCGGAAACTAAGCGCATAATGCGTGTTTTCAATTTCGCCTATAATTACAATTTTGCCAGGGTACATCTGCTGAAGCGCGTCTGAAATTGAGCCGCGGACTGCAAGGCCTGACTTGATTTCGTAAAACAGGATTTTGCCATTGCCAAGGGAAAGGGCCTTTTGGCTGTGCTCATCAGTGATTCTTTTTATCTCCCTGTTGACTTCTTTTTCCATTTCAACCAGCTCACTTTTGAAAAGATCATTCATGCTTTTTATTTTCAGCAGGATTTTGACAGCAGCCTCACTCCTTTCCTTTACATCTGCTGCAGTGAGAAGGTCAATGGCATAATTAATGTCAGCGAGCCTGTATTTTTTGGAAACTTTAGAAAGAAAATCCCTTGCAGGCAGGTTTCCCTTGTCTGCGATTGCCCCTGCTGCTGCAAGCCAGTCTGAGTTCCTGCATATCTGCCAGCTAAGGAAAGAAGTCGGGCTGCAGTAGTTTTCAGGAGAATTGAAAAGCAGCGGATTCAGGTAAAGGGTCCCTCCGAAATCGCTTTCAAAAATTTTGTGGTGGTCAATAACCAGGATTTTCATTTCTTTTGAAAGTTCGCTTAAAGTCCTGCGCGCTTCTCCGCCCAGGTCAAGAACAATCAAATTTTTTGCATTGCTTTTTTTGATGCGCTCCTGAATATAAGCAGGAATTGTTGCGCCTTCGCTGACAAACTGGACTGCAGGGACTTTTTTCTTTTTCAGGCAAAGGGAAAACATCACAGCAGAGCTTATTCCATCTGTATCAAAATGACTCACTATGTGCACTTTTTTATTCTCTTTTTTTCTCATTTGTAACTTCAACAAGGACAATTCCTTCTCGAGCGGAGCGACACAAAGCGAGGGTGGTTGCAGGCGTTGTTGCGCCCCCCAATCGTTGATGCTGGATGAAGCCCTCGCTTTGTGAGATGCTCGAAGCGGAGCGTAGAGCATTTCTCGGCTGGCCGTAGATTATCCTGTCGCCTTCTTTTGCATTTAAAATTACAGCAAGGGCAAGCAGGTCCTCTTCCCCGCTGACTTCAATTTTCGCAATTGCTTTCTGGAGATTAAGCGCTTCTTTTACTTTTTCCCAGGCTTCAAGCGAAATTGTCCCTGCATCATTTTTTGCCTGCAAAACAACTGTCCCGAAATTCTTCAGCTGCCTTTTCTCTTTTGCAGTTATTTGCTTGCGCTTTATTTTGTAATCAACAATTGCAAGCCGCGGAACTAACCCTAATTTCAGGCAGGTTAGGGTTACCTTGTCGCCGACTGCAATTAATTCGTCATTAAAATAAGAGTGCAGGTTTTTTTCCTGTATCAGCTTTCCAAGTGGCTTTCTCAGGAATTTCTTAATCTCCTCGTTGATAATTAAGTCAGTTATCATCTTTGAAATTGGTTCAGCTTGTAGCTAGTAGCTTGTGGCTCGTAGCGCTACTAGCTATGAGCTACTAGCCACAAGCCCTAATTTATTTCACTGCGTTTATACTTTTTTCTGCGCAGCTATTATTTTTTTATATTACTACTTCGAAACTTTTCTCATGTATTTATGATTATGCCTCAAAGAATAAAAAGTACTGAATGCAATTATCAAACCAGCAACTAAAAGCACCAAATAAGCCCAATCAGGAATTCTTATTTTTTCTGCTGGCGCAATTTTTTCCGGAGCAGTTA
>CAYNXO010000071.1:0-2441 GCA_964401205.1 Candidatus Undinarchaeota archaeon
AGTTGTGTTTGTTTCAAAGTGAACTGTTTCAACATAAGTGTCTGCGGTCGTTATTGTAAAGTTAAAAAAAGCCCATCTCCTCAAAACAGTAATATTTAGGTCAGTGCCTGTGTTTTTTGTTATTGACGGCCCGCCAGCAAGAGGGGCCAAACTTGAAAAACCAGTTATCGCAGGCCTGATATGGCTGATTACCAGGATTATTAATAATACTGCGACAAAAACAGCAGCGCCCAAGGACAATAATTTTTGCTTTTTTTGAACCATCAACATCGGCTGGGAACCAACCAATTTATTGGTTGGAGGAAGCCGATTCCTCCGCCTTTTGTCCAACATCGCCCCAAGAGTCCGCGCTTCGCGCGGAAGCAACCAGCCGATGTTGAGTAACACACCGCAATGATTTAACAGGGTGTGTCTGATTAGATTAGTTTAAAGCCACTTTGGCAAGTGGAATTCCTAGAAATCTAAATGGGATTTGGCATTTAAATTAGTTGCGTACAGCTTTTTTGCCACTAAGCAAGTCTAAGTTATGTAGGGGGCAAAAAACCTCAGGTGAAACCTCTACGGTTTCACTACCCGCCTCACGTTGTTCGGCGGTGGGAAAAATAACTATTGCGCCGAAAGTGAAATGCAAGTGCGGTGATGAGCCTAATTAATTTTGAGGGCAAACACATTTAAAAAACCCCACACTATTGCCTCCTATGAATAAATTTGCGGTTGCACTGGTTTTAATTTCAGCCATAATAATAGCCGGCTGCGTGCAGGGAACTTCACCTGCTGGCAACAATACCACTGGAGGCGAGAAAATAAAAATTGCAGGAAATGTTAAATTTGCAGGCGAAAGCAGTGTAAGGGAAAGCCTGAACAAATCAGAGGCTGTGAAATTGTTTTTAGGAATATATCCTGCTGCTGCGCTTTCTTTAACAAAGGCAGGCACGCCATACCCGATGTGGGTTGCAAGTTATATTAGCGGCGGCAAAAACCTTACAATTAATTTGAATGCCACTACAGGCGAAATTGACTCTTCAAATATTCCGATTGCCTACCTGAAAAACGGGAAATACTGCAAAACAGACGCTGACTGCGTCAATATCGGGGATTTATACGGCGCAATGTGCGTCAATTATATTTACGCGGCAAAAGACGGAACTCCATGCGACGGGAGCAAAGTCGGCTGCGGCGGGAAAATCCAGTGCTGTTATTGCTCAATTGACTGGTGCATGAAGAAAGAGATTTCTTTGAGCACTGCACAATGCCCGGCAAGCAATACTAGCTCAGGAACAGGCTCAAACAGTTCAGCAGGAAGTTCATCAGCAGCCAGTTCTGTTTCATGCAGCTCTATCAAGGAGCTCACTGCAGGACAAAAAGCGGTTTCAGGAAGCAAAACACTGGAATTCAACGGCGTGTATGAGGAGCAGGGAGGGGTTTACAGCGCAAAATTTACAGTTAAATCAGAAAGCGACTCAGGGACTAAATACATAAAAATTAAAACCAGCGACTACATAGCTGCAGGCATTACACTATCTGTTTCAGATGTGATAGTCCCTGTTGGCAACGGAAATGCAATTGCTGTGCTTGCTATTTCCGGAATGGGCGATACGTGCACAATTGGAGCTATATAATCATGGTTTATGTCATAAAAGCAAGCGGCGAAAAGCAGGAATTTGACAAGGGAAAGATTTACTATACTTGCATAAGAAGCGGAGTTTCTGAAAAGAATGCAAAGCGAATTGCAGATGAAGTTGAAAAAGCGGTTTATGATGGCATAAGCACAAGGGAAGTCCTGAAAATTGTTTTAAGAAAACTTGACAAGCTTGAGAAAACGCACGCCCTGAGCTATGTGCTAAGGGATAATATTGCAGAATATTTTGACGGCGAGGAGTTTGAAAAATATGTGCAAAAGCTCCTGAATGCAAAAGGCTATGAAACGCAGTGGAATGTTGTAAAGAAAGGCGAGCTTGTTGAGCACCAGATTGATATTATTGCACAAAAAGACTGGAAAAAATACCATGTTGAATGCAAGCACCACTCAAATGCGCATAGATTCACCGGCTTGCAGGAAGTTATGCAGACTTGGGCAGCTTTTGATGATTTAAATAAAGGCGGGGCAGAGCTTGACAATGCCTGGCTTGTTACAAATACAAAACTTTCAGAGCACGCAATACGATATGGAAAAGGAAAGAATCTTATTATGACAAGCTGGAATTATCCTGCAGGAAATGACCTGCGCTCATGGATAGCAAACAGCGGGCTTTATCCTGTTACAATACTGAAGCTGGATGAGAAAACAAAAAAAGAGCTTATAAAAAATGACATTATCAGCATCAGGGAACTTGCTGGGATTGATATTGAAAAAATGCACCTGAACATAAAGGAAAGGGCATTAAACGAGCTGATTTCAAAGGCAAAGAAAATTTTAAAAGCTTAATTTTATGGGAAGGCGC
>CAYNXO010000072.1:0-2410 GCA_964401205.1 Candidatus Undinarchaeota archaeon
ACACGGGACAAGCGACTCTTGCTTAATTTTGTCAAGAGGGATTTATGCCTGAGTCGCGTGTCGCGAATCTCGAAATCTCGAGTCTGTAATTCATTTAACAGTAAATTATATATTAATACTATTGCACTTAATAGCGGGAGTGAGATGAACAAACCGCACTTTGAGCTTATATTAGTATCAAAGAGCCACGGCAATGTAATTGAAAAGCTGGAGAAAAAGCTGAGAATGCAGGAGGGGCTGCGGCAGGAAGTAAGCGCAATACTCGCAAGAGAAAAGATAGTTCCGACTAAAATCTACATAACAAAAGTTGATGAGGGAAAGGGTTCGCAAAAAATAAATGATATGTTTGAAGGATTTAGCTGGAGGAAATACTGGGGAAAAGTACGGGGGGAGAAAAGAGGATTTTTCAGGGACAGTGCATGGAAAAATGACTTTTATATCTACACTTTGTATGGGAAAAACAAGAATGGAATAATGTTTACAACAGATTCTGAAACAAGCAAGGAAATAAAAAGAATCGGCAACGGAATTTACGAGAGAATCTTGCGGAGCATATGCAAGGAAGGCCCTCTGCCGCTGCACGCGATAAAAAGAATAGGCACGATTTCATAAAAAAACGAACAGTTAAACTTTTATACTATTGATTCTTTATTTTTGTGTTATGCAACCATACGATCTGCGAAATTTTTTGAATGGAGGAAGCTCAAAGCCGGCAGAAGCGCAGAAATCCCCTGCAGCAGAAAATAATCCTGCCCCGATTTTGGGTGCAGAAACAAAGGTTGAACTGCCGAAAATTGCAGCTGCAAACAAAGACGAGTATATTGCAAAGGCAATGAATGAAATGGTGCTGGCAAGCGGATGGGTTGCAACGAGGACAACTCCTGAGGCAAATTATTATTTCTACACTTATCTTCCGCCGGCAAGCAAAAGGAGCTGGCAGCAGGCAAGAATTTACATTTCAAAGCTGAACCTGAGCAGGATAATTACAATTGAAGGCCTCACAATCCCTGCAGGAGTGCAGGACAGGATTAACATTGTGATAAGAATGCAGAAAACAGGCGGGATTGACCGCTTGATGAATTCAAAAACAATCACGCAGATTTTGGACACAAACAATTATTTCAGCCAGAATTCCGAGCTGATTAACGAAGAGGGATTGAGGGCTGTCTTAAGTTCTTATTTAAGGCAGGCAGAGATTCTATAAAGGTATAAAACTGCATAAGCACACTATATTGTGATGAAAGTATTAATGCCCAACCTGCAGTTTATCGAAGAGCGCGGATCTTGGGGGGAAAGACATTGGAGCAAACACAGGAATCCAACAACGACAACGGGGCATAGTCAAGACATAGAGCTACACGAACTTTTTTCAATACCAGGAGTGCCGGAAGACAGCACAATTCTTGTTTTTGCAGGCTCAAGCGGCCAGGTTGCAAGCATGCTAAAGGCAAAAAAATTTATTTTCGCTGACTTATCAAGGGACAGAGTTGATTTTGCAAGAAAAAACATTCCAAAAGAATTTGCCGAGAAAACAGATTTTGTCGTATGCAATGCGCACTTTCTGCCATTCAAAGACGATGTTGCAGATTTTGCATTTTCATTTGAGCCAATTCCGGTTATTGAAATACTCTATTTTTTGCCGCAGCTAATTAGGTGCGTAAAGAAGGGGATTATAATTACATATTACCGTGACTATCCCTCTGTATCGGATGCGTTGAGTTGCATTGCAAGTGCATATGGACTGCGGCTAAAATTGGCCTGCATGAAGGTCAATGCAAATGCAGTTGCTTTGATTCCGAAAAAAGGGTCCCTGGATGTGAAAATTGAAACATACCTTATCACAAAAAATTCCAAAAAAATGGCTGCAATGGATTTGAAGATAATTGATGCTGCAAACAAAATAAAGATGAGCAAAGGAATTCTTGAAAAAAGTGATTTGGCTGGGATAAAAAAATCGCTCAACCTCAACAAAAATAATTTTAAGGGGGCACTGAAAAGAATAACGCTGCTTATGAAGAAAAGCTGTTTTGGAAGCAACTTAAAAATGGAGATTGAATACTGACAGCTGCTATTAAAAATAAAATTTTATTATTAGGCGCATCCCTGCACACAGCTTATACAATTTTAAAGGAATGCGCATAACCGCACTTGTGCTGCACTGTAGGCGCACGAGATGCTTTCGCCAGCCTTTTTGCCCCTTATACGAGCTTAGACTTTCTTAGTGGCAAAAAGGCTGTAAGTAGCCCCGAGCAGATTCGAACTGCTGTCTCAGGCTTTCTTTAGCTTTTCACGATTTTTGTTTCGTAGGCGTTTGGCGCGACAACTTTCATTTGCTGAGTTTTCCCAGGTTTTTCGCACTATGCAACTACGACAGCTTTCGCGAAAAAGCTGCCAAAGGCCCGAATCCTTG
>CAYNXO010000073.1:0-2376 GCA_964401205.1 Candidatus Undinarchaeota archaeon
AGCATTTTTTCGCCCCTTCATAGCTTAGACTAGCTTAGTGCGAAAAAAACTGTGCTGATGCCGACGGTGTGGATCGGACACACGGCCTCTAGATTTCTTAGTTAAGTCATCCCCAAACAAAGTTTGAGTCAGTACTCATAAATAACTTATGAGTCTAGCGCTCTTCCACTGAGCTACGTCGGCGATCTGTTAAATTGGTTGAGATAAGAGACAAGGGACACGGGACAAGAGACTCTTGCAATTGGTTTGTCAAGAGGCAATTATGCCTGAGTCTCGCGTCTCGAATCTCGCATCTCGAATCTTTAATTTGTTTCCCCGCATTCAATTAAATACTTTTCACTCCCTCAAAACACTCCCATAAGGTGCAGCACAACAAACAAGCTCACTACGCCAAGTATGTCTGCCATTCCAGCAACAATCGGAATAAGTATGTTGTCTGGGTCAATTGCGTGCTTGTAGGCCTTTATTGAGAAGAAATAAGTTGATATCACAACTACTGATGATAAAAGCGCTCCTGCAATCAAACTGACTAAAACCAGGAGCATCGGATTTGCAGGTAAAGGAAGCCCTGTTAATCGTGCAACAACATATACAAGCGCTCCGATAAGCGGGAAATTAAGTATTCCGAAAATGTAAGTGTGCGAGATTTCATGCTCTGCGCGCCCCTTTATTTCAAACTTTGGCCTGATAAGCCCAAGATGCAAATCCGAGGAAATTCTTGATGCAAAAACGCTTCCTATGTTTCCCCCCTGGCCTACAAAAGGGGTGACAAGCGCAAGCACAGCCGGTATCTGCGCAAATTTCCTTAAGTTATCCTGCAAAATCAATCCTGACGATGCGCTTAAAATCGCGCTTAGGGAGAGAATCGGTATTGACTGCCTGATAATTTTTTTGAATTCAGGCGGCAAATAAAGCATAAGGTAAACCATTGCAATCAGGAAAGCAATTATCAATAGCGTGATTGTTTCGTGGAACTCAGCGTTTATTAATCCAAGCCCGATTGCCGTGAAAAGCATTACCGGAATTGTGACAAAATCGCCAAAGGACGCAACTATTGGAGCGTGTATTGTTGAAATATTCCATCCATGCGAATATGCCTTGAACAATATCAGGAAAGTTAGCAGCAAAAGAATGAGTGTTGAGGCCATTGTTCCGATAAATGAAATTGATATCAGTGAAAAAATGCCCATGCTTTTTATCTTAAATATAAAAGACAGAATCGCTGCATAGACAGCAACAATCACTGCAAGATAAGCGCTCATTGCTATTGCAGCATAAACATTCTGCCTCACAATAGGGTCAGCGAGGCTTGGTTTTTTAATAAGCCCAAGGTGAAAAGCGCTTCCCAGCCTTGAGCCAAGAGTCCCCTGTATTGTGCCGCGCATGCTCAAAATTCCGGGAATTAAAACAATAAGCCCCGGCATTGCAAGCAGTGTTTCCCTGTAGACCCCGAGGACAACTCCTGCAACAACAGATGTTATAATTGTAATGAAAAGGGCAAATGACGCTTCCTTCAGGGTCTTTCGGCTCATTTTTAGGTATTCTTTAAAACCAACATCGCGGTTTTCTTCCCTGAACTGCTGGCTAGTAAATTCGTTTTGCTGCATTTTTTATAATACGCCTTTCGGATATTTATAAGCCACTTATAGCTGCAGCCACAGCAATAGCTGCCAGCCCACTTTTGAAAACAAGAGCCAGCACAGAAGCAGATTGAACATTACAAATCTTGCAATTCTAATCCAGGGGTATTTTGTAATAATATATGCAGCATTTGACACACCCTGGAATATTACAGCAACATACATTGCCTGCAGGAAAAAAGTTTCTGCAGTGGCCGGAAAATAAATTTTTGCAATGAAAAACATTGCCCCGAATGACGCAACGCTTATTGCAAGGTGGTGCAGACCATATGGATGCAGGGCCCATGTAATTGTTATCATTGCAAAAGCTACAATGAAGCCGGCAACGGGATTAATTGCATAGCCGGTTATCAGGCCAAGCGGAAACCAGAGCTCAAAGCCGGACATTTCAAATCTGCGCAGCCACATTCCCAAGTAGCCGCCGCCTGCTGTGACAGCGATTAAAAACAAAATCTGCTGGAATCCTACCATGGGCTTCTTTAACCGAATTGATTAAATAAGCTTAACTATTTATTTTTGCCTTCAATAAGTTATTTATCATACTTTGCTAATTATTAGAACTCATAATAACATATGGGCTCGTAGCTCAAGCTGGTTGCCTGCAGTGCGCAGCACTGCTCGCAGGCGATTAGAGCAACTGACTCTTAATCAGTAGGTTGGGGGTTCAAATCCCCTCGGGCCCGCTACAGCTTTTTTGCCACTAAGCAAGTCTAAGCTATTTAAGGGGGCAAAAAAC
>CAYNXO010000074.1:0-2323 GCA_964401205.1 Candidatus Undinarchaeota archaeon
GGCATTGGGCTTTGAGCCTTGGGCAAACGCCCACTGCTCACGGCTCATTGCTCACCGCCTTAATTTATTTCATCAATTCTAGTAACTTATATATTCCCTCTCCGCCATATATTTTTGGGAGACTGGGATGAAAATGCTCTTACAAGCATCTTCACTCGCATAACACTCGTGAAGACACCAATTTGCAGCGTCTGCCTGACATCAGACATACTCTGCACAGGCTGTGAAAGCAAATTCAAGAGCGGGGAGATATCTGAAGGAGACATTTTGATGTCCCGCGCCCTTATGAAGCTTTCTGAATCCCATTCAACGATTGAGCACGCAGAATTCAAGCGCACAATTTCCCATAAGGGAATGTTCCTTGTAATAGTTCCGCGGGGCTTTGCAAGGAATTTCATAGGCAAAAACGGCATTTTCATAAAAGAACTTTCAGAAATACTGAAAACCAGGAAAATAAAAATTGTTGAGGAAACCAATAACCCGCGCGAGCTCATTGAGCGCATTGTCTATCCTGCAAATCTTTTAGGAGTAAATGTTGTTTACACAGGCAAAAAGCCGTCGTATAAAGTCAGGATTCCGCATGCAGACAGGATAAGAATTCACGACCCAAAAGTCCTTGAGGAATTATTTGAACAGCTGCTGAACTCAAAAACCGCGATTATTTTTGAGTAGGTTCCAGAAATTCCCTTCTTTTAATTACAACAATAACTGAAAGCAGCACCATTATGACAAGTATAATTGCGATTCCAGTCATGTTGTTAGGGTTAAAAGCCATTGTTTCAGACGGTATACTGGCTGTTGCCGCGACAGTTGCTGTTGCCATATTGCCATTTTTGTCCAGCACAAGGAAATAGCCTCCTGCAAGCACTGCTGATATAAGCAATGAAACAATTGTTACAACGTAAGCGCCTCTCATGTTCCCACCAATACAAAAAGTGTGTTTGTAATTATAAATACTTATTTACAGCTTTTTTGCCACTAAGCAAGTCTAAGCTACGTAAGGGGCAAAAAACCTGGGAAAAGAAGCTCGCACGCTTACACTGAAACGCGAGTGCGGTTATACGCCTAACTTAAAATATAGTAAAAGTCGCGCAGAGCTCTGCGAAGCTAAACATAGGTGAAATAAATGCAGCATTTAGCGAAGAACATATAGATTAAGAGGTGTGACCTTTATTATCAAATAAAAATGGAAAAAATAGTCATAGGAATTGAATCAACAGCCCACACAATAGGGGTTGGAATAGTCACAACAGGCGGCAAAATTTTAGCAAATGCAAAGCGCACTTATTTCCCGAAAAAAGGCGGCATTCATCCAAGGGAAGCTGCTGATTTTTTAGCAGAAAATTTGCCTGTTGTTGTGAAAGGTGCCCTTTCAACTGCAAAACTTTCTTTAAGGGACATTGATTGCTTTGCATTTTCACAGGGGCCTGGTTTAGGCGGCTGCCTGAGAGTCGGCGCAGCAGTTGCCAGATACCTTTCATTGAAATACAGCAAGCCATTGCTCGGAGTTAACCACGGAATAGGCCATATTGAAATCGGAAAACTTCTTACAGCTGCAAAAGACCCTGTTGTTTTGTATGTCTCTGGCGGAAATACGCAGGTAATTGCCCTGAGTGGAGGAAGATACCGGGTTTTCGGCGAAACTCTTGACACGGCAATCGGAAACTGCATTGACCAGTTTGCTTTGGAAGCTGGATTAAAGCACCCTGGCGGGCCTGAGATTGAAAAGCTTGCGCTTAAGGGAAAAACTTACATCCCGCTGCCTTACATCGTAAAGGGAATGGACTTGAGCTTCAGCGGAATTCTGACAGCAGCGATTAGGCTTTACAAAACAGGAAAATATTCCCTTGAAGACTTGTCTTATTCTTTGCAGGAAACTGTTTTTGCAATGCTCATTGAAGTTACTGAGCGCGCAATGGCACATACAAACAAAAAAGAAGTTTTAATCACAGGCGGAGTTTCAGCAAACAAGAGGTTCTGTGAAATGCTTGAAATAATGGCAAAGGAAAGGGGCGCAAAAGCATACCACACTCCGCTTGAATACTGTGGCGATAATGGGGCAATGATTGGCTGGGCAGGTGCGTTGATGTTCAAATCCGGAATAAAACAAAAAATTTCGGAAACAAAAGTAAATCAGAAATTCAGGGTTGATGAAGTGGAAATTACTTGGTGAAATAAATTAGGGGATGCGGGATGGGGGATGCGGTAAAATATTGGTGAAATAAATTAAGTCATCAGTTATCAGTAATCAGTCATCAGTCACTAGCTAAGGACGGTAGACTGTGGATTGGAGACTGATAACTGAACCAATTAAACAGAAAAT
>CAYNXO010000075.1:0-2088 GCA_964401205.1 Candidatus Undinarchaeota archaeon
TTTCTTTCCCAAAAATTTGCAGCCTGCCAGTGCTCCAATTATCACTATAATCGGAATTATAATTACAAAGGATGACATCGGAGATGCTTCTTTTTGCCCTGTAGAAACTGCGCCTCCTCCTCCACCTGCTTGAAGCTCGCTTATGTCTATAATGCCAAGGAGAATAAGCACAACCACAATGGCAATTATTGCGATTACCCCTGCAACAATATATTTTACCCAACTGCCTTCTACCATGCTTTTCGCCACTACATAGTGGTTTTTTTATTATTTAAACCCTGTCAAAATATTAATAATCAGCTCCCCTTATATATACCGCACCAATGCCAAAGGAAAAAATTCTTGTTACTTGTGCACTTCCGTATGCAAACGGGCCGCTTCATGCAGGCCATATCAGGAGTACTTACCTGCCTGCTGACATCTATGTGCGCTTTTTGAAAATGAATGATGAAAATGTTTTATTTATATGCGGCTCTGATGAGCATGGAACGCCGATTACAGTGCGCGCTGACAAGGAAAAAGTTTCCCCGATTGACATTGCAACAATGTATCATAATGTAATGCAGGGCGAATTTTCAGCATTGCGCATTGATTTTGACATATTCTCAAGGACAACAACAAGAACAAACTTCAGGAATGCGCAGGAATTTTTCCTGAAGGCACTCAAGAAGGGATATATTTATGACAAGGAAGTTGAGCAGTATTTCTGCAAAACCTGCAGCAAGTTCCTCCCTGACAGATATGTTGAAGGCAACTGCCCGAGCTGCAACTACGAAGGCGCACGCGGAGACCATTGCGACAAATGCGGCAGGGCTTTGAAGGAATTGACCAATCCGCACTGCATTATATGCAATAACGCCCCTGAAATGCGGAAAACAAAGCACTGGTTTTTCAAGCTCAGCGCATTTGGCAAGCAGCTGAAAAAATTCCTCAGCAGCAGGGAGATGCCTGCAAATGTAAAGAATTACTCTCTTGACTGGATTAAAAACCTGCAGGACTGGTGCATAACAAGGGATTTGGACTGGGGGGTTCCTGTTCCGCTGAAAGAGGCAAAGGGAAAAGTGCTTTATGTATGGTGGGACGCGCCTATCGGATACATAAGTGCAACAGAGGACTTCACTTCAAAGTGGAAAGACTACTGGAAAAAAGGAAAAATAATCCAGTTTATTGGAAAGGACATAATTTACCACCACGCGCTTTTCTGGCCTGCAATGCTGATGGCCCACGGCGAATATAATCTGCCATTTAAGATTCTTGCAGGTGAATATCTCTCGCTTGAAGGAAAAAAGATGTCTACATCCAGAAACTGGGTTGTCTGGGTTTCAGACTTCTTGAAAAAATACCCCCCTGATTATTTAAGATATTACCTGACAATAACAACTCCGCTTAACGCTGACATGGATTTTTCATGGAAGGACTTTGAAGCGCGCATAAACAACGAGCTCAGTGATGCCTTGGGAAACTTTATCCACAGGACTTTGACATTCACACAGCGCTTTTACAAGGGAAAAATCCCAAGGCCCGGAAAATTAAGCGCAGATGACAAGGAAGTCTTTGCAAAGATAAAGGAAACGCAGAAAATTGTTGCACAGAAAATAAAGGAATTCAATTTCATCGAGGGCATGCGCGCTGTAATGGACCTTGCAAGATTCGGAAATGTTTACTTTAATGAAAAAGCACCCTGGAAAGACGAGAAAACAAAGAACGCAACAATTTTTGTTTCGCTGAATTTGGTTAATGCGCTTTCTGTATTAATGGCGCCGTTCCTGCCGAACACTGCGCTTGAGATAAGGCACCAGCTTGGCAGGAAAATCATAATCTCTGAGCTGAAATGGAGCCAGGTAAACGAGAAAATAAAAGCCGGCGAGAAAATTTCAGCACAGGTCCATCCGATAATACAGAAAGTTGAGATAACACAGCTTGACGAAAACAAAAGACGATAATTTATTTATAGTTCTTTCAAAACAGCTTTTTTGCCACTTAGCAAGTCTAAGCTATTTAATGGGGCAAAAAACCTGGGAAAAGTTGCTGGCTGGCCTGCTGAAAAGGCGGACTACGTTGGGGGCGTTCGCTCTCTGTGCAAACTGT
>CAYNXO010000075.1:2098-2319 GCA_964401205.1 Candidatus Undinarchaeota archaeon
TCGCTCGAGACCGCTCGGAGTCCCCAAATAGGCATATAAGCAATCTTATAGTTCCTTTAGAATGTATGGGATTTTTTCAAGAATGTCTTTTGTAATAAGGCCATACCTTTTTTTTCAGCAAAGCAGATATCTCCTGCCTTTCCGTTTATGTAAGCTGCTTTGTAAGCAGCAGCAAAAAGAGTAAATACTAGTATTGCATAGTAAAAAAGAGAGGGGGATGA
>CAYNXO010000076.1:0-2315 GCA_964401205.1 Candidatus Undinarchaeota archaeon
TTTATTTTCAAACAATAGGCATGTTGGAAAATGCTCTATCTTACTCTTCTTTATTTCATCTATTGTTTTCAAAAGGCATGTGTAATAGTTTTTTTCCCTCAATTTCTGCAAAGCATGTTGTTTCACTTCCCTTAGCTCATTTATCTGCAGTTTCGCAATTCTCTCAAAAAAGGGGTCTTGCCAGACTTTCTTTAATTCATCAGGAAAACCTTCTGGGAATTTCATGCTTATTAATGTGTTAGAACTCTTATTTTATAACTCCGTATCCAATCAGTCTCCATCTCGTTCCGATTCTTCTGGCAATTGTCACTCTTGTCCCTTGCTTTGCGCAGACCGGCAGTTTTAAGTTAAACGAGTAGGTGCCTTTTTTTCCTGCAACAGCAATTCCTACTGTTGTGGCTGTCAAAACATTCAGCATAAAAGTTTCGCCGACTGCTATCGGCTTTATTTCTAGCTCTTCCTCGGTTCCTACAACTCTCTTCAGCAAATGAACTTCCAGATTAAGCGTAGAATGAATCGGCGGAAGCTTTCCATGCGTTCCTAAAATTCTGCCCATTAATTTGTCTGCTTTTGTCAGTGAAGGGTCAAGAAGGGTTTCAACCCCGAATGTCCCGCCCCTTTGTATCTCTTTTACATTCTGGCCAAAAGCGTTTATGTTCATTATTTTTGTCGTTACAGTTTCCTTTCCTTCAAATCCCGGGGCAATCTCAACCTCGCTTCCTGCCTTTATTGTCCCCCCAACCAAAGCTCCGCCCAAAACCCCGCCGTGCAGATTTTCAATTTCAGAGCCTGGCTTGTTTATGTCAAAGCTTCTTGCGATGAGCATTACAGGATCTGCAGTTTCATTTTTCTTCGGGGTTTTGATTGTTTCTTCAATCGCCTCAATCAGAGCATCAATATTAATGCGGTGCTGGGCGCTTAGGGGGATTATCGGCGCTTTTTCAGCAACTGTCCCTTTTACGAATTTCTTGATTTCCTCGTAGCTTTCCTTTACTCTTTTCTCATCAACAAGGTCAATTTTGTTCTGGACAACAATAACATTTTTTATTCCGATAATATCCAATGCCATCAAATGCTCTTTTGTCTGCGGCTGGGGGCATTTCTCGTTTGCTGCAATGACTAAAATAGCGCCGTCCATAAGAGAAGCTCCGGAGAGCATTGTTGCCATCAAAGTTTCGTGGCCGGGCGCATCAACAAAAGAAATTATGCGCAGTTTTTTCGCGTCATGGCTGTTTGCACATTTATCTTTTGTAGTGTAGCACTCAGGCGGCTTGCACTCGCCGCACTTGTAAAAAGTAGTGTGGGCATACCCTAACCTGATTGTAATTCCCCTTTTCAATTCCTCTGAATGGCGGGCAGCCCAGACACCTGTAAGTGCCTCTGTCAAAGTAGTTTTTCCATGGTCAATATGACCGACCATTCCGATGGTTACTTCTGGTAAGTCCATTTTAGGGGTATAGAATAAACAAAGAGCTATTTATCAATTTGCTTAGCGGTAATGAGTTATGGGTTTTGGGTTTTGAGTCGTTGTATAAACAAAAATAACATACGGCTTAAACAATCTAGATTTTTTGAAATTTTAAGGCAGGAGGTTTCGTCTAGATATCCCAACTCCGCGGACAACTCCAAGAAATGCTCAACTTCTCTCAATGAGCCTGACGAATTGTATAAAAACCTTAAGAAATCCCTGTTGCTCCCTCTGCCGCAGCCTTCGGCTATATTTGCCCCTATTGAGGCCGCTGCTCTTCTAATCTGTGAAGTTATTCCAAAAAGTTCTTCTTGCGGAAACTTTGAAGTGATAGCATATATTTCTACTGCAATCTTTTTTGATTCTTTATAAATCTCAAGTTTCCTGAAATCTTGCATAATATAAAGAACTCAAAAACTATGCTTTATAAATTTTTTTTAACTCTTGTGGGTTAATAGAGTGAATTAAAACTCATTACTCATAACTCAAAACCCAATACCGCTTCATTAGCGTTTTTAAGCTTTAACTTGTTCTGCAGCCTTTTTTTCAGCTTCTTCTTTCTTTGGGAATACCTGCTCCAGCGGAGTTGCGCCTGCTTTTACAACTTTCAGGCTAATCTGGGAAACTTCAGCGCCGATTGTGTTCCCTCTGACGCGCTTCTTTTTGCGGCTGCCTTTTGGTGCCCTTACTTTCCAGGTTTTTCCGTCTTTCTTAATCTTTACTTTTGCCCTGTATCCTGTGCCTTTTGTCAAAAGAAGCCGCCTGCTTGCTGCGCCGTCAACATCTCTTCGCATCGGATTCCCGATTTTGTCAGAGCCGCCTGTTATCTGCAGTTCATATCCAGACA
>CAYNXO010000077.1:0-2283 GCA_964401205.1 Candidatus Undinarchaeota archaeon
CATTAAGCAAAATTTCAGTTAATTTTGTGTAAGTTTCCCATGAGCGCGAAACAGCTTTCTTGAAAATCTCAGTATTTTCTCCATTAATTGAAGGCAGGATTGAAACATTAACTTGATTTAATTTTACATACCTCTGGCTTGACTGGTCTGAATTGTAAAAAGGGTGAGAGTGCAGGAAAGCCCAGACAAAATGCCTTGAAACGTTCTCAATTGAAAAAGAAAAAGTCGCGTGCTGGAAAACAGTGTGGTGCCCGCCTTCCAAACAGCCCTTGCCTATTCGTTCTCTTTGGTCCGGAGTGACATCAGACTCCATTTTTACATCAGGGGAATAGCAGGTGCGCGCAGCAGCTACTGAATAGTCAAAAGGGTTGGTAAAATATTTCAGCAGTTTTACATCAGGCACCGGACTGCTTATTTCAAATTTTGAATCTGCCATAATCTCCCACTGGCATTAAACCAGCGAAATTTAAAAGCTTTTGCATCATTTTCAGGGGGCAAATACATATTTAAACTGTTTATGCATATGCAGAACCAATTGGAGGTATCATAATGGCAGGAAAGAAAAAACCGTTTGGTGGAATGACAATTAAGGCAGATGCAAATCTGGCAAAAGTAATTGGCAAAGGCAAACAAGCGCCCACAAAAATGACAAAGAACCTCTGGGGCTACTTCAAAGGAAAAAAACTTTTGGTAAAGACAGCAACAGGGCCGTTTGGCGGGATGAAAGTAAAGCCGGATGCAAACTTGAAGGCAATTGGGGTAAAGGGAACTATTCCTCCGTCAAAAGTTTTCAAGGCAGTCTGGGCTTACATAAAGCGCAAGAAATTGATGAAGAAATAGCGCCGTGCGTAAGACGCATTTATGCCTGAGGAGCAACGCTTAATTTACTTTATAGCGTTGCGACTTTTTTTGATCAACCTTTTTTTCTAAAAAAGGTTGTGCGGAAGAAATTAACGCATAAATAAAAATAAGCCAAAAATTATTTCTGGCCTAGCTTGGGCTACCTTTCAGCCTTTTTGCCACTAAGAAAGTCTAAGCTCGTATAGGGGGCAAAAAGGCTGGCGAAAATAACTCGTGCGCTTACGGTGCAAAGCAAGTGCGGTTATGCGCCTTTAATTTAACTCTTTATTTTAATGGCATTACTATTTTTTCGCATCCACAGCTTTTTCGCACATTGACTTAGCCAGCTCGCGCAACTGAGCCAATTTGGCTTCGGCCAGATTTAATTTATAGGCAGCGTCATAAAAAAATGCTGCTTTAAGGTAATCCTTCATCGAGAAAAGGATATCTGCCTTCAGCTTCAGGACCTCCTCGGATTTAAATTCTATTTTTAGTGCAGCGTCAATCCATTTAAGCGCTAGTTTGTATTCCCCGAGCTTCAGGAAAAAGGCTGCTCCCTTGTACAGGCACACAAAGTAGCCCGGGTATTTGCCAATGAATTTCGTGCAAAGGCTGGCAGCTTCTTTTAAGTCAGCCCTCTTATTTGAATCTTCTAAGCTCATTATCCGCGCCCACATTGCCAAAAATTCGTCTTCTACCAGAAAAGCGTTTTTGCCAAAATTGTATCTTGACTCAAGAAAACGCCTGAGCCCCTTGTTGTCCGTGCTAAACATGCCGTTTGCCAGGTCAATTAAAATTTTTTGGCTGCCAATCAGCGCATAGCAAACGTAATGCTCTTTTATGTTTACAAAATAAAAATTGCAGTCCAAATCAAGCTCCTTTGCAAGAATTGTGTAAAGAAGGGAAAGCACAAAGCAGTTTCCCCAGCCAGTGCCGAGCAGGTCATGCAGGCCTGAGTTCCCCTTTAAGTAACCCTTTATCTGCGGCGGGAGAATCAGGATTTTTTTGCCTGGCTCCTCTTTTGGATCATCCTTTACCCTTGGTTTTAGGAACTCAAAAAGTGCTTTTGCCTTGTCATAGGCAGGCAGGAAATCAATTTCCGGGTATGCCATGCGCAGGTCAGAGAGCGCCTGCTTAATCTTCTGGCGCTCTACGCCAGCCCTGTAAGTACGCAGCCACTTTGCCAGTGTTTTTTTATGCATGATAAAAATAGTAGGCGGATTCCTTAATTAAATTATCCTTTTACATTTCCAATCGGAGCTAGTTTTACAACTTTCTTTGAAATTCCTGCAAGATGGACTGCCTCAATCACCTCATCAATATTTTTGTAAGCAGCGCCAGCTTCTTCTGCTAACCCTGAATAGGAAACAGTCCTGACATAAATCCCGTGCTTTTGCATATCTTTTTGCAGGGTTTCCCCCCTAAATTGATGCTTTGCCTGGG
>CAYNXO010000078.1:0-1129 GCA_964401205.1 Candidatus Undinarchaeota archaeon
CAACCCTCGCTTTATGAGCTCACGGCTCATTGCTCATCGCCTTAATTTATTTCACGGCGTTATTGCAACTCCCCTTCTTTTAAAAATCCCCTCTTAATCAGCTGTGCAACCTGTGTTCTTGTATATCTGTAAAGATAATCCCCTTTTTCGTTTTCCTGGACAGTCCACTTTTGTATGAGGACAATGTCGCCTGGATTAATGTGAACTTTGTACCTTATTTTCCCCGGAATCCTGCAGTTTCTTGTGAATCCGTCCTTGCATTTTACAAGCAGCTTTTTCCCGAAATCTTCAACAACAAGGCCAAGAACTTCCCTGTTTCTTGGATTTGGAATTCTTACGCGGACAAATTCCTCTGGCGCTGCTGGGCCGCGTTTTTGGACAGCAGGAGCTGCTCCTGTCCCGTCCTGGTTTGCACCAGCTTCATACTCGTCCATTATTGCATCTTCATCAATCATGCCAAAAGACTTGGAAAAGTCTTTATATTAAGATTTCCCAAATAAACAGCTATGATCCAAATAGCCGAAAAACGGCTCGGCGACAGTAGTTACAGGATTTCCATAGACAAAAAAGTGCAGAAGGAAGCTGCAAAATCCAAAAAAATAAACCTCAAAGACCCCCTTTTCGGCCATTTAACTTTGTCTGCAAGGGAATTTACAAAGAGCAGAAGCGTGCAAAAGGAGCTTGCAAGCGTTTTCAGGTATTACACAATAAGCCACTGGGTGCATGATTTAATACGCTCCTGGGTAAAGATGGAGCACGACTTCAATTACATAATTGTTTTGCTGCAGAACAAGGGAATGAAACACGATGCTGCTGTAAAACTCGCTGTCCTTATTTTCAGGGCAGAGCTGCTTACACGGGCGCAGCATTATGTGCTTGCGCATAATTTTGACAGGCACCTGAAAATGGAAATGAGAAGAAATGGGCTGGAGCTCATAATCAGGTATGTTCCTCATCTGGAAATCCACGAGAACTTTGAGAAGAAACTATTTAAATAACTTCAATTGTAGTTAAAAGACTGCTTAACTTATCATGGACACTGAAAACATTCAAGGTGCAATTTATCCCACAACAAAGCTAACACGCTTTGAGAGGGCAAGAATTATCGGAGCAAGGGCTTTGCAGATTT
>CAYNXO010000078.1:1139-2220 GCA_964401205.1 Candidatus Undinarchaeota archaeon
TGGGCGCGCCTATTTTGATTACTCTAAAGAAAGAAATGACAAACCCGACTGAAATAGCAGTTGCTGAATTCAAGAAAAGGGCTGTTCCAATGACTGTTGTGAGGAGAATTGAAGGCAGGGAGCCGATTACAATTGACATTGCGTCAGCTGACCTTGAAGAAATGTGGTACTGATTTTATATCCAGTTGAAAACCACGACTTCACCACTCTTTAAAAAGAGTGGTTTTCAACTGTCTGTCAAAAACCGCCTTGCATCACAAGAATGATATCGTTCATTTACTTCAACATGCCGTCGATTTCAATCGGCAGTTTTTGACAAAGAAAGAATTATTTGCACATGCGGGACTTTTTGTATTCTCATAACGCTGTTTTCTTTTGCAAGCCCAAGCTCTATTGCCATCCCAACTGTTTTTTCGCCAACAAGGTTCGCGATTGTTGCTTTTTTCAATAATGCAGAAAATTCATCCAGTGTAATTTTGCGGCTGTGGTAAAAGCTTTTTCTGCATTCAAGAACAAGCCCTTTTTTCTCGTCCTTGAAAGTCTTGCCCAACAAATCAAAATCGCAGGCAGCTAGCAAAAAATCAGAATTTCCCTGCTTGTATTCTTTCACTGCGACCATTTAATCATACCTTGCGGACAGTATATTTAGCTCCGCATGCCTTGCATTTTAATTGCTCAACCTGCTCGACTTTTCTCAATTCAGTATCGTATTTTTTGCATTCCCTGCACATCACGAATTCCTTTACATAAAGCGCTAATTTTTCATTAAGCAGGTCTGCTTTTTTCTGGACTTTCAAAATAAGGCGGCTTTCGTCAAGGACTCCTTTTGTCCCTGTTTCTGCCTGCAAAAATTTGAGAATATGCTCAGGGTTCCTGCCAAGTGTTTTTGCAACTTCTGTGAAATTCTTTATTATTGTCTGGGTTCCCTGTATGAAAGAGTCAAACTTAGGGAGCTCAAACCTTATGTTTTCAGTTGTCTGCTCAGGAAGCTGTTTCCTTGCCCTTTGCAGAAGTTCTTCGTATGTTTCCATTTTCGCGAACATCAGTGAGCGAAAATCGAGCGAAGCTTCATTTACTTCGC
>CAYNXO010000079.1:0-2140 GCA_964401205.1 Candidatus Undinarchaeota archaeon
CCTGCGCCGTAATTTCCTTCTGGAATTTCTCCTGCAAAAGAAGCGTATTCAAGCGGATGGTCCTCTGTCTGCACAGCAAGCCTTTTCCCGGCTTCCAAAGTTAGAGGAATTCCTTTCGGCACTGCCCAGCTTTTTAAAACTCCGTTAAATTCAAGCCGCAAATCATAGTGCAGATGCGATGCGTGGTGCTCATGGACAACATAAACCGGCCGCGATTTTGGGATTTCGTAAGTTTTTTTTATTTTTGAGCAGAAGCTTGTGCTTAATTCGCCGGCTGGCTCAGGGGTTTTTTTCAAATTTCGCTTTGCCTTGTATTTTTTCAGTGTTTTTTTAGCCGGCATAAAACTTTTTACTCACTCCTGCTTTCGGGCAGATTTTATTCAGCACGCACTCTTTGCAGAGCGGTTTTTTCGCGGTGCATATTTTCCTTCCGTGCTCAATCAGTACATATGTGTAGTTGAACCATTTATCTTTTGGCAATAAGGCCATCAAGTCCTGCTCAATTTTCACAGGCTCTTTCTGCTTTGTAAGCCCTAAGCGGTAATTTACGCGAATCATATGCGTGTCAACTGCAATTCCCTCAACAATTCCATACGCGTTTCCAAGAACAACATTTGCAGTCTTCCGCGCAACACCTGGCAGAGTTACAAGCTCTTCCATTGTATTTGGGACTTTGCCGTTAAAATCAGAAACAATTTTCTTTGCCGCATTTATGATATTCTTTGCCTTGTTTTTGTAAAAGCCAGTGCTTCTGATTTCCTGCTCAAATTTTTTTATATCAGCATTTGCATAATCTTTTGCAGTTTTGTATTTTTTGAAAAGTTCTTTTGTAACTAAATTAACACGGCTGTCTGTGCATTGCGCGCTTAAAATTGTTGCAACTAAAATTTCAAGAGGATTTCCAAAAGAAAGCACGGTTTTTGCCTGAGGATATTGTTTTTCAAGAATTGAGCATATTTTTGAAGCTCTGGCTTTTAGTTCAGGCGAAACTTTTGGCAGATATTCTTTTGCCATAAGCTAATTTGGCCTCTTTTCTTTTTTAATCTCTTCCCACGCCCAGACAGGCTCTCCGCAGGTCAAGGCGCCCTGCAAACAAAACGGAACTGCTTTTGCTTTCACCCTTATCCTGCAGTCAGGGCCTATGTATTTGCAGAGGTTTGGGGATATTTTCTTTACTTGTTCAAGCTCCTCAACGCAGAGCTCCCATATTTCGCGCTGCGCGCAAAGGCATAATCTTAATCTCAGCTTGTGGAACCAGTTCAAAAAGTTAGTGCTTTCAACTATTCGCACTGCAACAGAGTTTGGCAGAAGATACTGCGCTGCTTCAACTGGAACACCGTTTCCAACAAGCTGGTTTTTGTATCCCCATAGCTCCCTCATAAAATTATCATAGACTTCCTTTGCTTCTTTGTTTTTGTTTCTTGAAATCTGCTCAGGGGTTATGTAATCAGGATTTGCAGTATCAATAAAATTCAGCAAAGGCCGCGAAGCAGGGTTTGTCCTGTGCCTTTGCTCCTGCGAGTCTGCTGAATGCGAAAGTTTTTTCTTAAAGACAAAATAAGGCGCATTCATTGAGCGCATCAAAGGAGAAACAGTTGAAACATTTAGGGAATCAAGCAGATATGAATTCTTTTCAGGATTTAAGACAAAGTCAATTGCATCTTCATCTGAAATTTCATTTTTAGCCAAGCCCATTGTCAGCCTTATTGAATCTGCCATTAATTTTTCATTGTCTTTCAAGTAGGAAACTAACTTTGAGTTGTAATTGCCAAGTTCAGAATCAAATTCTTTAAGAAAAGTCGCTTGTCGCTTGTCGCTTGTCGCTTGTCGCAAATAGTCCCTTGCGAATTTGTATTCAAGAGTTTCTTCCAGCGGAACAGGGTCTTTTATGTACGCAAAAAAGTTCGGGTCTGCTTTTTTAACTTCACTAACCATTTTCCCGATTACAAGCTTCTGCTCCCAAGTTGTCGGCAGCTGATTTACAACTTTCCATAATCTGTAAAGCGTGAGCCCTGAAATTGTATGAACAAGAGCTGTCTGAGCTGCAACAGGCAGAACATATCTTGAGATTTCAATTGCTTTTTTCTCAAGCTTTTTTCTTTCTCTATCGTCAACAGGTTTTTTCTGCTGTGCAATTAAA
>CAYNXO010000080.1:0-2125 GCA_964401205.1 Candidatus Undinarchaeota archaeon
CTCGAAGCGTAAGCGTAGAGCAATTTAACAGATTAAAATGGCACGAATTGACGAAGAAATTTTAAATTTCATCAGGAGAAACGGGCCGGCAACTCCGATTGACATAGCGCAGAAGCTCGGCGCGAATTCAATCATAGTGACTGCTGTCCTTGTTGATGCTGTGAGCCAGAACAGGCTCATGCGCTCAAAAAAGAAAGTCGGCAGCATGAAGTACTACTTTTATCCGGACCAGCTGACACTTCTGCAGAAAAGAATCGCTGACGCATTGACTCCGCAGGACAAGGAAATCCTGCAGAAATTAATGAAGGAAAATGTTGTCGGCGAATTTGAATTAAGGCCTGATGAAGCTAATTTGCTTTCAAACCTTGAGGATTTAGTCGGAGGATTTATGCTTGATTACAATGGAAATCCCATCAGGTGCTGGTACAGCCCTGGCTTGCAGGAGCAGAAAGCGAGAGAGACTGCAATGAGCAAGCTGTCTGCAAGATTTGGCGCTGTAAAGGAAGCTGCTGCTGTTAAAACCCAGGATGAGAAGATAATTGCACAGCTTGAGGCGATGAAGAAGCCTGAAGTGCAGGTTAAGCAGATTCAAACAGCAGAGAAGAAAGTAAAGCCAAAGGCTGAGAAAAAAACAGCTGTTAAAAAGAAAAAAGAGGGTGCAGGCGAAATTTCGGCAAAGAGCCTGGATGACGAAACAAACGAGTTCAGGAACATTGTTTACACATGGCTTGAAAAAAACAATATTGATGTTGAATCAGAAAAAATACTGAAATCAGGAAAAGAGATAGAGCTTACTGCAAAAGTCCCGAATCCGTTTGGAAAGCAGACTTATGTTGTCAGGGTTTTGAATGCAGGCAAAAAGCCGGCTTCACAGCACGATGTCTCAAGCATCGGCATGGATGCGGTTTCGCGGAGAACGCCTGTAATTATAATAAGCGCAAGCGGGTTTGCAAAAAACGCAAAGAAATACTGGGAAAAAGAGCTTCAAGATCTTGTTTTTTTGATGAGCAAGGATGATTTAGATTAAAAAGCGTTAGTTTTTAATCAGCGCTACACTACTTGTATGACAATTTCGCTGCATTCACCAATGTCCTTAAAATTGCGGTCTGAATTCTTATCAATGCAAACTTCAAATGTATAAAAGCCAGGAGTTGAAGGGACTTTTATGGAGCCGGCTGTGCAGCTGCCTGTTTCATCAATAGTGCAGGTGCTTTCCTTGGCTGGCGAAAAAACAACCACAAGAACAACAGCAACAATAAATGCAATTGCGACAAAAAGCCCGTATTTTTCCAAAAAAGCTTTCAGGTACATGGCTAGTGGAAATAGGCAAACTGGATTTATATATTTTCTTAAAAAGGCTAGTTATAGCTAATTATAAATTTCGGCCTCATTTCCTTCCAGAGCTCTCGCGTAACATTGAATGAGGACTTTGCGTTCATAGGAACCTCATCAACATTCTTGTTCCTGAACAGGAAGACATTCAGCTCGTTTTCATTGTCTGCAAACTGGACTGCCTTTATTTTATCTGGGTTTATGAAATAGCCCTCCTCGTTTGCAACAATGTTGCTGTCTGCCATTACCTTAACTCTGATCTGCTTTCCGTCAAGCTCTTCCTTTTTTGCCAAGAAAAAGCTGCGGAGTTCCTCAAACTTGTCAATTGCGGTGTGAATTTCCATAGGGACAAAATAGAAATATTTAGTATATAAATTTAGCTGTGGAAAAAAGAAAACTATTTAAAAATTTCTTTTACTGCATCACGCCGCCGCAAGGTGGTTTAAGGCATCCTCCGCCACCGCCGCCTCCGCCGCCAGAAGCCGAGAATAAAGCAACTGCTGATTTTGCAGAACTCATTGCTACTGTGCAGGTTGCTGATGTGCCTGAGCAGCTGCCACTCCAGCCAGCGAAAGTATAGCCAGCCACAGGAGTTGCCTTTAAAGTTGTGGTACTTGCAGGGGTGTAGCTGGCAGAGCATGTGTTAGGGCAGGATATCTTTGCGTCAGATGAAGCTACAGTGCCTGTGCCTAATTTATTTACACTTACACTTAGCTGGTAAGATGCCGGGGGTGCGGTGTAATAAAGAGTTGCCCTGAGCTCGTCAATATGCGGACAGGAGATACCCCAGCAA
>CAYNXO010000081.1:0-2015 GCA_964401205.1 Candidatus Undinarchaeota archaeon
TATTTCTATAATATGCCATTCTCCCACCTCCCGAACCGCTTGACAGGCACTTCTTTTTATTGTTTTAATTGGTTATTGCTTGACGCTCGACGCTTGAGGCTTGATGCGTTGAGCGTCCAGCGTCAAGCTTCTAGCGTCTAGCTGAATTTATTTCAATGGCACCACAACTTTCTCTTCACCAAAAAGAGTCGGGAAGCTTATTATGTAAGAGCCGCCCTTTGACAGAACTATTATCGGCGCGCCTTTCATCAAGGCATCCAGATGTATTGAATAAATGCCGATATCGTGAACCCTTATTGTTTCAACGCCGAACTCCTCTTCTTCGCGCTTTGCACCTTTTGTTTTGCGCGCTTTCCGGACTGCTTTTTTCTCCTTGTCAATAACAGCGATTTTCTTTTCAAGCTCCTTCCTGTGCATCTGTGCGCGCAAAATATCAGTAGGATTCCTTACGAACAAAAAAAGCCGTGAGCCGCATTCGCACCCATTTACAATAGGAACTTCCTCGTTCTCATACATTGCCTTGCATTTTATGCATTGGTGCATCGTGGTTAAATTGGTTCAGCTTGACGCTCAACGCCGGATGCTTGACGCGTCAAGCGTCTAACTTCTAGCGTCCAGCTTAATTTATTTCTTCAAAGTTCTGCTGAAACGTAGAACGCCTGCGGGTCTCTCTTAATTCCCTTTATTATGGTTGAGGGGCCGACTAAAGTCAATCCCGGCCTTGCAAACTGCTTCCCTATAAGCTTTTCAATTGTCTTTGAAGCATATTCCACAACCACGTTTCCCTTCCGCGGCAGGGTGCAGAACTCAATTCCCTTGAAATTCTCGTCAATGCCCTCCATTGTTGCTGTAACCAGCTTGGCTTCCTCTATGAAATCAAGGGACTCATCAAGAACAACAATGTGGTTTTCCCTGACTTTCTTCAGTATGCTTGCTATTTTCTCGTTCAGGGTCATGCCATCAAGGGCTTTTGCTGAAATAAAATCAATCTTCAATCCCCTTCCCTTCCTGCTTTTGGTTTTTTTTGCCATTTTCGCGAACTATAGTGAGCGAAAATCGAGCGAAACTTCATTTACTTCGCCATTTTCGCGATGATGTTAATCTGTTAAATTGGTTCGTTATCGGTACCGATTACTGAATTTATTTCCCCAATTATCCTGCCCTTCTTGAAATAGTGTCATACAACTCTTCTAGATTGTATCCCTTTAAAGCACTTATTGCAACAACAGGGTGCTGCGGAAAAGCATTTTTAATGTATTCCGGCTTTGCGTTTTTCAGGTCTGTTTTGTTTGCAACTATAATTACCGGGATTCCCTTTGCCTCAAGGTTTCCGACAAGCATAATATTTACCTGCGAAAGCGGATCCCTTGTTGAATCCATCATAACCAGGACAGTATCAACCTTATCAAGGAACTTAATCGCTTCCACAACGCCTTTTGTTGCCTCTTCTGCAATTTTCTTTGCTTCTGCCTCGCTGTATTTTTTCTTCCCTCTCTTTTGTTTTGCGGTTTTTATCCCAAGGCTCTTTGCGATTTTTATTAATTCGCTGCTGCTCGCTTTTTGCGAAATGATTTTTATGGCCTCCTTCTTGCTGCCGTTTGTTTCAATCCCGATTTTCTCTGCGATTTTTTGCAGCTCAGACGCCTTTAATTTTATCAGGTCAACCGAGTGCCTGTTTCCACTTTTGTAGTACTGCATGAATTTTTTGTAGTCAATATGAGTTGCAAGCCCCGGCATGTCAAGCAGATTCATAATAATTCTCTTTGAGCCGGCTTTTACCTCAACATGCTCTGCTTTTTGTATTGTCCTTGTTTCATGGGGCATGTCGCTGACTATGCCAACAGGCGTGCCAAGCCAGTCCATTGAAATCTTGTTGGCAAGAGTAGTCTTTCCTGTGTTCGGCTCTCCGTAAATCCCGAGTGTTATGAGTTTTTTTTGGCCAAACAGGCTTGAAAAAAGTGCTGTAAGTCTTCTGATGAATGAAATTGCCATTCGCTTCTCTTGCTCCAGAAGGG
>CAYNXO010000082.1:0-1942 GCA_964401205.1 Candidatus Undinarchaeota archaeon
CTCTACGCTTACGCTTCGAGCATCTCTCGCCTAACGGCTCGAGATGGTTCAGCTATGGGCATTGGGCTTTGAGCCTTGGGCAAACGCCCACCACCCACGGCTCATTGCTCATAGCCCTTAATTTATTTCCCTGCGTTATTTTAATCTTTTGACAACATATTTTGCTATCTGGCCAAGGTATTTCTTGTGCTTTGTGCTTTCAAGAACATCAAGCTGCTCAATAGCGTGATTTGAATATTTGCGCGCAACGCTTTTTGCGTAATCAACACTGCCGCTGCTCACGAGCATCTCTGTTACATCATCCAATTCGCTTTTTGCAAGATTACTGTTCCCAAGCGCAGAAAGCAGTTTTTTCCTGTTGTTTGCAGAGCCGTCGTTTAGCACATACGAAACCATGAGTGTTTTTTTCCCTTCCAATATATCCCCGCCGACATCTTTTCCAAGAACAGTTTCATCCCCGATTACTCCTAAAATATCATCCTGTATCTGAAATGCGGTGCCGACATTTTTGCCGTAGTTTGCAAGCGAATTAACCACGCTTCCGCTTGTATTTGAATATATGGCACCTGATTTTGCAGCAAGTTCAAAAAGGACAGCGGTTTTTTTGTAAATGATATCAAGAACCTGCGCTTCATTTACTTTCCTTACGTCCCCAACCATGTCATTCAGCTTTCCCTGGCAGAGCGTTATCCACGCATCAGAGAACAGGTTTAATTTCTTTGCAAAATCAGTTGTATTGCTCTTTGGGTCAATTGCAATGGCTTTAATTGCAAGCGACAGCAGCTGGTTTGCTGCCAAAATTGCATTAGGGTATTCCCATTTCAAATGCACAGTAGGCCTGTTCCTCCTTCTTGCGCTGTTGTCAAGTATGTCATCATAAATCAGCGAGGCCGCATGTACAATTTCACATGAAACCGAAGGATAAAGTGCCACTTCCGGCTTTGAGCAAAGCGCTTCTGTAGTAATGATTCCAATGGCAGGCCTTATTCTCTTGCCGCCTGATTTAAACAAATAGCGGATTGGCTTTCTCAGCTCTTTTGAAGCATATGTATTGACAAGGCTGAAAATTTTGGAATCAACTTTCTTTGTTTTCTCTGCAAGAATTCTTTCAATATTAATTGCCATGCTCCCCTCATCTCAATCTATGAGGCTGCTGTATTAAATACTTTTATGGCCTGCAGCGTATCCAAGCAAATACGCAATTTTTATATTTATCCCATTAAAAACGCCAAGAGGGGTTATAAAAAATATTGCAGCAACTGCAAACGATATTAATATTCCAATTAAAATCGTGTAAAAAGTGCGCTCAAACAGGCATTCTTTGCTGTAAATCACCCAGGGAATAAGCACCAGCACAAAAAGGAATGGCGAAACTAGCAGCTGGAATTTAAATGAGTATGCAAATAGCGAAGCAAAATAAAGCAAAAGCCCGGCTGCTATTGCAGTGATAATTGCAAAGTCTTTCTGAAAGTCCTTGGCTTCAACACGCCGTTTATACATATTTCCCAAAAAGACGTATGCTGCTGACATTGCTGCCACGAAAAGCAGAGGAAAATGGTTAAAGCCTTTTGCAAGAGCAAGCCACCCTGCCCCGAACTTAAAAATTTCAATGAAGAAAATCAAAAAGGAAAATGCCAGAGGATTGTTTCTGAGGCGTGTGTATGGCGAGCTGTAAATAAAATTAAGCAAAACAAGCAGGAAAATAACCGCGAGAAACTTTATCCCGGCAAAAAAGGCCAGTGCAAAACCGGCAAGATAAAATGCAGACATGAGAAACTTTGCAGTGCCCACTTTTAATTCCCCTGACGCAATCAGCTTGTACTTTAATTTAAACGGGTCTTTTCTGTCTTCGCTTAAGTCAGCAATGTCATTGTAAAGGTAAATTGCCGTATAGGCAAGCAAAAGCGAAAGGGCTGCTATCGCAACATCCAGCACCTGAAAG
>CAYNXO010000083.1:0-1523 GCA_964401205.1 Candidatus Undinarchaeota archaeon
CAAAGCAGTTTGAGGCAGGCGCGAGAATACAGGGAGTTGTAAAGTCAATAACAGATACGCAGAAAGGAAAGGTATTCCTCCTTGCAGACGAGAAAGGCGAGAAGCTGCATGTCCGCTACCCATACTACACAACAACAGAAGTCGGCGACTTAATAAGGGTAAGCGGAGTCATAAAGACTTACAAGGATGTCCCGTACATGGACGCGACTGAATTAAAGCGCGTCACTGCAAAGCCAAAAGGATAATTACGCTGTAAAATAAATTAAGGTAACGAGTACCGAGTAACGCGTATCGCGGTACGCGCGTACTTGCATACGCGGTACTTAAACAATTTCACAGGTATTATGGCTTTTGATTTTAAGTCCGGAATAATCTGGGGTGTTATTTTGTGGGCGTTGGTATTCGTAGAAGCGTCAATTATTGTTTCAATTCCTGCACTGGCAAATTCACCTGCAACAAGGGATTTTCTTTACTTGATAATTCTTCCTTTCCTGATTTTGTTCTGCACATTCATGTATTTCAAGGAAAAAACTGCAACATTAAAAGCAGGCTTTTCTCTTGGCCTAATTTTTATAATTGCAGGAATCCTGCTTGACGTTGCAGTTCTGGCACTGCTTTTTGGCAAATCACTGGCAATATTCAGGGAAGCTTATCTTTGGGCAGGGTATTTGCAGGTTATTGCATTTACTTCAGTGTACGGGTATTATTTTGGAAAGCCAGGGCATCAGGCGCATCTGGACGAGTATTTTAAATAGTTGCCAGTACATTTTTATTTTCCTACTGAATCTTTAAATACACTATCGGATATATTATTTTGCTTAAAAGTGCGCTGGTAGTCTAACGGTAGGACTCTACCTTGCCACAGCTTTTTCGCCAAAGCTGTCGCAGTTGCGAAGTGCGAAAAACCTGGGAAAATTCATCCCAAGAATTTTGTCGCGCCAAGCGCCTGCGAAAATAACGAAAAAGTTTGCAGACAGGTAGCGATCCGGGTTCGAATCCCGGCTAGCGCACCATTTTTATCCCCAGCTTTCCTCTTTCTTAATATACTTCACAAGCCCTGGCGTAAAAATCAATTCTCCCTTAAAAACCGGAATTGCATAATGTAGCTCAATTGAGTGCTCATCGCTTAGCTCTATTTCAGGATTTTTTAAAACTCCTAATTCCTTTTCAGCATTTTCCTGGATTTTTTTTGCAACAAACACAGCGCCGTCTATTGAAAACTGCGCTTTTCCGATATTTCTTGGAACTGCATTTTTTAATTTTGACGTTATTAATTTCTCTGTCCTGCCAGCAGGCTCTGCTTCCCCTAAAATCCCGCCGATTAAAATTTTATCATATTTTTCAAAATCAGCAGAAGCTAATCTTTTTTCAGCTTTTGGGTCCAGAACAATAATCGCTTCACTGCCAAAAATCTCTGTTGCGCTTTTTTCTTCAACTTTTCCAAGCTTTCTTAAAAATTCCGCCTCTTTTTTATCCTTTACATTTGCAAAGAGCAGGTTTTTCTTCCCTAAAATTTTTGAGCA